>CAYTWI010000083.1:0-15381 GCA_964442045.1 uncultured Bifidobacterium sp.
ACACTTTTCAAAAATGATATCAGTTTCTTTTTTTAACCAATCTAAGTGATTGTAAAGTTTCTTAAATTCGATACTAAGTAAATCTAAACAACTATTTTCAGGAGATGCTTTACACCATACTTCACAAATTAAATGCTCTAACATTCCATTTAAAGTTGCTATGGGATGAACTATAGGGGTATAAGTTCTTAACATCTTAATTATTCAATGAAATTCTGTTTAACCTAGCTAATACCATATCTTTTTCTATCGATTCGCCCAGTTTTCTCAACTTTTCTTTTTCAAAATCAACATCCTTATTTTCAAAATTAATTTTTTCAAATTCTGAAAATGCTAAATCTCCTATACTTTGTCTATAATTAAATAACCTATCTAATATCAGCTCAACAGAAGTTCCATATGTATTAAATGAGCTATCTATCTCTGAAACTTTTTTTGCAGTTACTGCTCCATCATCCTTTCTTTCAAATAATACTACGTTATCTGGCATACAGTCTGAAATAATAAATGGCGAGTGAGACGTAAGAATAATATCTTTTCGTAAATGAATATTACCTTCTGTTTCTTTCGGTTTTCCATTTTTGTCTTCTCCTTCTAATTTATCATGGCTAGCTTCAATACTATCATTTAATATCTTAATGAATTTAGCCCTCCAACTAGGATTGAAATGTGTTTCAGGTTCATCAAGAAGTAATAGTGTTCGTTTGTTTTTAAGCATTAAACATATTCCTGTTGCATGTAAAAATTGATGTTCACCATCACTCAGATCTCTTAATAATAAATCAAATATTTTTTTGGATTTCTTTTCCTGTTTAATGACATAATAATCTATGAAGTAAAATGCATCATCAGCTGGTCCTCCCACTGGTATCTTCCAATCAGTGTATTTTCCTTTTGATTGATAAACGTCTTCAATTACATCTCTTTTTACAAAGTGATTATTAAGTAAATATAATAAATGGAATAACTGAAATAGTTCAAATGCACTTCCAAAATGAGTTTTAAAGGCTTCCTTAGTTGCTTCATTTACATAAAAGTCTAATGAGATAACATCTTTATTAGAAAACCAACTTGTTGCGCATTTTTTTAATTTCTCAATTTGTTTCGGTAATCTCTTTTTCGTTCTAATATCATCAGTAAAACCCTCTAATAAATCAAATACATTTTTTTCAGTATTTTCTTGAAACGCAAATTGTTGATTTGTTAAATAAATAGTGAAACGCCTTAAACCAAGTATTCCTGTGTTTTCAATATCTTTCAATGAAGCCAAAGTATCCTCATTCTCAAATAACAAACACGAAAGCAATACCGCTTGACTCATGTCATTATCAATGTAAATTAAACTATTCTCAGGCTCTTTATATTCACGAAGAACATTCTTTGTTCCTTCACTAAATTCATCTAATTGAATGAATCTACTTTTAATAAAAGGTAAACTTAACAACTCATTTTCACCAGATGAATAACCAACAACATGGTCAGGTAGAAATATTTTTGTTGGTGCACTTTTATCTTCGCCAACCTCAAATTGAACAGGCAAAGGATCTTTTTCATCGTCAAACGGATATGATTTAATTTTCAAAGTGGGTTCTTCGCTAAATCTTTTCTCTATTATAACTTTAGTTAACGATTCAATGTTGGTACTGGGTACATCCTTTAACCCAATTAAATACTCCAACTTAAAGACATCAACAATACATTCGTTACGTTTAAAATTTTTTTGCTCTTTTATTGACTCAGGTAATATACGCGCTGACATTACCTCCAAGTGATAAAAAATATTGGCTAATGCTTCTAAAACATTTGATTTCCCACTACCATTCAATCCTGCAAAACAAAAAGGACTAAACTTAGTCATATTCTTTTCATCATTTTCATTATGGAATTTAATTTCAAAGCCTGGCTTTAAGCTTCTAAAACCAATATTGTTATCATTTTGAGGTATAGAAAAAGAAATTAATTTCATTAGATTTCAAGTTTTATCTTTTGTTCAACAATATCAAAATTTTGTTTGACTAAATTAGGTTCTTCTTTTAGAATTCTGAAAACAATATATTTAGCTTTATCGTACAATTTCGCAATTTCAAATTCGCGATTATTTAATTTATCAATTAATATTTTGAGTAAGGTTAAATCATTTTTAATAGTGTTAATATTATTATCTTCTTCTTTCCTTTCCAAATCAATAGCATTAACTAACGCTTCCAATTCTGCATTAACATCAATTATTATTCTTTCAGAAAAAACTTGTGATGAAAGTGATCCTAGAAGTTGTTTTGATATATTAGTTCCCTTTTTAAGTTTTTCCAAAATCAACTCAAACTGTTCAATTTTTGAAGCAAACTCTTCCTGTAATTCAATTGGAGGAATAGGTATTTTCAATTCTTCTAATAATTGTTGGCTTATATTTTGAATATTCGCTCCTCGACCATTTTTTAGCATTGCTTTTCTGAAATTTGGTTCGCGAAATAAATGAACCAAGTAAATCATATTAATCTTATTGCTATTGGCTCTATATCTGATACAAAATCCACTAAAAGTTATTTTTTCGCTATTTGGATAAACAATAATACATCTTCCTACTAATTCTTTATTTCCATTTGATCGAACAAAAATCAGGTCTTCATTTTTAAGAAAGTAATCTTCTGTTGGTTGTTTATTTAAAAATATGCTTGTTAAAGTACTAGCCCTAGTTAGTTTCCAAAATGATTTAAAATCCCCAACACCTATACATTTTACTTCGTTTCCGATTTCATTGCTTGTATAGTTTAAGCCATTCTTTAATGTGCCATAATTAGCTAAAGAATCTACTTCCCATTCTTTAGGGTTTATTACGGGATCACCAAACATATCTAAAAAAGTAGATCTCAGCAATTCATCATACTTCCGAATAGTTTCTTCTCTCTTATCCAATATAGCTTTAGCCTTATATAAAATGATAACAATTTTGTTTTGTGTTTCGAGGTCAGGAACTATAACATCTAGGTCCTTAATATCATTTACAGACAAATTTTTTATTGTTCCACTCTTAGCCTTATTAATAAATTCTTCGATAGAATAATTTATTTTGTAATAAATCCAATCAATATTTATTCCCTCTCTAGGTTGTATTTTTACAATCCGTTGATTTAATAAAGCTTCTTCACCCTGCCATTTATATATTTTTATTGTTCCAGATAAACTTAATAAAATATCATCTTTATTGACTAAATATTTTTCATCAAAATCTTGATTCCAATAGACAAACTCGCCTTCATTTTGATTAAGATTATTTATTCTAATTATTGGAATTCCAGAATCGGAAAACTGGTCAGACTTCCATGCATTCCCAGAGAGGAAATCGCATATATCTCCAAATTTGGCCATCTCTTATTATCCAATTAAGTTTTTAAGTTCTTCCATATCTGCACGAATCTCATTTTCAAGTTGAAATAATGATTCTAATATCTTTTGAGGGGGGTCATAAATTTGCTCTTCATAGTTAAATTTTTTATACCGATTATAACTAAGATCAAGACCATTTTTTGCAATTTCATCAATTGGCACAAAGAAATGATTGGTTCTTTCTATTGGTGTGCTTTTAAATCTCTTTTTATATGCATTAATAGCTATCGGTAGAGGATTCTCCATTAGTTTTCTACGGTTATCATCTAAACTATAACCATCATTCTTCAATTCATAAAACCAAACTTTTTCGGTATGCCATATAGAACTATTCTCCTTTACCTTTTCAAATACTAGAATTGCCGTTTTCACTCCAGTATAAGGCTTAAATGCTCCACTGGGTAAGGAAATAACAGCTTCCAATCTGTTATCTTTTAAAAGTATTTCCCTTGTTTGTTTCTGTGCTTTGCTCCCTCCAAACAAAACACCTTCAGGAATTATTATTGCGGCTTTTCCACCTATTTTAAGCATTTTTGAAATGCGAATTAAAAAAAGTAATTCACTTTGCGTTCCATCAATTTTTAATTGATCACTCATTCCACCCTTGTCAATTCTACCTGTAAACGGTGGATTTGCCATTATTACCGAATATTCTCCGTCTTGATGAAGCTGTTCATATTTTATAGAAAGCGTATCAGTATTTTCAATTTGAGGAATTTTAATACCGTGTAGCATTAAATTCATCAAACCAATTCGAACCATTGTTTGGTCTATATCAAAACCGTAAAATGTTTTTTTCCATAAATTATCCCAGTCTTTTTGATCTTTAATTTTATTACCACCATATTTTTTAAAACGCTTTAACCCGTTTTCATCTTCGATGATTTCTTTGGGACTAGAATATTTAGTTAATATATGTTGATAGGCTCCTACCAAAAAGCCACCCGTTCCACAGGCAGGATCACAAATTTTATCCCCTAAGTTTGGATCTACAATTTCGCTCATAAATTGAATAAGGTGCCTTGGCGTACGAAATTGACCATTCTTACCAGATGAGCCAATTTCATTGATTAGATATTCATAAACATCACCTTGGGTATCTTGAAACTGCTGTCCCGCATCTTGTTGAATTTTGATTTCCTCAAATATTTCATCAATTGCCATTACAGCTTCATCCAATAAAGCTGAATTATTAATAATGAAATTAGTATCCTGCATATACCTTGAGTAAGGTTGCGAAGGATCGTTCAAATTTTTTATAAATGGAAAAGCTTTTTTTGAAACAATCTCTAATTTAAGATCAGGAGCAATGGTAGGTTGTGCAAAATATGACCATCTGCATTCCTCATGCCCTTCAAAAATGGATTTATATTTTTGCTTAGCATATATGGCTTTGGCATTTTCTAAAGCATCTGCATCATCAATCCTTCGCATAAAGATTAAATAAGAAATTTGCTCAATGGCCGTGATGGGGTTAGTAATTCCTCTACTCCAAAATTTATCCCAAAGCTTATTGATTTTAGATTTTAATTTGTCTGATAACATTATTTACTTAAAGTTAATTAGTTTTATTTTCAACTATTATAGCTAAGATTTAACTTCCTAAACTGCGCTATTATAAACATTTTACAAGTGTTGGCAAATTATAGTAAAACATTAAATTACCCAACATCTACAATATAAAAGCAAGTTTTTAATCAAAGCAATAGGAAAACTACTCTTTTTAGGTAGTATAAATACTCTTTTTGCTAACACATTATTATTCCTAATAAACAAAAAATCCCAGGGCTTTCACCCCGGGATTTTTTATGGTACTTTATGCAGACGTTGCATGCAACGTCTCTACGCCAACACTACTTTTAACTTCAACTGCTCCCCTATTTGAATAGTAAACTTAGTACTTACCCTAAAGGGGCCTTTAGTAACCACCAACGTATAAGTACCCCTTTTAATACCCAATATAGTTAAGTCGCCATGCTCATCGCTGTATTGCTCCTCATCCTCCATTTCCACTATATCAGCATAGGCATCTTCAACAGGGTTATTATCCTTATCCGTTACATGTACCAATACCTTGGTTTTGCGGCTGCCCAAGTCCGAAATATGCCTGGCACTTAAAAACAAACGCACAAACGATAAATCGGTATCCTCAAAACCCGCTACAATCAAGTCTTCTATATTATCCAACAAATCATCCGTCTTTTTAATTAAATCACGAATAGTCCGGTTGGCTTCCGCTCCTTTTTTACGTTTGGTAGCAGGTTCACTGCTAAAAATCTGTGCCGCATTAATAGCCGCTTCCAACGCATCTACATCAGCTTCCTGTATCATGTAATCTTTCAATTGCGTTAAATCAACCTGCAACTGGTCCAGCACATTACTCGCTATACTCAATGCATTTACACCGGAGGTTTTAAAATCACTGGGCACCACATCATACACATGGATAGCATCAAACTTGTTGTTCTTTTTAGCCCATACCAAAGCCTTGCGGGCAGTGCGTACACATAGTTTTGCCATCAAATCAAACTTCTGCAGCTTATTATCATGCAGCGTTCCCTTGGCACCTACACTCAGCTGCATATTGCTCCTGATTAATAATTGCATCGCACTGAATTCGGTTACCAATTGAGTTAAAGGAGTAACGTTCCTAATCACACTTTGTGATGCTGCGAGTACCTGTTCAACCTTGTTGTAAGTACTCATTTTTTCATTAAAATATTTACTCATAAATTTGAAAATTTATTACTCATTACAACGTAAGTGGCTTTTATTTTAGTGTAAACTGCCGTATATTTATTTTAACAGTTTTACATAAATTTATTTTCTGACCAATTCCTGACAAAAAAATACCCCAACTACCTCTCAACACCTCTCAACTATCCTTCAACACCTCTCAGCTATCTTTCAAGACCTCTCAACTACATGTCAAGACCTCTCAACTATCTTTCAACACCTCTCAGCCATCCTTCAAGACCTCTCAACTGCATTGCAACACCTCTCAACTACATGTCAAGTCCTCTCAACTATCTTTCAACACCTCTCAGCTATCCTTCAAGACCTCTCAACTAAATTGCAACACCTCTCAACTACATGTCAAGTCCTCTCAGCTATCTCTCAACACCTCTCAGCCATCCTTCAAGTCCTCTCAACTGCATCGCAACACCTCTCAACTAAATTGCAACACCTCCCCACCATATTTCATAACCATTCCCTAAATCCCAATAGAAGGCGCACACAAAGCAGACAGAAGAAAGAAAAACATTCCACATTCATTATTACACTCATAATACCAAAAGAAAGCGAGCGTTGGCCAGACGAAAAGGCGGGCCGCGCATCCGGCCTTGCGGGCAGAAGCATCTTTTCGTCTAGCGTTTTTGGATACTTTTTTGGCAATGCAAAAAGTATCAAAGCAAGAAAAAGAGGAAGAAGTAAATCATTTATTAAGCCTATGACTAGAAACATTTTTGTCTAGCGTTTTTGGATACTCTTTGGGCAATGCAAAAAGTATCAAGGCAAGAAAAGAAGGTTATTACAAAATAGTATCTATAATTATTGCAGGCGTCCGCGCCTGTAATAATTATAGATCCATTGTTCGACCCCGCCAGGGGTCGTATATTATTGGTACCACCTGTTTTACCAATATTTGATACCTACGGTATCTATACCACCTAAAACCATAGCACACGAATACCCCGAAGGGGTATAATAACAATAACCGTAGGTGAAGCCTACGGTAAAAGAAGTAAAGCAAAATTGCAACCCCAAAAGGGGTTTAATAAAAAAGATATTCCGAACACTGCTCAGCGCTGACTCTTCTTTTTAAACACCGTGTCAAAGACACTACTTTTCATATACAATCCATAGAGCGCTTTGCTAACTCAACGGATAGTAAAGACAATGCAAAAAGTATCAAAGCAAGAAAAGGGGTAACTGATTGCAGGCGAGGACGCCTGCAATGGCATAAATAAGCACAAGAGAAGCTTACGAAAAAACAAGCTTATTAAAACATTTATAGCCAAATACAGTTTTGATAATAAAATAAAAACACCGCTATAAAACAGCTTAACCACATGATAGATATTTTACGGCAACACATTGTAAACAGGCTTGGTAAAGACCCGGAACATTTGGACAAGGTACTGGCTGCATTTAAACATATACAAACCAAACGCAACGAACAGCTTTTAAGGCAGGGAGAAGTGTGTAAATACGTTTATTTTATAGCCAAAGGCTGCCTGCAGGTATATGTGTACGATAAGGACATGAACGAAACCACGAGAGACATTGTAGTGGAAGACAACTGGTGTTCGGAATTGTTAAGCTTTGGAAGCGGTAATCCGGCTACAGAAAACATACGGGCAGTGGAGCCCTGCGAGCTGTTTGCTATAGACAGGCTGTCGTTTCAAAAAATGGTAGAAACGGTACCTCAGTTTGACAAAGTATATAAACAAATATTGGAAGCATCGTACGCCAACTCTGTGTACCGCATAAACACCTTTGTTTCGTTAACCGCCCTGGAAAGAATTAAATGGTTAATGGAATACCGCCCTATGCTCATGACCCGCTTATCAAGCAAGCTGATTGCATCGTATTTAGGTATTAACAAGGATGTTTTCAGCCGTCTGAAAACCAAGCTTTAAAACATCGACTTTTGTCATCGTTTATTGAAACGGAAAGGTTCAGTTTTGCCTGCACATTCACCATTTAAATTTCAAAAAACATGACAGAGTACTTATTATTATTTCGCAATGCCAGCAAGCCGGACGGCTACCTGGCTACCTCAAAAGACATGGCCGAAGACATGCCCAAATGGCAAGCATGGATTGGCCTAATAGCCATGCAGGGTAAACTGATACATACTGCGCCTATGCATTACCATGCCAGCATTGCTACACCCAATGGCATAAACCCGGGCCCTCACAAAGAAGCAGCAGGTGTTTTGGTTTCGGGCTTTTTAATTTGCAAGTCTGATAACTTAGCCGAAGTAGAGGCCTGGGGCCAAACATGCCCTATACATAAATACCCGCACAGCTCGGTAGAAATAAGAGCACTTATTCCGTTTCCAACCCATTAAACAATAACTGCTATGGATAAAATTTTAAATGCAGGAAAATATATTTTCCCTCTTTCGTTTTTGCTATACGTGGGCCTGCATATGGGTAAACCCGAAGTAGGTGCCGCGTTTGTACCTGACTATATTCCCTTTCCTTACTTTTGGAATTACTTTACCCTCTTGTGTATTCTGTTATTTATTATAAGTGCTGTTATAGGTAAATACGATAAGCTGGCCTATACTTTAATGGCGCTATACGTAATAGCCATGGCGCTTTTGGTGCACCTGCCCCGAGCCCTGGGACATGAACTGGATACGGCTATGATGACTGATATAACAAGGGAAAAAGAACTGGAAATGGTTAACTTTTTTCGCAATATAATGGTAACAGGGGCTTTACTGGCCTTTGCCAAATTTGTAGCCAAAGACAAAAGAATAATAGGTTAAGCGAAGCGGTCATGCTTTTGCCATGTGGGCAGATGTATGACCGTTGTTGCATATCCCGATCAACACCACCCAAATCACTCTTCATGCTTTTTGGGCAATGTAAAAAGTATCGAAGTAAGAAAAGGGGCAACTGATTGCAGGCAAGGACACCTGCAATGGCATTATCTATCCATTGTTCGACCCCGCCAGGGGTCGTATATTATTGGTACCATCTGTTTTACCAATATTTGATACCTACGGTATCTATACCACCTAAAACCATAGCACACGAATACCCCGAAGGGGTATAATAACAATAACCGTAGGTGAAGCCTACGGTAAAAGAAGTAAAGCAAAATTGGAACCCCAAAAGGGGTTTAATAAAAAGATGTTCCGAACACTGCTCAGCGCTGACTCTTCTTTTTAATCACCGTGTCGGAGACACTACTTTTCATATACAATCCATAGAGCGCTTCACTAACTCAACGGATAGTAAAGCAAAACCGTAAAAAGCTAATTATTAATTTATTAAAAACCAATACACCTGCCCCATTGGGCAGCCTAAAAACAACGATAAAACACTTAACAACATGATAATTAGAAAACTACCCACACATTAAGATAAGATTATAAACAAATCTATAATAATTTATGTAACTAACAGTCAAGTCATTTCAATATTTAATTTATTTGAATTGCGTTTTTATTTATTTAAGCTGCTAATATTGCTATGCAAATAGAATTTAATGAAATACTGTTACTGTCTTATCTTTTTCCTTTTTATAAGCCCATACCTGCATGCCCAAAGCATGGTGGTAAGCAGCTATTACATTGGTTATGACGACCGGGACAGCTGGCTGGAATTGCTTGTTACGGAAGACAATACGGATATCAGAAACTGGACTATAGGCAATTACACGGCTAACAATGGCGGCCACATAAGCAATTACCAAAGCATTACTTTTAAATCCATCAGCCTGTGGAACCATTTACGCAAAGGAACCATTATTATTTTGTATTGCCGCAGCGCTTATGCCCCTGCTGTTGATACCTCGGCCGCTGATGGTTTTATACGCGTACATGCCCAGTTAACATCGGTTTTTAGCAATACACCTGCTAACAATAGCAGCAAGCTTGATATTAACTATAATACGGATATGATTACCATTAAAAATGGTACTACCGATATTCATTCGCTTGGGCACGGGGGTAATCATGGGAACTGGAATGTAGCCAATAACCCTAAAGTAATTAATGAACCGAATGCTTTGGAACAAAGGCTTATACAGGTTTGCCCGGGAGCTAACATAGCCGGCTACACCAATACCATTGAAGATACTATTAAAACAAACATGATAAGCAGCGGATTTACGCAAGGCTTACCCAATATACGCACTACCTCTGCCACTGCCAACCAAACCTTTTGGCTTAGTTTAAGGGAGCCCAGCTGGACATCGCCTACATTAACCGTTAGTTCTAACGCCAACCATACTATTGATACGCTTAAGTGGAACGGCATGGCGGACCCTTACCCTGCCGATACGCTGCAAGGTTACATGATAGTAAGCTGCACCACGAGCACTTTTACGGCCTTACCTGTTGACGGGAATACTTATACCAACGGACAAAGCATAGGCAACTCCACCATTATAGGTATTATTAACAACTCGCAAACGCTCAGCTTTACCTATACACATACGTATGAGTGTAAAGCGGTGTATTACCGTGTATATGCTTTCCGCTTTAAAGCAGATGAACTGAACGGAAACAATTACCACGTAGCCAGGGGCCGTGCCTATAACCAGACAAATTATGCCCAGGGGCAATCTACCATACCGAATTCAACCACCATTTTATATCACTACTAAACTAAAACACTATATGAAAACACTTCAACACTTACGCATGGCTTTACTACTTGTACTAGTAAGCCTTACTCATTTGGCTTTTGCCCAAAGCACCAGCAGCCCCGATACTGTTTGCGCAGGCGCAACAGGGCAAAGCTATAAGGTTAGCGGCCTGGCAGGCAGCACCTTTCAATGGATTATTTCCAATGGTACCAAAGCCAGCGGAGGCACTTCTGATTCTATTACCATTAACTGGTCGGCCACCCCGGGGGTTGATACGCTGAAAGTGGTGGAGATAAATATACTGGGCTGCCCTATGGATACGGTTTCACTGGCTGTTTTACGTTTGGCTCCGCCTACGGTGGTACTTAGCGGAACGGATTCTATTTGTGTGAATTCGGCTACTGCTTTATCAAAACTAAAATTTACTTTTACCGGAGTAGCGCCCTGGTCGGTTAACTATACGGAGAACGGAACGGCACGTAGCTTAACTACCTCGAGCAGTACTTACAACTTTAACTCGCAGGTATATACCATCTCGGGTGTAAAAACCTATGCCGTTACTTCTTTAAGCGACCGTTTGGGCTGCACCGGAACTTTTTCGGGCAATGCCAATGTAACGGTTATACCAAAAACAGGTACTTCGGCTATCAGACATTATTAAAAGTGTAAAGCCCTACTTACTTGCGCTGTTTATTCCCTGCCATAGTACTACTTGCAACACTATTGCACGCAACCGGCCTGACAGCCCAGGTTATTGATACCGTTTGCCCCGGAGACAGAAACGTTCGCTATTTCGTGGACGAGCATGCTGGGGCGGACTATCAATGGCAGATAAGCGGAGGCACCATTACAGCAGGCAACGGTACCCACCAGGTTTTTGTTGACTGGGGCGGCACTCCGGGCATAGGTACGGTAAGTGTAACGGAAAGTAATATGCTGCACTGCCAAAACCCGCCCGTAATTGGTTATGTGCTTATTAATGCTACCAAAGCACAAATAAACTACCCTCCTATAGCTTGCTATGGCGATACGGCAACTATTACCGTAAGCAATGCGCAACAAATAGTATGGGATAACCAGAGTACACAGGCCAGTAAATTTATACAAATAACAACTGATACGAGTGGTTGGGTTATAGCCACCAGCCAGGGATGTGGCCAAAGCAGAGATACTTTGCATTATATGGTTAAACTGGGGCGCAAGCCTGTTATGGAGTTCGGACCTGATACGGGTATATACCACAAAAATCAATCTATAACTATACAATACGGAGGCAATGCCTACGACCAGGTAAACTGGGAAATAAAGAAATTTAATATTTTCGGCATGAACCAGCACAGCTTTTTACTGCTGTTAAGCGATACAGGTAAAACAGATATTAAACTCTATGCTATTTCAAAAGATGGTTGCCCTGACTCCACGATGAAAACAATATTGGTAACGGATGAAAGCCTTTATGTACCCAATGCTTTTACGCCTAATAATGATGGGCTGAACGATATATTTAAACCGGTATTTAATGGCATGACTAAAATAAACCTGAGCATTATGAACAGGTGGGGCGATATTATATTTGAAAGCACTGATAAGGAACAGGGCTGGGATGCATTATACAAAGGTCAGCCTGTACAGGCTGATTCGTATACTTATTTAATTGAAGCTTTTGGTGTATCGGGTAAATATTATGTGAAACGAGGTTCAGTAGATGTGATACGTTAGGCTGATTACAAGTTCCTATTTATGATTGCAGGCGAGGACGCCTGCAATGACAACAAAATCCTTAGCAATTACATGCTTACGGTAAATCTTTATATTCGATACTTTTTGCATTGCCAAAAAAGTATCCAAAAACGCTAGACAAAAAAATGCTTCTCCCCGCAGGCCTGATGCATGGCCCGCTCCCGATAGCTATCGGGATTGTCGGGCCTACGCTTGCCTCCTTTTAATATTTTGTATTGGTTTGTGAAGAAATATTATATATAAAAAAGATAAATAGGCGTTTCGATAATGGCAAATAACGAAACTATAAATTCTTCAACAATGAATAACAATTAACAGGTTGTGGTAAACCTGCTTTATTCAATGTTAACAGCATTAAATGTAAATGGGTTGGTGAACGCTTTTTATAAGCATTCATACCTGTACGGCCAACGGTAGCAATAGGCTGCCCTGCATACACTACATCGCCTAAGTTTACTTGAATGCCTGCACAATGGGCATAATACCAAATGCGTTTGGTATGCGGATTTAAAATATAAATATACTTACCTCCTCTTAAGCTACTGCTATTATCCCAATGTTGCTCCATGGCTATTACCACTCCATAGTCAACGGATATAACAGAAACCGGTTTTAAGGTTTTATCATCTAAAGCATCCTGGTTTTTGTCGTTAATAAAAATATCGTGAGCGGGATGTCCTTTATGTTTATTGCCATCAAAATAACTATAGGAGCTGCCATGGTAACCATTACCGTTTTTACCACCAATGACATTAGCCGTATAACCCTGCAAAGGAAAGTGCAACTGCGGGTTTGCCATACTATCCATTTGGTGTAAGCCTGCATATGCATTAATTACTGCCTGTATTTTTTCGGCAAACAAACCCATGGCTTTTTCTTTACTTAATAAAGCATCTCTTACCTGTTTATTGTATAAGTTAAATGCTTCGCAAGCTGCTTTTAAACCGGCAGGTTTTACCTGTCCGCCAACAGGTAGTAACAATAAACCAAAGCTGAGTAATAAGACTATTCTTTTATACAATTTCATCAAAAGCGTTTTAAATCGGTCCAGTTAAAAGTCCACTCAGGGGTGTATAACATATCGTTAGCATTTGTTTCATACCAGGGCGATAAAGCACCATTGTTTTCATTAACCAATACATGTATGCTTTGTGCCGGCATGTAACTTTGTGCCAACATAAATATGCGCTTGCCTGTGCTCTTTTGTATAGCCATATCAACCACTATAACGGCATGTCCGGGGCTGCCTCCTTTTATAAATACATCACCCACTTCTATACTATCCAACGGAACCTTTTTCATTTCTTTACTCAATGATAAAGTACCTGCATAACAAAATACCATATCTAAATATTGCCTGAAGTTTTTATAGGAATAATCGGGGCCACCGGCATTGTACCAGGAACAGGTATTTCCTTTTATTTTTATGCGCTGCCCTTCGGCCCACTTTGCATAATCAGCCACAAAACCATTGGTAAAATTAAAATGGATGGCTGTGTATTTTTTCTGTGCAAATAAATATTCGGCCCGCAAGCGCATTACGGCATCGGCACATTGTTGTAAGTCTTTTTTGCCTACATCTAAAGTTAATACCGCTGCTGCTACTTTTTGATTGGGTTTTACAAAGCCATTGTAAAACAATACTTTGCTGCCAACAGGCTGTAAAGGCAATTGTTGTAAATAACTACCAAATGAACCTTGTGCATATACGCGCCTTACATAAGTTTCAGGTACGGCAAAGCGTGTAGCTACTTTGGTTCCTGACTGCTGAACCAAACCAGTGGTAGTATTACCATGCTGTGCATATAGCCATATACCCAGCAAACAAAAACAGCCTAACAAGTATTTCATCATCTTATTTTACTTTTATGATTTAAAAGCAATATAAGGATTGGTTGTCAAAAAAGTATTAATAACGGCAGACTGCTTGTTGGTCGGGAAACACAACAAGGGGGGCGAGCATAAACACATGGGTTATCATTGTAGGCGAGGACGCCTGAAATAATAACTCCTAATTTACAACTATAAATTTAATTCTTGCTACTGTTAAGCCCTCTTTATCCATGGCATTAATTAAATATATACCATCGTTTAGTTCAAGTTCAAATGATTTTATTTTGTCATGATTTGAATTATTGACATTATGCAACACTTTTCCCGACATATCTACTACATTAAAATAGCTAATAGCATTATCAATAACATCTACTTTAAATTTACCACTATTGGGATTAGGGTATAATTTAATTAAATCACTCATTATTTTCTCTTCTAAACCAATTGTATTTATTGAGTAGCATAATGAGGTGTCAACACACTGGGCTTTAGACAATACAACTTTATAACTTCCATTTATAACCGGAGCAAATACTTTACTGTTTAAATTGGGTATAGTTGTATTATTGGAACAATTCATCCATAAATAGTTGCTGGCATTGTTTTCCTGGGCTATTAAATTATTTCCCACTTTATTTACAACTGTATTAATTTTTACAATTGTTAACTCTATTCGTAAAATGGAGTCGCAACCTGAAGTACTGGTTAAAGTCTGATAATAAATTCCAGATGAGTCGTAAAGCACACCATTGATAGATTTATACTTACACGCTGACATTACAATTGAATCTGCTTTGGTTTGATGGATTGTTAAATGTAACGTAATAATAGAGTCGCAAGCATTTACATTTTTTACTGTTTGATAATAGGTGCCTGTTTCTGTATATGTAAAACCATTTATAATTAAACTATTACAAGCTTCTAAATTATAGAAAGACCCATTATTTAGTTTGGTTAAATGATAGGTTATTACGGAATCGCAATTATTTGCATTTTTTATCGTCCACGGCGAGGCCGCGCGCATGGCCTGCATCTCCGACACCCTGCGCGCGATCGCGGCCACCCAGGGCGACGCCGGCTTCGGTCCGG
>CAYTWI010000084.1:0-14818 GCA_964442045.1 uncultured Bifidobacterium sp.
CGGGGTGGCAGGATTCGAACCTACGACCTCCACATCCCAAATGTGGCGCGATACCAGGCTACGCTACACCCCGTACAATTTTTTCAAAAGTGCTAAATTTTTGAACTAAGTAATTGTGTTACTCGCCCTTTAAAAATAATGCGGTGAGAGAGGGATTCGAACCCTCGATACACCTTAACAGCGTATGTCGGTTTAGCAAACCGGTGGTTTCAGCCTCTCACCCATCTCACCGTTGCAATTTTTTAAAGGGAGTGCAAATGTAGCATTACCATTGAAAACTCAAAACTTTTATGCAACTTTTTATAAATTATTTTTAAAAGCTGTGTTTGCACTTTTTGTTGTGCATATAAAAACACTTTGAATATTAGCGCGTTAAAGTAAGCAATTTGTAAAATTAAATTTTCTGTAATAGGTGTTATCATATGCAGTAAAAATGTTCGTTAATTAGCAAAAAATATTTTTAGCCATGGCAAAGGAAAAACCAGTGCATTATAAGTTTCGTGATTTGAAAATTTTTGGCAGTACCGAGTGGTTGGCCAATAATGAAAAAAAGTACCGTCAGGTTTACGATGTTTCCGAGTGCACCTTTATTTATTGCGAGCTTTCTTTTTTTAACAAATTGTTTGATGAAAACGATTGGGATGTAAAAGTTAGTTTGAAATGTGTGAATCAGGACGATGGCTCAGAGGTTTGTACCCTTTCTGCCGAAAGGCAAATTAAAAAAGATGAGAACATTGTATTTGTGCGGGAAGGCTGGGGTGTAAAAACACCGGGTACCTACTGGAAAAAAGGAAACTACCGCTGGGAAGCATGGATAGATGGTATGTTTATAGGTGAAAGAATGTTTTACATTGTAGATGTAGGCATAGTAAGTGAAGTAGTAAACCCTTATTTTACCATTAAAACAAATAGGCTTTACGAAGCCAGTGATGCCAATATACCACGCAATGAAAGAAAATACCTGAGCGCTTTTGATACCAAAGAAACACGTTATGTATGGCTGGAAATAATAGCCGAAAATCTGGTGGTAAGTGAGCAACCGTGGCCATGCGAAATGAAGTTTAACTTTAAAACCCATTCAGGACAACTGAAAGGCAGTATTGAAAAATTATTCTTTATCAGTGGCAGCGATTCAGAGTTTGAATGCAGCATCGGTTGGGGAAGTGAGTTAAAAGGCACCTGGGGCTTCGATAATTACAGTATCGAAATTATTTTCATGGATCAGCTGATTGCTACTATTACGTTTGATGTTGGCAACGAGTTTATTGTTGAACAAAAACCAAAAGAAGTAAAAGCAAAAAGCAAAGGCGTTGAAAAAGCAAAACCGATAGAACCCAATAATGAAAATATAGAAAATATAATGATAGAGCTCGATAATTTAATTGGGCTTGACTCGATAAAACGTAAGGTTAAGGAATATACTACGTATTTAAATTTTCTAAAAATACGAAAAGAAAAAGGGTTTGAAGATTCTGAAAAAATAAACCTGCATGCCGTATTTACCGGTAATCCTGGAACAGGTAAAACTACTGTGGCTAAAATGCTGGGTAAAATTTATAACCAGTTAGGTTTATTAAGCAAAGGCCATGTAGTAGAAGCCGACAGGAGTGATTTAGTGGCAGAATACATTGGGCAAACAGCACCCAAAACCAAAGAAATAATAAAAAAAGCCAAAGGCGGTATTTTATTTATTGATGAGGCTTATGCTTTAGCACGTAAAAATGATGACAGTAAAGATTTTGGTAAAGAAGCCATCGAAATTTTATTAAAAGAAATGAGCGATGGAGATGGCGATATTTCCATCATAGCAGCGGGGTATCCCGAAGAAATGAACAATTTTCTAGAGAGCAATCCGGGTATGCGCAGCCGTTTCCAAATGTTTTACGATTTCCCTGATTATGCGCCAAAAGAATTGTTAAGCATTGCAGAGTATTCATCGCAGAAAAGAGGCATCAAGTTTAATGAAGCATCAAGAGAATTAATTTATAAAAAGTTAGTAGATGCTTACCGCGACAGAGACAGGATGTTTGGCAATGCACGTTATGTAAACAGCCTGATAGACGAAAGTAAAATGAATATGGGATTGCGCTTAATGCAATTACCCAACCCGCAAGACCTGAGTAATGAGGTTTTAAGTACCATAGAACCCGTTGATATAGATAAAATATTTGGTATACAGCAAAAATCAATTACCGATATTCCGATAGATGAAGAATTATTGGTTAGTTCATTGGGCGCATTGCATAGCTTAATAGGATTAGAGTCTGTAAAAAATGAAATAGACGAATTAGTAAAACTGGTGCGGTTTTACCGCGAAATAGGAAAAGATGTGCGCCAGTCATTCTCATTGCATACTGTTTTTACAGGTAATCCCGGAACAGGTAAAACAACAGTAGCCCGTATTTTGGCCCAAATTTATAAAGCCTTAGGTATATTGGAAAGAGGCAATCTGGTAGAGTGTGACAGGCAGGATTTAGTAGGCGGATTTGTAGGACAAACAGCTATTAAAACCAATGATGTGCTAAATAGGGCCAAAGGAGGAGTTTTATTTATTGATGAAGCCTATGCCTTAAGTGAAGGAGGTGAAAACGATTTCGGAAAAGAAGCTGTTGAAACTATTCTAAAACGTATGGAAGATAACCGTGGCGACTTTATAGTAATAGTAGCCGGTTATACAGATAATATGAAACGCTTTTTAGAAAGCAATCCGGGCTTAAGCAGCCGCTTTGATAGAGAAATGCAGTTTGAAGACTATGATGCTTCGCAGTTACACGATATAGCTTTAAAAATGTTAGCCAATAACGGTATTAAACCGGATGAAAAAGCCTCGTTACATATTAAAGCTTATGCTGAGTTTTTGTATAAAACGCGCAATAAGTTTTTCGGTAATGCCCGCAGTATGCGAAAAGTGGTAGAAGAAGCCATTAAAAACCAGCATTTGCGTTTGGCAAAAATAGAAATGAGTGCACGCACCAAAGAAATGATTTATGAGTTGGTTTTTGAAGACGTAGAGGAATTTGTGATTGATGCCAATGCGGTAGCCGATAAACGGACAATTGGGTTTAAATAAAAAGTGAATTGCAAAATAAAGGCCATTACAATTTTGTAATGGCCTTTATTTTTAGTCTTATTTAAAAGGAACCTTAACCATGGTTTTGTCCCAATGAATAACAAGGTTGTTGTTGCCTGTACTGTCAGCATTTTCAAAGCTTAGTTTTAACTGCTCTTCAAAAGGAGCATCATTATTGGCCGGTGCTTCCGTTTGTAGTACATCCGTTTTATGGTCAGCTTCCGTAGCACCCCATCTGTCCCATTCCGTATTGAAATAAATTTTCCATACATCTTTTCCCGGCACAGCATAAATTTGGTACTTACCCGCTTTTAGTTCTTGGTTATTGACCATAATGTTTTTGTTTACATCAAAAATGGTGGCTTCATTAGCACCTAAACGCCAATAACTACCGTAAGGTTGAAGTACTTTTTCAGCAGGTTCGCTAAAAATAACCCTGCCTTTTTTGTAAGGTCTACAGTAAGTAATTTCTATTTTTAAATCACCTTGAGCAAATGAAGCTTTAGCCTCAGGGCTGTGTGATTTGGTGTTATTCTTTAAAATAACAAACAAGGCTATTACTACAACAATGAGTATAACAGCAAATAATAACACTCTATTTTTCATAAGCAACTATACAAATAAATTCGTAAATTTTTTATATAAACTATTCGTTAACTTTCAGATACAAAATAAACAGAATATGTTTTTTGTTATCAATGCCAGTTATTTGCCAAGGCAATAATATATTTGCCAGATGAATATTTTATTGATTGGTTCAGGTGGTCGTGAGCATGCATTTGCTTACAAACTAAAGCAAAGCAAGCTGTGTAAACAACTTTATATAATGCCCGGCAATGCAGGAACCACTGCCTTTGGACAAAATGTAAAAATAAACCCCAATGATTTTCCTGCAGTTCTTGATTCTAGCTTAAAAAATCAGATTGATATGGTAGTAGTAGGTCCGGAAGAGCCATTGGTATTAGGTTTGCGCGATTATTTTGAAGCTCATGAACAGGCAAAAAATATTCTATTTGTGGGTCCCGATAAAATGGGAGCCACTATGGAAGGAAGTAAAGATTGGAGCAAGGCCTTCATGTATAAAAACAATATTCCTACAGCAGCCTATCAAACATTTACCAGTGAGAATTTAAACGAAGGTATAGCATACTTAAAAACGCAAAAAATGCCAATAGTATTAAAGGCTGATGGATTAGCGGCCGGAAAAGGTGTATTGATTTGCGAAACACTGGAAGAAGCAACGCGCGAGTTGCAACAGATGATAAACGATGAGAAGTTCGGAGCAGCCAGCAGTAAAGTAGTTATTGAAGAATTTTTAACGGGTATAGAATTATCAGTATTTGTGTTAACCGATGGCAACTCTTATAAAATATTGCCAACAGCCAAAGATTACAAGCGCATAGGCGAAGGTGACACAGGTTTAAATACAGGAGGCATGGGTGCTATTTCACCAGTTCCGTTTGCCGATGATGTATTCATGCAAAAAGTAATAGACAGGATTATTGAACCTACCATAAAAGGACTTAAAGCTGAAAATATAAAATACATTGGTTTTATTTTTATAGGTTTGATTAAAGTAGGAAATGAACCATTTGTAATAGAATACAATTGTAGAATGGGCGATCCGGAAACAGAAACCGTTTTCCCGCTGATAGAGTCAGACTTTACAGAGTTGATGGCAGCTACTGCCAAAGGGGAGTTACATACTATCGATATGAAAATTAGTCCGCAGCACAGCGCTACTGTTATGATGGTTTCAAAAGGCTATCCGGGCGATTACGAAAAGGGAAAAGTAATGAGCGGCTTTAACCAGGTAAAAGGCTCAATGCTATTTCATGCAGGCACAGCCCTTAATAATGAAGAAGAGGTTATAACAAATGGTGGCCGTGTTTTAGCTGTTACTTCATTTGGTAATTCATTAAACGAAGCCGTTCAGCAATCGTTAGCCAATGCAGAAAAAATTCAGTACGAAGGAAAGTACTTTAGAAAAGACATTGGTTACGAGTTTAAATAAGTTAAGTCAACTTATTATTAGCAAACAATAACATTTATTTGTAGTACAAAATACAATGACAAAAGAAGATATTATAAAAGCACTATCAACCGTTCAGGAGCCTGATTTGCGTAAGGATTTGGTAAGCTTAAATATGATTAAAGACATAGTGGTTGACGGATTAAAAGTAAGTTTTACCATCGTATTAACCACTCCCGCTTGCCCTTTAAAAGAAAAGATAGAGTCAGATTGTAAAGAGGCTATACATAAGTTAGTGAACGATAAAGCTGAAATTACCATACACATGACAGCCAATGTAAGCACCAACCGTGCCGATAAATTAACCTTGCCCAGAGTAAAAAATATTATTGCTGTAGCAAGCGGTAAAGGCGGAGTAGGTAAAAGTACTGTGTCAAGTAATTTAGCTATAGCCTTAGCCGCCACAGGAGCCAAAGTAGGTTTATTAGATGCAGATATATACGGCCCCAGCGTACCCATGATGTTTGGTGAAATGGATAGCCAACCGGAAATGCGCGATATAAATGGTAAGCAGTTTATGATTCCAATTGAAAAATACGGAATAAAACTATTATCAATTGGTTTTTTAATTAAACCCGAGCAAGCCGTAGTTTGGCGTGGACCTATGGTTTCCTCAGCATTACGCCAGTTTATAAATGATTGTGATTGGGGAGAATTAGATTATTTGATTATAGACTTACCTCCCGGCACAGGCGATATACATTTAACCATGTTACAGGTAGTGCCATTAACAGGTATTGTAATGGTTACCACACCACAAGCCATTGCTTTAGCTGATGCTTATAAAGCAGCCACCATGTTTAGCATGACACCTGTTAAGGTACCTATTTTAGGTATTGTAGAAAACATGGCATACTTTACTCCAGAAGAATTACCCGAAAATAAATATTATATTTTTGGCAAAGACGGAGGCTCCAATATGGCACACGAATTAAAGGTAAGCCTGTTGGGACAGATACCTATATACATGAGCTTACGCGAAGGTGGCGATAGCGGCAAACCAGCCTCATTAGATAAAACAACTCCAGTATTTAAAGCATTCGAAAAAGTAGCTCAAAATGTGGCCCAGTTAGTTTCCATTATTAATTCAGTCGAAAATAAAACAGTTAGTGCCGAATAGTTGTTGAATAAATTATATTTGAAATGATGAACGAATTGATGCGAGATAAAATTGAAATTGCCTTAAATAGCATGAGACCGTTTTTACAAGCCGATGGTGGCGATGTAGAATTGGTTGATATAACCGAAAACATGGAAGTGCATTTGCGTTTAAAAGGCAATTGCAGCAGTTGCGATATAAGCCATATTACCATGAAAGCCGGAATAGAAAATGGTATTAAAAACGCTTTGCCTGAAGTAACCAAGGTAATAGCTGTAAATTAGTTAATGGTCAATAGACCATAGTTTTTATAGGAAAAAGGTTGGCATTCGCCAACCTTTTTGTTTTTACGGTTTAACCTTTTAACCTATGGTCTGTCGTCAATCAACTATCAACTAAAATACTTCACAAACAATTAACTTACTTAATATAAAATATTGTTTTATTTTGCACGGCTTTTAATCAATGAAAAATAAAGTAGTATTAGCCTTAGCTATAGTTTTTTGTATAAGTGCTGTAAAAGCCCAGATACTGCCAACGTTTGGAAACAGCAGGACAGGTGGCAGCGGTATGCAGTTTTTAAAAATTGCTCCCGATGCGCGTTCCACAGCCATGGGTGGTGCTGTGGTAGGTTTAACCAACGATGCTTCTGCCATGTATTGGAATCCTGCCGGTATTACAGCTATTGATACCGGTAAATTTACGGCCCAGTTAGGCCATACTATTTATATTGCCTCAGCCCGGGTAAACTATGGTGGGCTAGTAATGAAAGTAGGCAAGCTTAGTTTTGTAGGTATCAATGTAATTAGCCTTGATTATGGCAATAACAAAGAAACAACCGTATTGCAACCTACCGGAACAGGCAGGAATGTAATTTTGGGTAGTACATCCATAGGCGTAAGTTTTGCCAAAATATTAACCAATAATTTCAGTTTCGGCTTACAGGCAAAGTTTGCCCAGGAGCTAATAGCCAATGTGGCTGTTAACAATGTTTTATTCGATTTAGGATTAACTTATAACATAGGTATTAAAAATGCACGTTTTGGCGTGTCATTCTCAAACTTTGGTGTAAACGTAGCACCAACAGGTAGTGTAACCATTTTAAAATTAGATGGTGAAACACAAAAAAATGATTTTGCCGATGTATCAGCACCCGCTATTTTCCGTTTAGGTTTTGCAATTGACCCTATTAAACAAGGCCCTCATTTACTAACAACAGCTATGCAGTTAAACCACCCAACCGATAACAATGAAACATTGGCTCTTGGTGCAGAGTATTCATGGAAAAAAGTATTAGTAGGCCGCAGTGGCTGGGAGTTTGGTTTAGATGAAAGCAATAATTTCCCTTCACTGGGTTTTGGTATTCGTTTGCCTCGCAGCTTCGGTAATTTTGGTATTGATTATGGATTGGTAAGTAAATCGCGCAGTGGCAATATTCATCGTTTAGGTTTATTGTTTACCATTAAATAGTAGTTAAGCAAATGAGTTCAATTAGAAATATATTTATTTTATGTACCCTGCTGGCATTTGTTGCTTCGTGTTCAGTTTTTGGCGATAAGCAAAATGATACCGTTGACGATGTTTTGAAGCAAGGACAAATAGACCCTAATTTGGTGCCAAAAGCAGTAAGTTATGTTCCCATATTCCCTTTCTTTAAAGGGTTTCAGCATCCGGTTGATATTTATGTAGGTTACGATGAAATGATATATGTTGTGGATGATAAAGGCTTAAACATATTAGATCAGAAAGGAACTTTAGCTCAGGTTATTGCTATTCCGGGCGCCACAGAAGTAACCCAAGACAGGCGTTTACATACATACGTTATAGGAAAAGTATTTGATAATTCAGTAAATGCAACCGTTACCTGCGTGTACCATTTAAAAGGAACTGGACAAGGTAAATACGAGTTTGTTGATACACTCATTCATCCTTTTTGTGATGCTTCGCGCCAAAGTACCCAATACCGCGGTGCTGACGATGAAGCCGTAGAGTTTACTGGCATAGCTTGTTTATACGATAATACTTTATACGTTGGACGCAAAGGGCCAAGAAATGAAACAGGTACATTTATTCGCCCTGATAATGCCATATTGGTTTTTAGCCAGGATGGAGAAAATATTGGTTACGCGGCAGGTTTAAATCCGAGTGAATCAAGTTTAAAAACTGCCGTTGGTATTTCCGGATTAGCTACTTATGCAGCACCTCCACAACGCTTGCAAGGTATCAGTACCTCAAAAAACATATTCTTAACCTCCAATAACCAAACGGCTAATTTAGAGTATAAAGCACTTTCAATCAATGTAGTTGACGACCCGGATTTAGGAACACAATACACAGAAAATGCCAGTTTTTTAAATTTTGATTTAAGCAAAGCCAGCACTTTTTTATACGAACCGTTCCGCTTTAAAAAACCTGAGGACTGTTTTATAGCTCCAGATGCAACCAATTATATTTTTGTGGTTGATAGTGAAACAGATTCGGTTTACGTGTTTACCAATCAGGGTTTTGAAGGGGTAAATCCTCCGGCTAACTCAAGTATAAAAAAACAGGTAAATGTTTCTTTTGGTGGCAGGGCTGCAGATGGTCAGCCAACAGATGGCCCATTTAATTTTAACAACCCGATGGGTATTTGTTATAACAGGCGGATGATTTACATAGCCGATAAAGACAATAACCGTATTTGCAGGTATAAATTAAATACCGACCTGGAATAGTAGTTTTTTATGAGTTGAAAAGCCTTTTAATGGTTTTGAGTAAAGTCTGTTTTATCAATTTTATAAATTGAAAACGGGTTTTATTCAATCGTTGTTATACTAATCCAATAAAAATATATATTCGCCCAAAACTAAAATATACTATGAATTTTCAATTTACTGAAGAACATTTAAACGTACAGCAAGCCGCCCGCGATTTTGCCCAAACTGAATTATTACCAGGCGTAATTGAACGCGATGAACACCAGAAATTCCCAATGGAACAAGTAAAAAAACTGGGAGAACTTGGTTTCTTAGGTATGATGGTAGACCCCAAATATGGCGGAAGTGGTATGGATACGGTAAGTTATGTATTAGCTATGGAAGAGTTTTCAAAAGTTGATGCATCTGCTTCAGTTGTTGTTTCAGTAAATAACTCATTGGTATGCTGGGGACTTGAAAATTTTGCAAACGAAGAGCAAAAACAAAAATATTTAGTACCGATGGCCAGTGGTAAATGCTGGGGTGCTTTTTTACTTTCAGAGCCTGAAGCAGGTAGTGATGCTACCAGCCAGAAAACAACTGCCGAGGACAAAGGAGATTATTACTTACTGAACGGAACTAAAAACTGGATTACCAATGGTAATACAGCTGAATACTACTTAGTAATAGCTCAAACCGATATAGAGAAAAAACACAAAGGTATCAATGCTTTTATAGTAGAAAAAAACTGGCCGGGTGTTACAGTTGGTAAAAAAGAAGATAAATTGGGTATCAGAGGAAGCGATACTCATTCTATTATGTTTACTGATGTAAAAGTGCCAAAAGAAAACCGCATAGGTGAAGATGGTTTCGGTTTTAAATTTGCCATGAAAACATTAGCCGGTGGTCGTATAGGTATAGCTTCACAAGCATTAGGTATAGCCAGTGGCGCTTACGAATTAGCTTTGGCTTACTCAAAACAACGTAAGGCATTTGGTACAGAAATTATGAACCATCAGGCTATCCAGTTTAAGTTAGCCGATATGGCAACCAATATAGAAGCAGCGCGTTTACTATGTTTAAAAGCAGCTTATCTAAAAGATACCCATGGTGATTATGCTTTGGCCAGCTCAATGGCAAAATTGTATGCTTCACAAGTAGCTATGGATACTACTATTGAAGCAGTGCAAATACACGGGGGCTATGGTTTTGTAAAAGAATACCATGTAGAGCGTTTAATGCGCGATGCTAAGATTACGCAGATTTATGAGGGTACCAGCGAGGTGCAAAAAATTGTTATCTCAAGAGAAATCTTGAAATAAAATATAAACCAGTTCAAGAAAAGTCCGTTTAACAGTTTTAAGTTAAACGGATTTTTTTATGCAATCTTATACATCCAATAAAAAACCCGTTCGGTAAATATTTACTGAACGGGTTTTTAAAATTAACACTTTATGTATTATTTAATTTCAAAAGTATTCATAAAGGCAGTAGTAAAATTACCGGCTTTAAAATCTTCGTTTTGCATTAATTGTAATTGTAAAGGTATAGTAGTTTTTAAACCTGGTCCTTCAATAATAAACTCACCCAAGGCTCGCTCCATTTTTATAATAGCTTCTTCACGTGTTTGTGCGCTAACAATCATTTTAGCAATCATACTATCGTAGTTAGAAGGAATAGTATACCCGGCATATACGTGTGTATCAACCCTTACTCCATGTCCGCCCGGTTTGTGTAAATATTCAATTTTACCCGGTGTTGGTCTAAAGTTGTTGTATGGATCTTCAGCGTTAATACGCACTTCAATACAATGTTTGGTAGGGTAGTGGTCTTTACCACTAATTGGCACACCAGCAGCAATTAATATTTGCTCTTTTACTAAGTCATAGTTAATTACTTCCTCAGTAACCGGATGCTCTACCTGAATACGTGTATTCATTTCCATGAAATAAAAGTTTCTGTGTTTGTCAACCAAAAACTCTATGGTTCCTAAACCTTCATATCCAATGGCTGCAGCTCCTTTTTTAGCAGCTTCACCCATTTTTTCTCTTAGTTCAGGTGTCATAAATGGAGAAGGTGCTTCTTCTATCAGTTTTTGGTGTCTGCGTTGTATTGAACAATCTCTTTCTGATAAATGACAAACTTTTCCATATTGGTCGCCTGCTAATTGTATTTCTATATGACGAGGCTCTTCTACATATTTTTCCATGTAAATACCATCGTTTCCAAAAGCTGCTTTTGCTTCTTGTTTGGCGCTATCCCAGTTTTTTTCAAAATCTTCTGATTTCCATATAATACGCATTCCACGTCCACCACCACCGGCAGTTGCTTTTATAATAACAGGGTATCCAATTTCTTCGGCCAGTTTAATGCCTTCTTCAAAGCCACTTAATAGTCCGTCAGAACCAGGAATTACAGGAACTCCCGCTTTTTTCATGGTGTCCTTGGCATTGGCCTTATCGCCCATGGCATTAATCATTTCCGGGCTTGCGCCAATAAATTTAATACCATGGTCTTTACATATCTGGCTAAACTTAGCGTTTTCACTTAAAAAACCATAACCCGGATGTATTGCATCTGCATTGGTAATTTCAGCAGCAGCAATAATATTGGCCATATTTAAATAAGATTGTTGCGAAGGTGCAGGGCCAATACAAACGGCCTCGTCAGCAAAACGAACATGTAAACTTTCTTTATCAGCAGTACTATAAACAGCAACTGTTTTAATACCCATTTCTTTAGCCGTACGTATTACACGTAAAGCAATTTCGCCTCTATTGGCAATTAGTATTTTTTTAAACATTTGAATTTAGCTAAAGGTTATAAGTAAATTAGTTTTAGTTGGTAAACGTTAAGTAATAGTTTAGTTAACGCTGAAACGTAAGCTATTTAACTTACATAGGTTCAACTAAGAATAATGGTTGGTCGTACTCAACCGGAGATGCATTCTCCACTAATATTTTTACAATTTTACCTGAAACTTCTGATTCAATTTCATTGAATAATTTCATTGCCTCTACAATACAAAGTACCTGGCCAACTTTAATTTCGTCACCTACATTTACAAATGAAGGTTTATCAGGGCTTGGTTGCTTGTAGTAAGTACCAATCATTGGAGATTTGATAGTAATTAAGTTACTGGCCGTTGGTGCCGGTGCTGAAGTAACAGCTGGTGTGCTGATAGTAGCAACAGGAGCTGCAGCAGAATTAACAGGAGCACTTAATTGTTGTACAACCGGAGCCGCAGCTTGTTGAATAATAGTAGTTTTTTCTTCTACTTTTTTGATAGACACTTTAAAGTCGCCACGTTCTACTTCTACTTCTGATACTCCACTTTCTGACACTAACTTAATTAGTTCTTTTATTTCCTTTAATTCCATGTGTATGTTCTTATTTTTATTTCTTATTGTAAAACTATTTGTAAAAATGTAAATGTCAATATAATTTGTTAAACGAAATGTAATAAATTATAATTCAACACTATAATATTACTTAGTAAGCCCATTTTAAATAAATAGCCCCCCAGGTAAACCCACCCCCAAAAGCGGCCAAAACTAAATTGTCGCCTTTTTTCAATTTGTTCTCCCATTCCCATAATAACAAAGGAATGGTTCCATTGGTAGTATTGCCAAAATGGTCAATATTAATCATAACCTTATCTTTATCAAGGCCCATGCGCTGTGCAGTGGCATCAATAATACGTAGGTTAGCTTGGTGAGGAACCAACCATGATACATCATCAGCGTTTAACTGGTTGCGCTCCATAATTTCGGCACTTACATCGGCCATGCCTTTAACAGCAAATTTAAATACAGTTTGTCCTTCCTGGTAAACAAAATGTTCACGTGCATCAACTGTTGCGTGTGAAGCCGGTTTTAAACTACCGCCAGCTTTTTGGTGTAAGAAATGGCGGCCACTGCCATCAATTTTAAGTACAGAGTCAATTACACCATAATTATCTTCATTTGGCTCAAGTAATACGCATCCGCAACCATCACCAAAAATTACACAGGTATTTCTATCAGTATAATCAATAATTGACGACATTTTATCGCCACCAACTACTAATACTTTTTTATATGCGCCACTTTGTACAAAGCGACTACCTGTTTCAAGTCCAAAAATAAAACCAGAGCAAGCAGCCCCTAAATCATAGCCAAAAGCATTTTTAGCACCAACTTTGTCGGCTAGAATGCAAGCTGATGATGGGAAAACCATATCAGGAGTTACGGTACAAAAAATAATTAAATCAATTTCTTCGGCTGTGATTCCTCTTTTGGTTAAAAGGCCGTTAACCGCTTCTACTGCCATGTCAGAAGTACCTAAGCCATCGGCTAAAATTCTTCTTTCTTTAATACCTGTTCTGCTGGTTATCCATTCGTCATTGGTATCTACCATCGTTTCTAATTCTTTGTTGGTGAGAATTTTTGGTGGTACATATCCATGCACCGCAGTAATGGCAGCAGTTATTTTCTTTGTCATCTAAGTTAAATTTTTATAAATAAAAACACCCCTTTTCAGGGGCGATTTTAAAAATTATTGAATACTATTGAATTGGAACTAAGTTTTTAAATTGTTCACGTATTATTTGACATAAATCGGATTTGACAACATCGCGTGCTGAAAAAATCATATTTTTAAAGGCTTTGGCATTTGAAATACCATGACCAATAATAACAGGAGCATTTACACCTAAAATGGGTGTTCCTCCGTAGTTTTCGTAATTAAATCTATCAAGGAAATCATCCTTTACACCACGTTTTTTCATAGTATAATAAAAAGATTCGTAGGCTTTTAGTACAACATTGCCTGTAAATCCTTCACATACTATTACATCGCATTTGTCGGTTAAAAAATCCCTGCCTTCTACGTTGCCTACAAAATGAAATGCATTTGACTCTTCCATTAACTGGTGAGCTGCGGTAGTAACCAGGTTACCTTTTTCTTTTTCTTCGCCAATGCTCAATAAACCAATTCTTGGGTCATCAATTCCGTGTACATGTTTCATCATTAAACTGCCTAAAACAGCAAACTGATACAATACATCGGGTTTGCAATCAGCGTTAGCCCCTACATCAAGTATTAACCCGAATTTACCATTGGGGCGGGGAACGGTAGCAGTAATAGTTGGTCTTATAACGCCTTCAATTGGTTTAACGGAAAACATTGAACCAACCAGCATTGCGCCTGTATTTCCGGCACTTACAAATGCATCAATTTGTTTTGTGGCTAAAAGTTTAAAACCTACAGATATACTTGAATCTTTTTTCTGAGAAATAGCTTTTGTCGGGTGTTCACCCATGCCAATCACTTCGGTAGTGTGTATAAATTCAAAACGATTATCTTCTATACCTGCCGAACTTAAAAAACTCTCCGCTTGTTCTTTATCACCAATAAGTATAATTCTATCGTCAGCACCAAGTTCATTTAAAGCCTGAATGGCGCCAGCAATAGCTTCTTTGGGCGCAAAGTCGCCACCCATTACGTCAAAACCAATTTTCATTTGCTTGTTATTTGGGATTTGCTTTAAAACGAAAAACGAAAATACTTTTCAATAAAGCATTCTCGTTTTCATTATTAAATTAATTAAACACTTTTAAACGTCTGATTTCATATCAGGAAATACATGCTTTCCACGGTAAAAGCCATCGGCTGTTACACGGTGACGCATATGTACTTCGCCTGATGTTGAATCGATTGAAAGTGTAGGCGTTGCTCCTTTGTAGTGTGTTCTGCGCTTATCGCGTCTTGATTTTGAGATTTTTCGTTTAGGATTTGGCATTTTACTATTCTCCTCTATTTATCAGTTTTTGTTGTACAAATTTTTTAAAGCATCCCAGCGCGGATCGGTTGTTTTATTCTCTTCTTCTTCCTCTTCTATTTCATCTTCAGAGATTTGTCCAATAAACGCTTCGTTGTGTTCTTTACCTGCATCTTCACAA
>CAYTWI010000085.1:0-14817 GCA_964442045.1 uncultured Bifidobacterium sp.
GTATTGCTACTTTAAGTGTTTCCCCTAGTTCATTCACTTGTGCTAACGTAGGCGCCAATACAGTGACTTTAACCGTAACTGATAACAATGGCAACATCAAAACGGCTACTGCTACAGTAACAGTTTCTGATACCGTTAGACCGGTAGTAATTACACAAAACAAAACTATTTACTTAAATGCTGCAGGTTCTGCTTCAGTAACTGCCTCACAAGTCAATAATGGTTCGACCGATGCTTGTGGTATTGCTTCGTTAAGTTTATCTCAAACTTCATTTACTTGTTCAAATACAGGAGCTAACACAGTAACTTTAACTGTTACCGATGTAAACGGAAATATTAAAACAAGCGATGCAACTGTTACAGTACTTGATACAATTAAACCAATTGTAGTATGTAAAGCTGATACTGCTATTCTGGATGCAAGCGGTAATGCCACTATTGCTCCTGATAGTGTAAAAGCATCAGCAAGTGATAACTGTAGCATAGCAAGTGCTTCATTAAGTAAAACAACCTTTAATACTACCAATATTGGTAACAACAGTGTAACTTTAACCATTACAGATGCTTCAGGTAACGTAAGCACTTGTACTACCAACGTATTGGTAATAGAGCCAAAACCGGTAGCTATCTGTCAAAATGCTACCGTATACCTAAATGCAGCAGGTAACGGAACACTTACTGTTAACGAGGTTGATAATGGCAGTTACAGTTTAGTAGGTATTGCAAGCAGGGTTTTATCAAAAACCAGCTTTAACTGTAATGACTTGGGCACTAATAGTGTGAAGTTAACTGTAACAAATACTTATAATAGTAGCGACTCATGTACTTCAACAGTAACAGTGCTTGATACTATTAAACCTACTGTTATCGCCAAAACTTATACTACCTACTTAAATGCATCTGGTACTGCAAGCATTACAGCTGCTAATATTAATAACAACTCAACCGACAATTGTGGTATTGTATCAATAGTTCCTAGTAAAACTACATTTAACTGTAGTAATGTTGGTAGCAATACTGTTTGGTTGGTAGCAACTGATGCTTCAGGCAGAAAAGACTCTGCTTCAACAACAGTAACCATATTAGATACCATTAAACCTACTGTTAACATACAAAACAGTGTGGTATTATACTTGAACCAGGCAGGTAGTATTAATATTACTCCTTCACAATTTAACAATGGAAGTACCGATAATTGCGGTATTGCAACTACAAGCGTTACACCAAGCACCATTACTTGTGCTGACTTAGGTGTTAAAAACATTACTTTAAAAGTAACAGATGTGAATGGCAATGTTGATTCAGCAACTACCAGCGTTATTATACTCGACCCAATTGCGCCTGTAGCACGTCCGAAAGCTAAATTAACAGTTTACCTTTCAACCAATGGGCAGGCAGTAATTAATCCGAGCTTATTAGATAGTGCAAGTACCGATAATTGCAGTATTACAAGCAGGGTATTAAGCCAGTCAGTATTTAACTGCTCAAATATTGGTAACAATACCATTAACTTTACCGTACAGGATCAAAGCGGTAATGCCAATGCTGCTTCTGTTGTTATAACTGTTTTAGATACCATTTCACCTATTGCAACAGTATCGAATCAAAGTCTTTACTTAAACGCAAGCGGAACTGCAACTATTACTGCAGCGCAGGTAAATAATAACAGTACCGATAATTGTGGTGTAGCAACAATTGCTATCAATAAAAATACTTTCTCTTGTGCAGACTTAGGAAGTAGTAATATTTTATTTACAGTAACTGACATAAACGGTAATAACAAAACAGCAACTGTAAACGTAAATGTATTTGATACTATTCGCCCTGTAATGCGCCCTAAACAATTTGTAAGTGCTTACTTAAATACAGCTGGTACTGCAACTATTACAGTAGCCGGTGTTGATAGCGCCAGCTCGGACAATTGTAATATAGCAACTAAAACATTAAGCCAAAGCACATTTACTTGTGCTAATGTGGGTGCAAATACTGTAACCTTAACGGGTACCGATTCTACCGGTAATTCTTCAGGCAAAACATTTACTGTAATAATAATAGATACCATTACACCGCTGCTTAGTACCAAACCGGCTACTATATACTTAAATGCTACAGGTAATGCCGTACTAAGCCCTACACAGGTAATATTAAGCAGTAGCGATAATTGCGGTACAATAACCAGCAGCCTGAGCCAAAGTAATTTTAACTGTACCCACATAGGAACAAATACGGTGAACGTAACACTTACCGATGCAAGTAGCAATACCAAAACATTAAGTGCTACAGTAACCGTATTAGATACTATTAAACCTACCATTATTACCCAAAACAAAACCATTTACTTAAATGCAAGTGGTACGGCCAGCTTAACAGCAGCACAGGTTAACAATGGTTCTACTGATAATTGCGCTATACAAACTACAAGCATTAGCAAAACAACATTTGCTGCTGCCGACTTGGGTATAAATACCATTACATTTACTGCAACTGATGCAAGCAGCAATAGCCAGACCGTAAATGTAACAGTAACAGTATTAGATACAACAAGACCAATAGTAGTTACACAAAACCGCACTATTTACTTAAACAATGCAGGAACAGCAACTCTTACTGCTGCACAAGTAAACAATGGTAGCAGCGACAATGCAAGTATCAATACTTTATTGTTAAGTAAAACCAGCTTTAACTGTAACGACCTTGGAATCAACACTGTTACATTAAGTGTAAGTGATGTGAGCAACAATACTGCCAGTGCAACTGCTGTTATTACCGTATTAGATACTATTAAACCAACTATAGTAGCACAAAATATAAGTGTTTACTTAAATGGTTTAGGTCTAGCCACAGTTACAGCAGAACAGGCAAACAATGGTTCAACTGACAACTGTGGTATTAGTAATATAACACTAAGCAAAACAAACTTTGGTTGTGCTGAAAGAGGCGTAAACAATGCCATACTATCAGTAAGTGATGCAAGCGGAAATACAGTAACAACTGTAATTACAATAACCGTGTTAGACACTATTAAGCCAAACGTAGTAGTAAACAACAATTTAAACCTATACTTAAATGCTACAGGTAATGTAAGCTTAACTACAGCTCAGGTAAACAATGGTTCAACTGATAACTGTGGTATTACTACTTTAGCATTAAGTAAAACCAGTTTCAACGGAACCAACTTAGGTCTAAACATAATAAGCTTTACCGCTACTGATGCAAGTGGCAATAGCCAGTCAGTTTCATTAAATGTAAGCATATTAGATACTGTAAGACCAATTGTTATAGCACAGGATAAAACTATTTACCTAAACAATTCAGGCAATGCCATTTTAACTGCTGCTGAAATAAACAACGGTTCATCAGATAATGTTGGTATCAATAACATCAGTATCAATAAAACATTGTTCAACTGTAACGATGCAGGTACCAGCTTAGTTGAGTTTACAGCTAGTGATGTAAGTGGAAACAGAAGCAGCACCATTGTTAACGTTACCGTGCTAGATACGATATCACCGGTAGTTACCTTTATGCCAACCGATATAATATTCGGACATTGCGGTGCTAACTATCGTTACGTAATGCCAACTGCTACCGACAACTGCGGAGAAGTAAGGGTATTCCAAACAGAAGGAGTAGCATTAGGTAATACCTACCCGGTAGGTATTACAACCAACGTATTTACATTTACGGATAAAGCCGGTAACGTAGTAACACGCAGTTTTAAAGTAACTGTATTGCCTTCATACTTACCAGATACATTCCCTAATATTACTGTATGTAGCAGTGAACCTGCCTTCGACTTAACACGTGGAAATGCCAAAGTAATATTTAGTGGTAGTGGCGTAAGTGTTGATGGTAAAACATTCGATCCTTCATTATCAGGAGCAGGAAACTTCCATATTACATTTACATTTACAGATACTATGCAATGTGAAACAAAAGGAAAATTTGTAGTAACAGTATATCGCGCACCTGATAAACCAATTATAGTTCGTATGAACGCAGATGTTATCCAGGTACAACAGTCATTCCAATCGTACCAATGGTACCGCAATGGAGTAGCCATACCGGGAGCCAACAAACAAGCATACACGATGACACGCTCAGGTGTGTATACAGTAAGCGTTGGTACCAGCCAGGGTTGCTCAACATTAAGCGATCCGTTAGGTGTAGGTGTTGATGTAGGTGTAAATAATATAGCAGACCAGGTTAAGTTTAACATACACCCGAATCCATCAACAGGCTTATTCACTGTTGACATAGAAGGAGCATCAGGTAAACAAACCACTATAATTGTATACGATGCGCTAGGCAAACAAATTAAAGAAGTTGCTACCAATACATTCAGCACGGAATTAGATTTAAGTGATCTAGCAGCAGGAACGTACTATGTAAGGTTAAATCAGGACAACAAAACCAGTCTTAAACCAATTATTATAGCTAAATAAATTATTTAAACATCACTATATAAATAAACAAGAACATAATGAGAAATAATATTTGTTTAAATAAAACAAAAACCATTCTGGTAGCAGCTTTTTTAATAGTAACATTGACCAATGCATATGCACAAACTAACCCCCAACGAACCAAATTCAATCGTTGGGGGCTAGGTTTAAGACTAAATCATCTTTACGATGTGAAATTTACCGCTTACGATAAGTTAGCCAATGGATTTTCAGGTGAAGATGTAAGCGGATTAAATGGCAGTAAAACAAAATTTGATTTAGCATTTGGAGTTGATGTAATATATTTTGTAAGCCCATTAATAAGCCTCGATGCTTCCTACGATATGGGAAAAATGACAGGGGCAAACACTATTGATTACTATGAATCAGATGTAAGCTTTTTAGCACTGGGTTTAAACTACGATTTAAAAGGCAGGAACCAACGTACGCCAAACAGTTGGGTTCCTTTTTTAAGAGCAAGCATTGGCCAAGGTTCTTATGATACCAAACGTAAATTTATTGAAGACGATGTAACTTTTCACACAGAAAAAGGAACTGCACTTCAGGTTGGTTTAGGTGGAGGGTTACGCTACCATATGAACGACAACTGGCATTTAAATTTGCAAAGTGAATTTATTATTACCAATTCTGATGCTTGGGATGGTTATAACTACGGTTCAGGAAAAGACCACATGGTTAAAACCACTTTAGGCATTCGTTACACGTTAGGTAAAAACAAACACCAGGATAGGGCAGTTGCGTGGCAATTCAGCAACCAAAATCCGGTTGACAATACAGAACTGATGAATAAACTATTGCTTTCAATGGGTGATAGTTTAAAAAATATCAACAACAGAATTGAGCAACTGCAAGCCAGCAACAATAATTTACAAACCCAGTTAAATACAGATACCGATGAGGATGGGGTACCGGATATTAAAGATTTATGTCCGCGCGAAAAAGGCACATTGGCCAATGGCTGTAACGAAGCTATAATAAAAAAAGATAGCAACAATGCCCCTAAACCAACTGCTCCAGCCACTCCTGCACCTGTAGCTACTTCAGCTATTGCAAACAGTGGCGATGCACAGTTGATTAAGAATATGATCCTGATTGAAATGAATAATATTCGTTTTGAAAAAGGAAAAGCAGATTTAAACAGCGATGCCCTAGACATACTGAATAGAACAAGCGTAATGTTAAAACGCAACGCCAACTTTAAACTCATTATTTTCGGACATGCTGACCAAGATGGTTCAGACAAAGTAAATTACAGAATATCTCAAAAAAGAGCCCAAACTGTAGCCAATTACTTAACAAAAAAAGGCATTGCAATCGATCGCATTGAGCAAAAACCAATGGGTAAAAAAGAATTAATTGATACCGATACAACAGCGAAAGCAAAAGCAAACAACAGACGTGTAGAGTTTGCGATTGAATTAATGAAATAAATAAACGAACCTTTAAATATTAAAATAAAAAAAGAGCACCAATAGCTGGTAAAACAGTTGTTGGTGCTCTTTTTTCTATACCTTTAATTTTAATTGATTATAGATTGGTGTTTTTCAGAAATTTATATTCGGAGCACAACTGAGTAAAATTTAGTCAAAAAAGTCCCAAGTCATTTAGGTCTCTTAAAAAGTGTTGGAACTAAGATAACATAAAGTTAGATTTTGATACATTCATTTATTTTAATTGTTACTCAAATACAAGCCATTTAAATTAGCTTCTATTGTACCATATTTACATAAATACAAAGTTGATGAAACATTGGTTAGATTTTTAGCCCAAATGATACAATGATACTTCTTCCATCAGAACTCCATACTCCCGGGCCAGGATAAAAAAGAGGGCGCTTGGTGAAGTATTGCAAATTAGTAAGATTATTCACCCCTATTCGCATAATATATTTATGCTGAAAATGAAAGGTGGTATTTAAATCCCATATTCCATAGGCAGGAACAATACCAACGGCTCCATTTTTACTTGGTGTTACACTATTTAAAGCATCAGAGAAACTTTCGCCCACATAACTGTACAGAAGTGCTACTGTAAAAACTTTATATTCAAAATTAATTCCGTTACGACTAATCCATGTTGGTACACTTTCCAACTTGTTTCCGCTAATATTTTTATTATTGATACCATTTGATAATTCAGCTTGTTGGTATTTTGCATTCATATAAGAGCTTGCCGTGAATAAAGATAGCATTGTATTTTTTGTAATGAGTGGTCTTACCTCTGTATAAAATTCAATACCATCTGTTTTACTGTTTCCAATATTTGTTTTATAGATATAACTGACGCCATTCTCAGTTAGTATATTACTTCCCAAACGATTATTGTATTGTATGCTAAAAAAAGTAAGATCATATTTCAGCCATTGCCTTGCAACCCCATTTACTCCTAATTCAATAGTATATCCGTAAGCATCTCTCAAATCTTTATTGGCTCTTTCAAGTGCAGAATTTGGTACAATATCTTTAAGGATAACAGGACGATAGGATTGAGAAATCCCGCCATAAAAACGAGTGCTTGTATTTAATTTGTATTGAGCATTGATACCAAATGCTGGTATATTATGATTGATTGTGTTAGGTATATCCTTTGGATCAAAATAACTCAGTTTACCAGTCATATCCGTTTTGCCGTACTCATATCTGAATCCTGGCGAAACTGAAAACTTTGACGTAAGGTAAATCATATTTTCAACAGAAAAAGAAATACTTTGGCTTTTGTAATGCAAGTCTCTTGCAAATTCAGAATTGGTTATAGTCAGGTCAAAGTCTGTCCCTGTTGTTCCTTTGCCTTGTTGTCTTCTATGAAGATCATTATTAAAATATCGCACTCCTGTTGTAACAACATTTTTAAACTGACCTAAGTTGTATTCATGTAATAAACGCAACTCCGATGTTTTACTGTTAAAATTATCAATATCTACTGTTCTAGCCTTATACAAACCCGTTGTAAGATCAATTACATCTTGTTTGTCTGCAAAACCTTCAAACAATACGCTATTCCTTGTCCCAAAAACGCCTGACAGCACCCAGTTTACAGTAGTGTGCCGTCCTATTTTCCAATTAATTGTAACAGAAGGAATATAAATATCAGGATTAAAATAATTTCGAGAACGGGTTGATTGCCTTGGATCTGCTTTAAACATGCTATCGTTTAATGGTCCTGGAATTTGATAAACATAAGTGCTTCGACCAAGTTCAGCACGAAGACTTACTTTTGATGTAATGTTATATTGTAAACTAGCATAAAGTGCTTCCGCAACAGATGATGAATTTTTCCGATAGCCATCTGAAACTCTTTTTTGGTAATAGGCGTAATAGGTAAACTTTCCTACCTTTCCACCTATAGCATGATAAGAACTAAATAGTCCATAAGAGCCGACAGTATTAATGCATTCATAGCCAATACGTTTAGCAGTATCTGCACTTTTTATCACATAATTAATCATTCCTCCAAACTCTGCACCATATTGCAAAGATGCTGTTCCCCTTATCATTTCTATATTTTTAACAGCTTCCATTGGCATACTATAGTGGCTTGCAGGATACCCATAAATATCCGAATTGGTTAATATTCCATTTTGGCGAATATTGAATTCCCAGCTACGGTGTGCATCTAATCCGCGTGTTGAAATATTTACCTGATTACCTGAACCATCCATGTCATAAATAAATGCCCCCGGTATTTTTGAAAAAATTTGCCTACCTGTTTTTTCTGCAAGGTTAGCAGGCATGTTCTGTACATTAATCACTTCACTTTTTTTGCCTGATATAATAAACGTGTGATGAATATCAGATAGCTGGTTTACTTGTTGGGTTTTACGATAAGATACAATTGTTATATCATCTAGTTGTTTTGTTTGAATTGTGTCTGTTGCTAATTGTGCTAAACCAATAATAGGTAAACATACTAAAATAAAAATAATGCTGTTTTTCACTCTTCTATTCTCTCTATTAAACAAAACAGGTTGCTTTTTGAAGCAACCTGTTTTGGGTATTAATTTAGTATCTAATCAGTTTTCCTTTTTGTATGGAATCTTTAGCAATAATTTCATAGAAATAAATACCACTGGTTAAATAGCTAATATCAATATTCGTTTCATTTTTATTGGCGGGTTGATTTATAACTACTTTCCCATTGATGTCTATTATGCGAATACTTTCGGCTTCCTGTTTTTTAGATGAAACATGAATGATATTTTGAGCCGGATTAGGGTAAATGATAAAAGAATTTGCATCAACTTTTGCTTCGCTTATTCCGGTTGTAATATCTGTGAAGACAAATGTTTTTCCTGCAGAATCAGCTGCGTATAAAGCAATTTTAGGGCTGCCTGAAACTTCATCTTCATTAGTTAAAAATCCGGAAGTAAATACCACCAATGATTTGCCTGCATGAGCATTCAAATCTGCACTATATGAATGTAGGATAGTATTACCAGTCGTTGTGAGATTCCATTTTACTGTTCCTCTATTGATTGCTTGGTAAGCATTTTCAAAAGTGGGATAAGGTAGCTGATTAACAAATGGTGAAGATGTGCTTTCTTCGGTCAGACTCATTTTTTGAATATCGCTTACGCCATTAAAAAACAAGGTGTTTATCTTATCCTGATTCCCAGATTCTTTTTGTGCCCGATCAAATAAAACCATATTAAACTGGATTGCTTTTCCGGTATTGGCAATTCTTGTAAATAATGTTGTATCAACCACACCGGTTGTCATTAAAATATATTGCTTATTACCCTCTAGTGAAATAGTCATAGAATCAAGAATTGGGCTTGAGGTTCCAGCTTTATAAATGATTACTTTACTATCTTTTACTTTAAGAGGAAGAAATGGGCTAGCTTTTCTAAAGGCCATATTATTAAATGCTTTATTTCCATCAATCCATATATCAATATTCTGAACAGAAGGATCTGCTGCATTATGAATAAATTGTACTTTAGGGTTTTCGGGAGGAGGAGGAACAGAGTCCAATAAAATAGCTACACCACCTGCAGCCGTTACTTTGTACAACCCAAAGCTTGGCGTTCCTGTTGGATTACCAGCTTGGTGTTGCACGCCTGACAACATAAATGTCACGGCTTCTCCATCATAGTTTTCTAAACTTGAATAATAGGTTTGAAGAACCTTGTTGGATAACCTATCAACTACCTGTGTTAGGTATGGATATGTAGGAAGTGGGGTTGAACCTTCTTTATTGAATTGTCCATAAACCAAACTATCTGTAGCACTACCTACCGTAGGATCTTGTATTTTTACTGGAGCAATATCCGTTGAGCCATGAAATAGAATAACGTTCACGGAACCAGCTGTTCCATGAGTATTTGATTGTGACAAAACATACTTAAAACGTATGCTAGAACCTGAATTAATACCTCCTGTGCTTTTACGTAAATAAGATGCAGTATCCTTTACTCCTGTTAACATTAATACATAAGAAGAGTCCGATTTAAGATTAATAGTTGTAGCATTCCAAGCGGTATCAACTGCTGATCCCGACTTTGAAATGGCAATACGATGATTTCCTGACGGTAAAGGAGTAAAAGGAGTAGCTGTTCTGAAAGCAAAGTTACTGATCATTTTGTTACCATCTACGTATACATCTACATTTTGTAAATTAATATCTAACGCATTATGAATTAACTGAACAGTAGTTCCCAAAGGTTGTGTTGAAGGCTGAGGCACCCCACCAAGAAGAGCTACTTGCATATCTGTTAATGCTGTGTCAAAAATAGCAAAAGAAGAAATATCCATCAGAGAGTCTTCCCCATCTTGGTCACCTCTTATCAATATCAGAGAATCAAGAGAGAAAATTCCATTCAAATCAAGGTTACTTGTATTTGAAGGTGTAGTTGTTTTTAGCAATTTTCCATTTAAAAATATCTTGTAAAAATTACCACAACTTACAGAAACTACTAAGCGGTTCCATTTATAAGGTTCCACAGCAGGACTGCTATATCCGCCTGAGCGACCATCACCTAAGCCTCCGTCTTCATCTATAAATATAGCTCCATCGTTATCATTTGCTGGATATAAAGAGTAAAAAGAATTATATCCTTTCTCGTCTTTTAAGTATGGTACACGAAAATCAACCATGATGGTATAATTATTAACCTTTGTAGCTCCTGCCCCGCCATTTGGAGCAATATGATGTTTAGCTAAAAAATGTGTATTTGTAAATGTCTTAATGGCCTTTTTAAAAGATGAAGGACCGTTAATTTTTTGAACAACTCCACCGGGGCCACCAGTACCCATATTACCATTTCCGGGAAGTGGTCCTCTTTTTATTAAATCATCAGCACCCAGCAAACCTTTGTAAATATTTGAAGTATCCTGGAAGGTCCAATATGCCTTAAGGTTTGGCCATTTAGCCTGACTAAGAATTTGAGCTGTATCGGCTTCAATAACTTCATCTACTTTTAACATTCCAATTGATTGTACCTCACTTAATGAAAGTTTTTGATCAAAAAGTGCAACTGTTGTTACATCAATCTCTCCATCTTCACCATCATTATCTGCAAATAACAAAAGTGCCTTATCTAATGAAAAACGGTCGTCAATGAAAGAAGGTGAGGCCGGTATTGAAATACTATGAGCAAGTACTCCGTCAATATAATAATTGTATGAGCCACTTCCTGGCTGAAGATCGGCAGCTATAATTAACCGATGCCAGTTGTTTGCCGTAATTCCTGTAGGGGTATAACCAGTTGCGCTCGTTCCTATTGTTCCTGCTGTTTTTTTTATAAAACAATCGGCATCAGACGAATTGGATGTATCTGTTTGAAAAAAGGCATACCATGAATTTAAATCTTTTACTTTAAAATCAACCATCAATGAGTATTTATTTACTTTTGCACCTCCTCCGTTTGCAGGTATTGTATTTCTTATTTTATAGTTACTACCAACACCTATTCGAACGGCACTGTCTCCATCTGTTGGACCTGCAACTCGTGAATGCGTGCCATTCAATATTAAATTTTCACCTACAGATGCTTTTAATGGATTTAATAAATTAAAACTCCAGTATCCTTTTAAGCTTTGAGGAAAACCCTTAGGAACTAAAGGATCGGCCTCACCTAACGTAAAAATTTCTTGTGCAGTTAATGTTCTATCGAATATTGCAAATGAACTAACATCCATGGTGTCGTTTTCGCCATCATTATCGGCAAACAGTAATAAAGTATCCTGAGGTGATAGGCGATCATCCAACATTGTTTGACCAACAGCAACGGTATAATTGTTCACAATGCTACCATCAAGATAATAATCGTATGTTCCACCTGTTGTTTTAAGATCGGCTACAATAACTAACCTATGCCATTTATTAGGCTCTGCTGATTTGCTGGTATATCCAGTCTTTCCAATCCCTATTTGTCCCGAGCCATCCCTAATGAAACAGTCAGCATCTCCTGAGTTGTTTTTATCTGTTTGGTAAAAAGCATGCCAATTGCTTAACGATAATACTTTAAAATCAAATATCATTGTGTACTTATTTAATCCAGTACCTCCATTATTGCCAGGCAATCCACTAACTAATTTAAAAAAATTAGTAAAGCCAACTCGAGCTGCAGTATCGCCTGGTATAATTCCAGCAACAGCAATAGGAGTTCCAACAGGTATTAAATCAGAACCTACTTTGGCATGAGTGAGATTATTAACTTGGTTAAAATCCCAATAGCCTTTTACACCTGTTAACTGAGAAAGAAAAATAGGCTGTGCTTTAAGTAAAGAAACCGACAGCGAACATAATACTGCCAGAACAAATATTATTCGCTGAGTACCGAAAAAGGCTTTTGTCAGTGAATAATGAATAGATTGTAAATAGTCTTTTTTCATTTTTTTTGTATTTATTTTTTGTGGTTGGTTTTAATTGTCTAATGCACCACTTTCAACCCATTTTTCAATAATCCTTATATATGCTGGATCCATTTTGGTTTTACTATCAGGCATGGCTTTGTATCCATTTTTATGTTTAATGACTCCTAACAGCTTACCGCTATTAGCAGTCATTTTTATTTGTTCATATGTTTGTAATGCTATACTGTTTGAATACTCTGATTTATCATTGTGGCATCCGAAACAGTAATTCTTAATAATTGGGTAAACACTTCTTTGAAACCTAAATTGAGTTGTATCAACACTTTGTTTACAGCTGTTTTCATGCATTCCTTGGTTTATCCATTTTTTGATAGACAGTATTTGATTACTATCTAGAGAATAAGTAGTAATAGGAGGCATTCTTCGGGAGGTTTTGCGGATGATTGCATTATAAACCTGACTTTTACTTGCATCTCCTGATACAAATCCTTTATAAAAAAATGTTTCATAAGAGTCAAATACAATTCCCTCTTGCCCAGTAATGGCATCGTGACAGGCTTCAATAGCGCAGTTACTTTTAAAAATAGGGAGTATATCTCTTGTAAAACAAATGCTGTCATACTGCATGGCCTCCACAGAATCTTGTAAAATAATTGGAATAGCATCTTCAATTCTTCTTTTTTGTGAGCACGACAAACTGATACTCAAAATGAATAGTATAAGTAGGGCAACTGATGTTTTTTTCCTAGTGTACATGACTGCTGTAAAATATGGAGATAACTAAAGTGGAGATGATAATACCAGATATGATATACAAAGACATTCTTTCCATGCTTGATTTGATTGTTATTTTACTTAATACAATACCTACCAAAACAAAAAATAGCAAAACAAAAAAGCCATGCCCAAGCCAATGATGTATGAGATATTTTTTCATAAAAAACTTAATATTGGGAACAAGTTCTTTCACTACTACCAATACCATATTAAAATAGATTGAGGCTACAAGTGATAAGGTGAATGCTTTTTCTATATGTGTATTCATTATTCGCTTTTAAAAGACTGAAGTAAGCCACTTTTTACACCCATGTCAATAAATTCTCCAAAACCAATCATCACAAAACCCATGATAAAAATGGCTATTAGTACTACCCTTATTACCTTTACTTTTTCGAGACTTACAGGAGCAAATAGGTTACGTGTTAGAAAAAAAAGATACATGCTCAATAACAATAAAATGAAGAACAAATGCTCCTTTACTTCCATAAAAAATGAGTGAGCAATGGGATCTGGTCCGTTTAAGATAATTTGCTTTTCTTCGGGGTAATACAATATATAAAACCAAGCTCCAGCAATAAAAGAACCTATGGTAAACACAAATTCAGCTAAACAAGCATTTGATATCCTCCGAGCACTGCCATTATGAATATTTTTTAAATCCGCCAAAGTCCACAATGCAGCTGAACTTCCCAATGTACCAAGCAAAACATGAAACACCAGCACAACTGTTTTAATACTCATTAATTTAAAGAAGAAACGGAGATTGTCTTATAGCTTTTTTTGTCAACTAGTTTTCCTTTATCATTCCAATTCTTCCACGTACCATTTTTTTCGCCTAACATATATGACCCTTGCGATTCTTTTTTTCCATTTGGATAATATTTAGTCCATATATTATTTGGTTTTCCATGATTGTAAAAACCAACTAGTTGGGGCTTACCATTTTCGTACCACGTATTGCTTACTCCTTCTTTTACATCATCTATATAAAGTGTTTGTTCTTGTAGGTTTCCATTTTCATACCAGCGAGAATGAGTACCACTTTTCAATCCGTCTTTATAAGCTAACTCACTTTTAATTTGTCCATTCTCATAATATTGAATCCACTTGCCAGATTTATGATCAGCATGAAAGGTGCCTGTTTCCTGTATTTTACCAGACTCATAATACAAACTCCATTTGCCTGTTTGTAATCCATCTATATAGGAAGTTTCTGATAACACATTTCCATTCTCATACCATTTCGTCCAAGTTCCTTTTTTCTTAAACTCCTTAAAAAATTGCTCACTGGATTTGTTTCCATTTTCATACCACTCCGTATAACGCCCTCCTAGAATTCCATAATCATAAGTTGCTTCTGATTTTATTTGCCCACTTTTGTACCAAGTTTTATGCACACCATCTTCATTGCCATTTTTATAATTACCCTCACTTAGGAGTGTTCCATCTTCGTACCAGCTTTTATAAATACCTGTCCATAAATTATTTTTACAGTTTACCTCACTTCTTAATTGTCCATTGCTGTGCCAGCTTCTCCAGTATCCTTGCTTTATCCCATCCACAATTCCTCCTTCATTTTTCAGAGCACCGTTATCATAAAAATCTTTGTAAGTGCCCGTAAATTTTGCATGGTTACTGTAACAATAAAAGATTCCTGCTTCTTCAATTATACTATCCTTTTTTAATGCGGAATTTTGGGCGTTTGAGTTAAATGCTAACGCACATACAATAACTCCTGCTATAATTATTCTTTTCAT
>CAYTWI010000086.1:0-3270 GCA_964442045.1 uncultured Bifidobacterium sp.
GAAGTTTCATTCAGGATAGATGTAACACAGACCCCCAATCTCCAAATAAAGTTGTTGCATATCTAGTTGGGGGTCATGTAAGTGATGACAGGATCACAAAAAATGAAATTAGACTTCAGCAGCAGGCTGATGAAGTATATGTAAAAACATTTAATCAAATTTTAAGCGATGCAAGAAACTATCATATTGAGTTTATTGACAAATACGAAAAAATTGAGAATGCAAGAGGCTAATAAATAGACAGTCAAACAGAAAGCAGAATGATTAGTTATTGGAATGAATATTTGTCCGTGGTTGGTGTCCCACCAATCCACATACTAGTTGCTTACAAAACCACAGGCGAATTTCACTACAAACAGAAAAGCCTTACCAATAATTGGTAAGGCTTTTTGGTATTCAAAATAAATATGCCTTCCAATAATTTTACATACAACCCGTTATAGGTGTATTGGTGTCAAATTAACAATTCACTTCAATTATCAATCATTTAAAAACGGAGGACTCATTATGAAAACAGCTATTTTTTTTCTATTCCTGTTAGTAGCATTATCTATTAATACATTTGCCTACCCTATATCACCACGCCCGTTACGAAAACTGGTAATAGAAAGTGAACACATTATAGTGGGTTACGTAGCCCGCATATATGATAACGAAAACAAAAAAGATGATAATTTATGGGGGTCAGCAGTGGCAAAAATTGCTGTATTAGAGCAACTCAAAGGCAAAATAAAAAAAGATTCAATTGAAGTTTTGTTTAACTCGAATATGATTTGCCCTGCTCCTCCCCGCTATAAAGATAGCAGCTTTGTGATTGCTTTTATTGATAAAAAGGGGGACAGATATTATACCCATGCTTTATCGTACGGAGCAAAAACCTTAACCAAACCAGAAATCGAAATTTATAAAGCACGCATTGCTGAAATACAAAACATACTTAAAATAAAAGACACCAATGAACAAAACAAAGCCATAGTAGAATGGTTGGTGACCTGTGCCGAAAATGAAACAACCAGGAGGGAAGGTGTTTTTGAGTTAAGCCCTCGAAGTAATTTTATGTCGTACTACTCAAGAGGTAAAAAAGACAGTTTTGAAAGTGCTTTAACCGTTACGCAAAAGGAAAGACTTAAAACAGCCTTCATAAACACTGAAAATTTTTCTTATGAAGATTTTGGATTGGCTGACCTGATTTATATTGGCAATGAAAAGGAAATAGATGCTATTTTAATTAACAGGTTAGCCCTATTGAAAGAAAAACAGTATTGGCTTATAGATGATTTTATGGATAGACTCAAACACAGAAATAATTCAACAGCCATGAAAAGTGTATTGGCAGACTTTGAGAAAATAAAATGGGAACACGACAAGAATGAGGAAAAGAAAAAACTCATTACTCAATTCATTGCCCTGATAGAAAAATAGAATTTGTTACCTATAGTCCGTGGTTGGTGTCCTCACCAATCCACACAAGCGGTTGCGCAACGCAGACTAATCTCCCTAAAACAAAAAGCCTTACCAATTAAATTGGTAAGACTTTTTTAGTTGTAGCGGGGAATAGAATCGAACCGGCACAATTCGATTTTCTATTTAATAATACAAAAACAACAAGATTGTTTCTTAGCGAGTTTAGTATAAATACTCTTTTTTCGTAGTATAAATACTCTTTTTTTATACCACATTGTTTTGCAACAAACAAGCACTTTAATTTTATATACTTTATTTTCAAGTATTTAAAGTTGCTTTTCACTTAGTACCATAGCCAATTCTATTGAGCTAGCCAAAAGCAAGCCCTTGTTTAAATATATTTATATATATAGGTTTGACTATTACTACAAGTACAATAAATATGAAACAGGGCAAGCTGTTATCTTTACTTTCTTGCTGTATACTATTGGCTTTACTAAGCACCATAGTAAAGCCTTGTTACGCGCAGTTGCTTAACAAAATAAAATTCAATGGATATTAATTAAATAGATGATGAAAAAACAAATGATAGTTATGGGCTTTTGCCTGGTATTTATGAGTTCCTGTTTTTGGTTAACTGGTGAACAAAAATTAGGGGATAGAATTTACAGGGTTGATAATGAAATCCTTTTCTCAAATGATGAAACCTATGAAGGCTCAGCAGGCTCAATGATACCACCAAGTGTAATGGAAGTAAACTACGATAAAAAATTTATTATTGTTAAAAGCAGAAATGGTAAACATCAGATAGAGTTCTGGTTAATTGATAAATCAATGAAAACTGAATTTATAAAAGAAATACCTGGGGATTCATTACACTGGATTTACGATAAATACAGCAATGTATTTGGACCTTTAGACTCCATTGAATTTGTTAAATTAAAGCAGCAAAAGGGAGTAGAATTGGATTGGTAGTTAAAATTGAATAATGAAAAAACAAATTATCAGTAGACATAACACTGACAAGTAAAAAGAGAAGAAAATGGGATTTGGTTTTAATTTATTTTTCGCTTTTATCCTTGTTCCAATTACTGGAATGCTATTAGTCATTTGGTTGGTAACAAGAAAGAAAATATTCGGTAAAACAGTCGGACTAATTTGGCTTGGGATATTCGGACTTACACTTTTATCGGGGACAGTTCAATGGTTGAGGTCTAAAATTGAACTAAAGAAAAAAGACTATTACGGACAATACATTGTTAATCGGGACTATTTCCCTGGCAGACAAGCAGACTGGCAATATGAAAATTTCAGATTTGAAATTAAGGAAAACGACTCCATTTATTTTTACGTTACTAACAAAGAAAAAATAGTAAAAACATATAGTGGGACAATAACAACGACAATACCTTACAATTCGGAACGACTGATAATAAATATGGAAGAGCCAACTCATCATATAATATTAAGTAATCCGACAACTTACCGTAGTCCGTGGAGTTTTTATGTAGTATTTTATTCAACAAAATTTAACAACGTTTATTTTAAAAAAGGGCAATGGAAGCCGCTTGATAATTAGACGACAGAAAAGATGGAGATTATTACTAAACAGAAATCCTTACCAAATGAATTGGTAAGGATTTTTTGTTTGTACCCGGTCCCGATAGCTATTTATATTTTTCCTTTAGTTTCTCCATCATTTCAGGATAGATACTCAGGTTATTTATATACACCACACTCTTCATTTTCTTAATGTGGTGCTCAATTGCTCTGGCCTGTTCGTAAGAGAGCCCATCTTCAAAAAAGAATAACTGCCAGTCGTCTGCTTTTGTGGTAAAGCTATTTACATATTCTTTATTAATATGT
>CAYTWI010000086.1:3370-14619 GCA_964442045.1 uncultured Bifidobacterium sp.
GAATGTAATATATAAACCGATGCCATTTCAATAAAAAAGCCTTCTGCTTTAGGCAGAAGGCTTTTGTTGTGATGTGTACCCGGATTCGTCCCGATAGCCATCGGGATCTCGCTAGTGTTTGAGACTAGTGCGTCTACCATCCCGATAGCTATCGGGACCGCCATCTATTTATATTTTTCTTTTAGTTTCTCCATTATTTCAGGATAGATTTTAAGATTATTTATATATACCACACTCTTCATTTTCTTAATGTGTTGCTCAATGGCTCTGGCCTGTCCGTATGAGAGGTTATCTTCAAAAAAGAATAGCTGCCAGTCGTCTGCTTTTGTGGTAAAGCTATTTACATATTCTTTATTAATATGTTGACCGATACGGTAGCTTAAATCGTTACAGCTACCTATATAAAACCTGTTCAGTTCTTTTGAATGTAATATATAAACCGATGCCATTTCAATAAAAAAGCCTTCTGCTTTAGGCAAAAGGCTTTTTTTGTGATGTGTACCCGGAGCCGGAGTCGAACCGGCACGATTTCTCGCTAGTGTTTGAGACTAGTGCGTCTACCAATTCCGCCATCCGGGCATTGTAAATTGGGCTGCAATGATACTCATTTTATTTTATCTGCAAAAAATATTTTAAGCCTTTATTGCTTTTTAAAGCTAACCCATTAATTATAAATAAGTAGTGATTATTATTAAATTTAAGGTCATATCGAGCGGAGTCGAGACCAAATGTTTTCGACTCCGCTCAAACTGCCAATTCGGATACAAACGTTTACACCAAACCATTGGCGTTTTTACTTTCCAACTCGTATTGCGTATCAACCAACAGGTTGCTGCCATCGGCTGCCTGGGTGGCCAATAAGTCGCAACGCTCGTTCTCTACATGGCCCGCATGGCCCTTTACCCAATGCATTTTTACTTTATGCTGGCTGTATATTTTTAAAAACTCGCGCCAGAGGTCGGCATTTTTTTTACCCGCATAGTTTTTGGCATGCCAGCCAAATACCCAGCGTTTTTCAATGGCTTCGCATACATATTTGCTATCGGTATATATATCAACTTCGGTATTCGGAAACTTTAATTGCTGCAAGGCTACTATTACGGCCAATAATTCCATGCGGTTATTGGTGGTATACCTGTAACCTGCCGACAGCTCCTTGCGGTGCTTGCCGCTTACCATAACTATGCCATAGCCGCCATTGCCGGGGTTTCCCCTGGCCGAACCATCAGTATATACTTTAACCTGCATGTGTTGTCAGTAATTGGTTAATGGCATTATCGTCCAGGCGGTAAACGGTCCACTCGCCCATAGCGGTAGCGCCTAAACTTTTATAAAACTGTATGGCAGGTTCGTTCCAGTTAAGTACACTCCACTCTACCCTGCCGCAATTGCGCTCTTTGGCCAGTTGCACCAAATGCAGCAACAACTTTTTACCATAGCCCAAACCACGGTATTGTTCTTTAATAAATAAATCTTCTAAATAAATACCCGGCTTGCCTACAAAGGTGCTGAAATTATGAAAAAACAATGCAAAGCCCACGCATTCATCAGCGGCAAAAGCCAGTAAACATTCTACTACTGCTTTGTCGCTAAACAAATACGTTTCAATAGCAGCCGGAGTGGCTTTGGCCTCCGCTTCCAGCTTTTCGTATATAGCCAGTTGTTTTATTAAATCAATAATTAAAGGCACATCGGCCGGGGTAGCTTTTTGTATAAGCAGGTTTGTTGCACTGTTTACTGCCATAAAATATATTAAGCCGTTTTAAATTTAACCCTGAATTTTTTATGTACAGGCGTATTGGAACTTTTGGTAAAGTAGGTAAAGTCAAACTGTACCTCCCATACCCTTTTGCTTATTTTACGGCCACTTATATTACCGTGTTTTATTACATAATTACCACGCTCCGCACAAAAGCAGCTTAAAGTATATATTAACTTAGCCCGGCTGATAGAAGATGTATTGAAATCAAAACGGGTTCCGCGAGGCGATACCTGAAAAATGATGCGTTCCACCATTTCATCATCAGCCATATTAATATACTCCTTGGCTTTGTACTCGTATTGAAAAACCAAAGCCGTTCCCCTGCTTACTTCAAAATCAGGGTTAATGCTGTCGCCCGAATTTATTTTTATCATTCGTTTGCTTAACACTTTGGCACTGGTTTGAGCCGGATTAAAGCTGTCGTTATTATTTTGTGCCTGTATATTTACCTGTAAACCTACCAGTAAAAGAAGCATTGCAATTATTTTCATGGTTATTTTTTTAGCAATAATAAACATAACAAGGGGTGTTTACCTAATTTGACTTTATTATTGCAAGCATTCAACTCAAAATGTTATGACTAAAAAAGAAAGGTTTGAACATATAATTGATTATTTTAAAACAAATCAGCCCATAGCCGAAACGGAGCTGCATTACGAAAACCCTTTCCAGCTATTGATAGCCGTTATATTATCGGCCCAGTGTACCGATAAAAGAATAAACATGGTTACACCGGAGTTATTCAAAGCTTTTCCTACTCCCCAAAAGCTGGCCGAAGCAGAATATGACGAAGTGTTTTATTATATTAAATCGGTAAGTTTTCCGGGCAATAAAAGCAAACACTTAATAGGCATGGCTAAAATGTTGCTGCAGGATTTTAATGGTAAAATACCCGACAATACCGAAGATTTGGTAAAACTGCCCGGAGTAGGCCGCAAAACAGCCAATGTAATTACCTCCGTAGTGTTTAACCAGGCCAGCATGGCGGTTGATACGCATGTTTTCAGGGTAAGTGCGCGCTTAGGCTTAACCACCAATGCCAAAAACCCCTTGCAAACCGAAATGCAATTGCTTAAATATATACCGGAGGAGTATGTAGCCATAGCCCACCACTGGCTTATATTACACGGACGTTATATATGTGTGGCGCGCTCGCCCAAATGCGAAATTTGCCCCATTAGCCAGTACTGCAAATCGTACCCTAAATGGCTGGCATGTAAGCCCATTTAGGCTTATAAAACCAACATTTTGTACCAATTTATTAACAGTCATCCTTTTTTTAATTACTTTCTTTAGGTTCGCATTACAAAAAATAACAGGTTACTATTATTCAATGAAAAAGATATTCACCCCTATTATATGCTGTTTGTTTGCATTAAGCACTTTTGCCCAAACACAAATTACAGCACCCAAAACCATTTTACCCGGCCATACTAATGATGTAAACGGACTTAGCTATTCAGCCAAAAACAACTATTTAGCTACCGCAGGCTGGGACAATACCATTAATATATACAGTGGCGACACCACCTTTAAATTAATAAAAACCATTAAAGCCCACTTAGCCCCTGTTACAACGGTTAAGTTTAACAATGCAGGCAATCTGTTGGCCAGTGGCTCTAACGATTTTTCTATTGGTGTGTATGACAGTTTATTTAAAAAAATAAGAGATTACTCCGACCCGACAGCGCATCAATCAAACATCAATGCCATTACCTTCGATAATAAAGGCAAGTTTATTTTCAGTGGCGATGAAAGAGGTAAAATAGTATTGTGGGCTATAGAAGCCAACAAGAAACTACGTGTGTTTGAAAACGGTGTTTCTGTAAATGCCTTAACATTGGGTACCGACCCTAAGTTTTTATTTGTGGCAGGTGCCGAGCCAACCATTAAAGTATTAAACGTTGCTACCGGACAGCCAATACGCTCGTTTGTGGGCCATACAGATGCAGTAAACGCCATTGAAATAAGCCCTAATCAAAACTATTTACTGAGCGGCAGTAATGATAAAAGTGCCCGCATTTGGGATTTAAAAACAGGCAAAGAAATACGCAAACTACCTGTTGACTGCTGGAAAGTAACAGCAGTAGCTTTTACCTTTGACAGCAAATACTGCGCAACCGGCTGTAACGATGGCAGCGTAAAAGTATGGGAAGTAGAAACAGGTAAATTAATTCAAAACATTCCGGCCCAAAGCTTTAACACCCGCGACTTGTGTTTCTTTAAGAACTATACACAAATGGCAGTGGCACCTATGTTAAAAGAAGGTACCGATTATGGTGTAAGAATATACCCGACCAGTATAGTAATGCCTGCCGAAAAAGGAGCTGCAACAGCCAAACCGTTGGCAGTAAATAAAAACCAGGCAGCTATTGACAGCATTATAAAAATAAGGCCTTTAACCAAACAGGACAGCATTAAGCTGCAAATACAAAAACCTTTACCGCCTGCGCCTGCTAAACCAATTGCACCGGCAAAATTAGATTCGGTACGTATATACAAAACACCTTCTAAGAAAGACTAAACACTGATATGATAACCAATTTATCAGATAACAACTCCATTATTTGGCATTACCTGACACAAATACGCGATGTACAAATACAAAAGGATACGTTACGCTTTAGGAAAAACTTAGAACGCATAGGCCAGATTATTGCTTACGAAATAAGCAAAGACTTAGCTTATACAGATACCGTTACTGAGACCTCGCTTAGCAAAGCCAATACAAAAGTATTGCAACAGCAACCAGTAGTTTGTACCATATTAAGAGCAGGCCTCGCTATGCAGGATGGCTTTTTAAGTTATTTTGATGAGGCTGATTCGGCCTTTGTATCAGCCTACCGCAAACATAGCTCACCCGGTGAATTTGAGATTGTGGTTGAATACATGGCTTCGCCCAATTTACTCGATAAAACCATTATACTCATAGACCCCATGCTGGCAACCGGGCGCAGCATGTACCTGGCCTATCAGGCACTTTGCCGCAACGGAAAACCCAACAAAGTATATATAGCCAGTTTAATTGCCAGCCAGCAAGGTATTGAATATGTAAACAGGTTTATTCCGCATGCCCAAATATATACTGCCGCTATTGACAATGAATTGAACGAGCATAGTTATATAGTTCCAGGCTTAGGCGATGCAGGCGATTTGGCCTACGGGAAAAAAATTTAATAATAAAAAAATCCAAGCAGTCAATTTGTACGTATTTTATATAAATTGCACCGGCTTATAAAGTTAATTCTATCAAAGAAAATCAACCATATAAAAACGAGCAATTGCTTGTAAGTGCCCTGCAACAAAAAAACAGGGACGCGTTTAGTTATTTATACGATAATTATTCGGCTGCACTTTATGGTGTAATTAACAGAATTACGCAGAATGAAGAAATAGCCAACGATGTTTTACAGGAAGCTTTTGTGAAGATTTGGAAAAACATAGACAATTATAGCAGGGAAAAAGGTTCAATATATACCTGGATGTTAAATATTAGCAGGAATTCGGCTATTGATGAAGTACGCTCGAAACAATATAACAAACAGGCACAAAACCAAAGTATTGACGATAACCTGGTAAACATTGACGCTTCGTACCAGGTACAGGCAAAGGTTGACCAGATTGGATTGAAAAAAATAGTTTCGAACCTGAAACCCGAACACCGGCAGTTAATAGATAAAGTATATTTTGAAGGCTATACCCACGATGAAATTTCAAAGGAATTGAATATGCCACTGGGTACGGTCAAGTCGAGGATACGGAATGCTATGATTGAGTTAAGAAAAGTTTTTGATATTAATTAAGTAAATTGAATATACAGGCATACATAGAATCAGGAATTGTGGAAAGTTACGTTTACGGACTTTGCAACGAAGCAGAAGCGCTGGACTTTGAGCGTCTTTGTGCTTTGCACCTTGAACTGCAGGCTGAACTGGATAAAACAATGCAGGCTATGCATAACTATGCCCAGGCCAATGCCAAAACACCTCCTTCATTTATAAAAGAAAACATATTTGCCCAAATAGATGAGTTGGAAAAACCAACCATACATATAAGTAAAGTTGAACAGGCCGAAGTAATTCCTATTACCAAAACCAACAATAATTACTGGATGGCCGCTGCCGCTGTTATTATAGTAAGTTTAATAGGCAATGTGGTTTTATATACCAAATGGCAAAATGCCAATGAACTGGTTTTAGCTTTAAACTCAGAAAAAAGCGTATTGGCTAATAGCGAAAAAAGCACTAAAGTAAAGCTGAACGAGTACAAGGCCGAAATGGAAATAATGAGCGACCCGCAGGTTCAGAAAATAGTTATGCCTTCGGTTGATAAAACCCGTAACCAAATGGCTATGGTTTACTGGAAAAAAGATACCCGCGAGGTGTTTTTACAAATAAAACAACTACCAAGTCCGGCCGCAGGCAAACAATACCAGCTTTGGGCCATTGTTGACGGAAAACCCGTTGACGCAGGGGTAATAAACATGAATAACGACACCCTGTTATACAAAATGAAAGACTTTGGCGCAGCGCAAGCCTTTGCTATTACGCTCGAAAATGAAGGTGGCAGCGCCCAACCTACGCTTTCAAACCTCTATGTAATGGGCGGTGTTTAAAACTCAAAAAACTGATTACAAATACGTTACAATCATTTTAAACATGGATTATCAACATAATTTAAAATGTTTATTTTTTTAGTAAAAACCGCTTTATTTGCACCCACAATTAAACATTTAATAAATTACAATAATGTCAAACGTTGAAGAAAAAGTAAAAAACATCATAGTTGATAAACTTGGTGTTGAAGAATCAGAAATTACTAATGAGGCAAGCTTCACTAACGATCTTGGAGCAGATTCATTAGATACTGTTGAGTTAATCATGGAATTCGAAAAAGAATTTAACATTGCAATTCCTGATGACCAAGCTGAAAAAATTGGCACTGTTGGTCAGGCTATCAGCTACATTGAGCAAAATGTAAAAGGATAATTTGCTTAAATTAATTCTTTAAAAAAAATTAAAAAACAAACTTAATCTCCCAAAACTAATTTTTACATGCCATCACGCAGAGTAGTAATTACTGGCCTTGGAGCCTTAACTCCAATTGGTAACAGTTTGCAGGAGTATTGGAATGGATTGTCAAATGGGGTAAGTGGCTGCGCGCCTATTACCCAATTTGATACTTCCAAATTCAAAACCAAATTTGCTTGCGAAGTCAAAAATTTCGACCCGACTCAATTTATTGACCGCAAAGAAGCAAGACGCATGGACAGGTTCACGCAATTTGCCATGATTACATCTGATGAAGCCGTTAAAGACAGCGGAATTGATTTAGAAAATATAAACAAAGACCGTATAGGAGTTATTTGGGCTTCAGGTATAGGTGGTTTAAAAACATTTTTAGACGAAGTGAGCGCATTTGCCAAAGGCGATGGTACTCCTCGTTTCAGCCCTTTCTTTATTCCAATGATGATTGCTGATATAGCCGCAGGGTTAATATCAATAAAATATGGATTCAGAGGCCCTAACTTTGCCGTAGTTTCTGCTTGTGCGTCCAGCACAAACGCCATTGGCGATGCTTTTATGTACATCCAATCAAACAGAGCCGATATGGTTTTAACAGGCGGATCAGAAGCAGTAGTAAATGAAGCAGCTATGGGTGGGTTTAACTCAATGAAAGCACTTTCAGAACGCAACGATAGCCCCGAAACCGCATCACGTCCGTTTGATTTGGACAGAGATGGTTTTGTGTTAGGCGAAGGTGCCGGTGCTTTAATGTTAGAAGAATTGGAACACGCCAAAGCACGTGGTGCTAAAATTTATGGCGAAATTGTAGGTTACGGTGCTACTGCCGATGCTTACCATATGACCGCTCCACACCCGGAAGGAATTGGTGCAGCCAATGTAATGATTGCAGCTTTAGCTGATGCCGGTATGCAACCAAGTGAAATTGACTATGTAAACGTACATGGTACTTCTACTCCACTTGGCGACCCGCAGGAAATAAAAGCCATTCAAAAAGTATTTGGCGAGCATGCTTATAATATCAATATAAGCTCTACTAAATCAATGACCGGCCACTTATTAGGTGGTGCAGGAGCTATTGAAGCTATAGCCAGTTTATTGGCTATTAACAAAGGTATTATTCCTCCAACTATCAATCATTTTACTGACGATCCTGCATTTGATTCAAGACTCAACTTAACTTTTAATAAAGCTCAGCACCGCGAGGTAAAAGCAGTATTAAGCAACACGTTTGGTTTTGGCGGACACAATGCATCTATCATCATTAAAAAATTCGAAGAATAAGTTTGATAGCCCTTTTATCTTCTATTAAATATTATTTTTCTGCCCATAAATTTCTGTACACCAGAATAGTGCAAATTACCGGTTTACGACCTGTTAATTTAAGTTGTTACCAACAAGCCCTGCGCCACCATTCTATATCTACAAAAATTCATAACAGTGGCAGTAAGGATAGTAATGAAAGATTGGAATATTTGGGCGATGCTGTTTTAAACGCTGTTATTGCAGAGTACTTATTTAAAAAATACCCTTACAAGGACGAAGGTTTTTTAACCGAACTGCGTTCAAAAATTGTAAGCAGGGTAAGTTTAAATGATCTGGCTTTGAAAATTGGCTTGAGTAAATTAGTGGAGTATGATAAAAAAACCATGCAAAACATCAATTTACGCAACAGTATTTTTGGTAATGCATTAGAAGCTTTTATTGGGGCTGTTTTTTTAGATAAAGGATTTAAAAAATGTAAATACTTTATTATTGAAAAACTACTCCGCTACCATATTGATGTAGATAAGCTGCAACAAACAGAAACCAATTTTAAAGGCCGCTTAATTGAGCATTGCCAGAAATCGAATATAAATTTAGAGTTTAACGTAGAGGAATTAACCCACGGCAAACAAAAAATTTATAAGGTAAGTGTGGTAATTGACGGGCAAATGGTTGGCGATGCCGAGCATACCAATAAAAAACAGGCTGAACAAATGGCTTCGCAAAAAGCCATTGCTAACTTAAACAACCTTAGTACACCTTCTTTAGCTATTAAAGAAACGGAAGAAGAGGTGAATAACGAACCTAATACTTAAAATCAAACAATACTGCTTATGAATGAAGGCTTTTCTTTTTTTCTAGAATTACTAAAATACGCAATACCTTCACTGGTTATTTTTTTAGTTGTTTACTTTCAGCAAAAGGCATTTTTTGACGACAAGTACCAAAAACGTTTATTGGACTTACGTAAAGAGCAGGATAAAACGTTGCTTCCACTTAAATTACAGGCTTACGAACGCTTAATTTTATTAATTGAGCGTATCAGCCCGGAGAGTCTCGTATTACGTATTCACCAACCCGGTATTGCAGCATCGCAGTTAAAAATAGATTTAATAGCCAATATTAACCAGGAGTATAACCACAATATTTCGCAGCAATTATATGTTTCGGCCCAATGCTGGCAAATGATTCGTGTGGTGAAAGAAGAAATGGTTAATTTAATCAATACTTCGTACTCTAACTTAGGACCTAACTCTGTAGGACTTGACTTAAGCAAAGCTATTTTCGAAGAGATTATTAAGATGAACGATACCCCTACTCATAAAGCTTTGGTCTTTATAAAAAAGGAATTCGATATTATGTTTTAACAAGGCGCTTGTTATTCATAAATTGGGTAAAATAAAAAATTCATTTATTTGAATTAATTTTTAATATTGCCAACTAGTAAATTTTAAACAAAAAATACTTATTTAATGGAATTATATTTAGACTCAGCCAATCTGAAAGAGATTGAAGAAGGCTTTAAATTAGGCTTTTTAAATGGTTTAACAACTACCCCTACTTTTATGCAAAGAGAAGGCATAACTGATATTGACGGTATGATTGTAAAACTATCGAAAATAGTGCCTATTTTACAAATTGAAGCCCTTGGCGATACTGCCGAAGATATTTTAAAAGAAGCTCAACGTCAATTAGACTTAGGATTAGATATTAAAAAAACGGTATTTAAAATACCAGTTTCTTTAGAAGGTGTACGTGCTTGTAAATTATTACGCGACCACGGAATGATGGTTAACGTGCATTTGGTTTACACTTTGCAACAAGCTTATATGGCTATGCAGGCAGGAGCTACTTACGTTTGCCCTTTGGTTGGCCGTTTACAGGATCAGGGACACGATGCATTGGATTTAGTAGCACAAATTGTTGATGCTGTTGACCACTATGGTTACGATACTAAAGTAATGTTCTCATCGGTTCGCACCATGGAGCATGTACGTAATGCTTTAAACTTAGGTGTTCATACCATTACTGTTCCGTTAAAAATAATGAAACAGTTAACTGAAAATCATTTTACTACTGTTGGAACTGACCAGTTTATACAAGATACCCGTTTAATGACAGTAAGAGTAAAAGAAGCTTTAAATGGTGTAAACCCAATAGTAGAAGCCAATACCAATTTAGCGGAAGCCATTGTAAAAATGACTGAATATGGTTTTGGTGCTATAACAGTGGTAAATGCTGACGGTAGCTTAAAAGGTGTATTTACTGATGGTGATTTACGCAGAAAATTAACTGCTGACGGAAGAGATGTATTAAGTAAATCAATTGGTGATTTTACATACAATCAACCTATTGCCATTGAAGGTGGTGCTTTATTAAACGAAGCTGCCGGTTTATTTAAATCAACCAAAGTAGATACTATATTGGTAACCGATAATGGTAAGCCTATCGGTATGTTAGATATACAAGATTTAGAAGGATAATTGAATCCTTTCCATAATAAAAAAGCCCTTGCAATTGCAGGGGCTTTTTTATTGTTATTGACTGAAGTATTATTTATGCTTCATCAGCTTCAACACTTTTTCTACATCTTCGGGCGTATCTATACAATGGCTATCGTGTTCGGTAATGGCGCATTTAATTTTATAGCCATTCTCCAACCATCTTAACTGCTCCAGCGATTCAGCCTTCTCCAACGATGAAGGAGATAATTTGCATACTGCCTCTAAAATATCTTTCCGGTAAGCATACATGCCTACGTGGCGGTAATAATCGTGGTGTAAATGCCACTCTGTTTCGTCCACTCCTTTTATGTAAGGTATAACCATACGGCTAAAATAAAGAGCTTCCATTTCTTTATTCAGCGTTATTTTTACTTCGCCTTTATCAAACAATACATCATGGCCATCTACTTTTATCATTAAAGTAGCCAATTCTGTTTGTCCGTTACATAAAGCAGCCAACAACTCTATCTGGCTTGGGTCTATAAAAGGTTCGTCACCTTGTATATTAATTACGTAATCGGCTTGCAAGCCCGCATTTTGCAATGCTTCCATGCACCTGTCAGTACCGCTCGGGTGGTGTTCATTAGTGTATACTGCTTTGCCACCAAAGCTTTCTACATGCTTGTAAATACGTTCATCATCGGTGGCTACTATTACGTGTGCCAACGATTTTGCTGAACTGGCTTGTTCATA
>CAYTWI010000087.1:0-14615 GCA_964442045.1 uncultured Bifidobacterium sp.
AACCTTGCGCTTCGGCTTTTAAAGTTAACAAAGCACCAATATTTAACTTAGCACCTAATTTAGATAACAAAGTTTTTACATTGTTAAAATCTAAACCTTGTACTACTTGTCCTGCAAACGCCATTTCTAACCAAATAATTTGGTTATTTTCTACATCTAACACACCAAAAACCAAACCTTTTGTAGCACTTTTAGTTACTCTTACTTGGTGCTGAACACAACTTGGATCGTAGGCTACACCGGTAGCATTTGAAATATGCATTGGATATTTACTATTCATCCAACCAATTACCAAATTAGGTGCAATGCTTCCATTGCTATATGCATTACAAGTAAATGTAACATATTTTGCTTTGGCTTTTTTCAATACATCCAAATTCATTTCAATGTATTCGGCTGTACCAATTTTATTTGGAATATGTATAATATCGCCACTATGCTTACAGCCTGTAGCAATTAAATTGCTGTATGAACAACGTTCCATTTTATTTTCATAAGCAATTACACAACTCAAATCCATATCCAAATGTTGCGCTGGCAAATCTTTACCCCATTGCATAAACAACCTTACCGTATTTCCTTCTACCAAAAATCTGGTACCCATTAATGCCACTGGCAAATCTTGCAAAGTTTCACTTCTATCGCCAATACTTACTGGCATGTTAAACAATGCTTCATCAATGTATATAGTTTTATTATCGTTATTTAAAGCGGCAAAACGTTTTTTCATGGCTTCAAAACACAACTCTTCCACTTGCAATTTCATTTCGTGTAATTGCTCTTTGGTATATAAAGTTAATAATTTATTAGCCACAATACGTTTGCTCACAGCTCCTAAAGGTTTTACTGAACGACTAACCGAATAATCAAAGTAATTTTGAGCATACATGTTTAGCGTAAATACCAATCTTGCTGGCACTTTATCTAACACTTGTTTAAATTCATTGATGGTTTCGGTAGCACCAAACCATAACATATTGGCAAATAACGAACGAGCAAATAATCCAGGACGTTGTTTTAATAAAGCAAATGTTTTTTCAGCATCACTTCTTAAACGGTAATGATTTACACTTCCGCTCCAAACTGTGTAATGACGATTATAAAACACATCAAGCAAAGTAGCTAACTTTTCAAAACCTTTGCGTTTGCTATATTCTGCTAAACGCAATGCACGAATAAACCTAACCCATATTCCTCTTTTTGGATGCATGATTTCGCAAGCATTTTCGGCCGACATATTTAAACTATTTAACCAAGTAGCAACTGCCAAACATTCAGTTCTTCCATATTTTAACTTTAAAGCTGCTTTTTTATCCAATTTGCTTTTAGCAGCATGGCTTGCATAAGTGTTAAAATGAAAGTTGTTGCTAGCAGCCCTTTTCAATATGGTTTTAGGTTCAATAATTTGTAAAAAACCTGTTTTTTGATACCATAAAAATCGCAGAATATCGTTGGGATTATTAAAGTAAGCATTGGCTTTTTCAGCCTGTTCACTTTTTACCAAATAATCTATTGCAAGCATGTTGGTTTCCTTCATGGTTATTTCAACATTTGGCAAACCAAACTCTGTTAACAATAGTTTCAACGAATCAACTTGAGTAGCATCTAAAGCAGTTTTCGATTGTAATAAATCAACCATCAATGCTTTTAAGTTATCTTCAGTCCATAAATCAAGTACTTTTAATTTACTACCATTACCCATTTGTTCAATTGCTCCAAAACTCATTGGCAAACCACAAATAGGGCAACCATTGTAAACCGATAAGTTAAAGGTATTTTGAGGAATGATATGACCACAAGCTAACACTATGTTATCATTCGTTTTAAACGTATTTTCCAAAAATGTTTTTACATGATCAAACAAAGTTTCGTTGGTAGCTTCACCAAAGTTTTTTCTTAATGGAGTCCAGTTTTTATCAATACCCATTACTTCCTTTAAGAACTCTAAAATTTGATACTTGTAACCTGTGTTCACTGCATTTATGGAGTGCAATAATTCTTCAGAAAAAGTAAAACCAAGCTCCGCCAATCTTTGCACCATAACTGATGACAATTCACTGATTTTTGGCTCTTTATGCGCAATTAAATATTGCGGAATAAAGATAGCGTTTTGACGCAAGGCAATTTTTAATAATTCGTTTTTCATTTTTTTATTTTTATAAAATAGATAATTGTATTTCTGAGTTCTACCTAAAAGAGTGTTGAAGTAAGAAATACTTGACCTAATGAATAATGGCAATTGTTAGGCTATCAAAGACAGGATTCGAACCTGTTTAACCAAATTGAAGTAAGCTAAACTTGACCATTATTTTGTGGAGTAGGCCGGACTCGAACCAGCGACACATGTACATAAATGAAGTAAGTTTTCTTTGACCTTAAAAAAGATAATCATAAAACTTTTTCATTGCTCTACCAACTGAGCTACTACTCCAGGTTTAACAAGTAATTACAAAAGTTTATCATAAGAGTGGTAATTGAAGTAACTTTTATTTGACCTGTTAAATATTTTCATATAAAGAACTGTTTTTATTGTTTGTTGTAATTTGATATGGCAAAAGTAGCTTAGCTTCTACGCAGCTAACTTGCGCATAAAAAGACAAAACAACTTCCCTCTTAATTATTTGTATATTAATTGATTAGATTTAATAAAACCGTGAATTGTTTTCAACCAAAACAAACTGCGCATTTTGATTGCGCACTTAATAGGTAAAAAGATATATTTGAAATAAAAACTACACCATGTCTATTAACAAATTGGCTTTAATTAGGTATAAAACCATTGACGAATGTTTACAAAACAGGTTTAGAAAATGGACTTTGGATGATTTGATTGAAAAAGTATCGAATGCTTTGTACGAATACGAAGGCATTTCAACAGGGATTTCAAAGCGAACCATTCAAGCAGACATTCAATTGATGCGTAGTGATAAGTTGGGTTACAACGCACCCATTATTGTTACCGATAAAAAATATTACAGCTACGAAGACAATACATTTAGCATTACCAAAACTCCTATTAACAATGCTGATGTAGAAAAAATGAAAGAAATTGTTGGCGTGCTGAAGCACCTAAATGGTTTTAATTATTTTGATGAAATGAGTGATATGATTACCAAATTGGAAAACAATATCAATAAATCAACCAAAGGTAGCCGCAACTGCATTCAATTTGAAACCAATAGTTTATTAAAAGGAATTGAACATATCAATCCCTTGTATCAAGCCATTTTAAACCAAAAGGCTTTGCTGATTGAATACAAATCGTTCAAAGCAAAATCAGCGCAAAACCAAATATATTTCCCTTATTTATTAAAAGAATACCGCAACCGTTGGTTCTTAATTGCCAAACCTAAAAAAGGAAATGTACTTCTTACACTGGCTTTGGATAGAATTATAGAATTTCAAGAACTGCCAAATGAAAAGTTTGTGCCTTACGAAGGTGTTGATTTTGAAAGGTATTTTAATGACTTGCTAGGAGTTACAAAAAACGAAAAAGATAGAGCTAACAAAATTATTCTACATGTAAATAGCCATAATGCGCCTTATGTTTTAACCAAACCCATTCATCCATCGCAAACATTGGTAAAAGAAGACGAAACAGGCATTATCATCAGGCTGGATTTGGTGTTAAATTTTGAATTAGAACGTGAAATTTTAGGCTTTGGCGAAAGTATAAAAGTATTAGGCCCAAGACACTTTAAAAGCAGGATAGTTAAGCGCTTACAAGCAGCAGTAAGTGGTTACGAAAACCTTAGCATATAACCTGAATTCGAATTTTATTATAGTAAGCACATAATACATTTTTAATAGAAATGGTAAAGCCGATTTATCATATAAACAATTTAAAAATTAAGTACTATTAATCATTTAGTGCCTTCTTATAATAAGACTTTATTCCTTCAAAATATGAATATGTTTGTATAAGCAAATTTTGACTAATCAATTTTGTATTGGTTTAAATTTATGAACTGACTTATGAAAGTTTTATCTTCTAAACAAATTAAAGACGCTGATGCATTCACCATACAGGAAGAACCTGTCAGCGCTATTGATTTAATGGAAAGAGCCTCTTTGGCTTGCTTCAATTGGATATCAGAACATATAAACCAAACAATAACTTTTCATGTTTTTTGCGGAGGGGGTAATAACGGAGGAGATGGCCTTTGTATTGCAAGGTTACTTCATCAACATAATTATAAGGTGGTAGTATACATCACTGCAGAATTAACGGAAAAGGCAAGTGATTGTTATGTGGCTAATTACAAGCGTTTAGGAGCTCTTAAAAACATCACCATTAAACCTATTCATTCTGTTGCTGATATTCCTGTTATTGATTCTTCTGACTGTATTATAGATGCACTTTTTGGTATTGGTTTGAATAAGAGCATTACAGGTATTAAAGCACAAGTAATTGATGCGATTAACCATTCTCTGGCTACCATTATTGCCATTGATATGCCTTCAGGTTTATTGGCTGATAAATCGTCCATTCAAGTATCAGAAATAATTGTAAAAGCAACCTATACTTTAAGTTTTGAGCAATACAAACTGGCTTTTTTAATGGCAGAAAATGCTGATTATTTGGGTCAGGTAGTAATCCTTCCCATTGGCTTACATCCTGAATTTCTGCAAAGTTGTAACAGTCCTTATGAAATAGTTGAAGCAAGTCATATTAAAGCCTTGATAAAACCCCGAAATTCCTTTTCACATAAAGGAAACAACGGACATTGTTTAATAGTGGCAGGCAGTTATGGAAAGGTTGGGGCTGCGGTCATTGCTTCAAAAGCAAGCCTTCGTTCCGGTGCCGGCTTAGTAAGTATATATGCACCTCAATGTGCCTATACTATTTTACAGGCAACTATTCCGGAAGCCATGGTTATAACAGATGAAAATGAAAAATATATTACTGCCATTCCTGACTTAAACCGATTTACAAGTATAGGAATTGGGCCGGGTATAGGCACCTGTGAAGAAACAGCCAATGCATTGCACGAGATTATTATGACTTACAAAAAGCCAATGGTTATTGACGCTGATGCTATTAACATATTAGCTAAACATAAAAGCTGGTTAGAAAATATTATACCCGGAACTATTTTTACACCGCACCCAAAAGAATTTGAGAGACTTGTTGGCCCAAGTAAAAACAACTTTGAACGCCTGGCTTTGCAACTTGATTTTTGTAAACGTTATCAGGTATATATTATTCTAAAAGGAAAATTTACCTGCATTACAACTCCGGAAGGCAAGTGTTATTTTAACCCTACCGGAAATGCTGGTATGGCAAAAGGTGGAAGTGGCGATATGCTGACCGGCATGTTAACCGCATTGCTGGCGCAGGGGTACTCCCCAAAAGATAGCTGCATAGCTGGCACATACCTGCATGGCCTGGCTGCCGATATTGCCGTTAAAAAAACAGGGGAATATGCGTTACTTGCCACTGACGGCATTCATCATATCGGAAAAGCTTTCTTACATATTTTACACTAATTTTTTTTGTTTGCCGATGAATTAATCCGTTTAATTATTACATAATTCCTCTATTTTTATCTTTATTATTTTCTTTATTCCATATTGCATTTGTTTACAAAACAAATAACTATTTATATGCCCGCATCCTATTTTAATATAAAAGGTTTAACCAACGAACAAGTAATTGAATCGCGTAAAAGGAACGGAAACAATGCGCTCCACTATAAAAAAGAGAATAGCTTTTTAAATGCCATTAAAGGTATTGTAAAGGAACCAATGGTTATTTTATTGTTGGCTGCTGCAAGTATCTATTTTATAAGTGGCCAAATAGGTGATGGTATATTTTTAACCTCAGCCATTATAATGGTAACGGCTATTTCATTATTCCAGGACTCACGAAGCAGAAATGCACTGGAAAAGCTAAAAGAATTTACCAAACCCACTTGTAAGGTTATCAGAAATGGAGAAACCATTGAAATTAAAAGTGAAGATGTTGTTATAGGTGACAGTTTAATAGTGGAAGAGGGAACATCAATTGTAGCTGATGGTACTATTATACACTCCAATGATTTTGCAGTAGACGAGTCTGTAATCACAGGCGAATCATTACCGGCAGAAAAAGATACCAACCCGGAAAACCGTTTTATTTTTAATGGTACCACTGTGGTTCGTGGATTAGCTATAGCAACCATTACTGCCATTGGCAATGAAACCAAGCTGGGTAAAATTGGAAAGAGTCTGGAAAGTATTGCGGAAGAAAAAACACCGCTGGAAATTCAAATAAACAATTTTGTTAAAAAACTGGCTTTTGCGGGAGCTTTTGTTTTTTTAATTGTTTGGGCTATTAATTATTTTCATTCCTACGAGCTATTAGATAGCTTATTGAAAGCACTTACTTTAGCCATAAGTATTTTGCCTGAAGAAATACCCATGGCCTTTACCAGCTTTATGGCGATAGGTGCCTGGAAACTCATGAAAATGGGTATTGTGGTTAAGCAAATGAAAACCGTTGAAACACTTGGCAGCGCTACGGTTATTTGTACTGACAAAACCGGGACGATTACGGAGAACAAAATGAGTCTGGCTAAGGTCTATACACTTTCATTACAAAAAATAGTTCCCGCTGAAGAAGTAAATGAGGAAGCTGAGAAAAACCTTATTCGTACTGCCATGTGGGCCAGTGAACCCATTCCATTTGACCCCATGGAAAAAGCTTTACATGAAGCCTATACCAAATCAACGGAACATGATGAACGCCCTAAATACAAAATGATACACGAATATGCATTGAGTGGTAAACCACCCATGATGACGCATGTTTTTGAAGATAAGGAAGGTAATAGAATAATAGCTGCCAAGGGAGCTCCTGAAGCCTTGATTGCGGTATCGGGTTTAAGCATAACTGAAAAACAACACATAGAAAAAACTATCAAAACATTGGCGATGGAAGGTTACCGAATATTAGGTGTTGGAGAAGCAACATTTCCGGGTACTGATTTTCCTGATAAACAAGAAGCACTGGCCTTTTCCTTTAAGGGACTCATTGCCTTTTATGACCCTCCTAAAAAGGGTATTGATAAAGTACTAGACGGATTCTACAAAGCCGGTATTGCTGTAAAAATTATTACCGGTGACAATACGGAAACAACCACCTCCATTGCTAAACAAATTGGTATTGTTGGTTATGAAAAAAGTATTACAGGCGATGACTTAATGCTTTTAACTGAAAGCGAATTACAAAAAACTGTATTGGAAACAAACTTATTTACACGCATGTTTCCGGAAGCAAAACTCAAAATTATTACTGCGTTAAAAAGTCAAAACCAAATTGTAGCAATGACCGGTGATGGCGTAAATGATGGCCCCGCCTTAAAAGCAGCCCATATAGGAATTGCCATGGGTAAAAAGGGAACAGAAATAGCCAAACAGGCTGCCTCTCTCATTTTATTAGAAGATGATTTATCTAAAATGTTGGACGCGGTGGCTATGGGCAGAAAAATATATACCAACTTAAAAAAAGGGATTCAATATATTATATCCATTCATATTCCCATTATTCTAACCGTATTTATTCCTTTGGCATTAGGTTGGATTTATCCGAATATTTTCTCTCCGATACATATTATATTTTTAGAATTAATTATGGGACCAACATGTTCAATTATATATGAAAATGAGCCTATAGAAAAAAATACCATGTTACAAAAACCCCGTCCGTTTAGCAGCACATTCTTTAACTGGAAGGAGCTAACTACCAGTATCATACAAGGTATAATGATTACTGCCGGCACCTTATTTATATATCAGTATGCGGTTCAACAAGGCATGAGTGAATCACATACCCGAACAATGGTTTTTGTGGTTCTGATTACTGCTAATATTTTCCTTACGTTAATCAATCGCTCGTTCTATTACTCTATATTTACTACTATTCGTTACCGAAACAATATGGTCCTATTAATCATATGTATTACCACTATCCTCACTGCAGCAATGGTATACTTCCACCCACTGGCCGGCTTTTTTAAATTTAGTTTTCTTAATCCCTTTCAAGTGTTTACTTGCATAAGCATAGGTTTCCTATCGGTTATGTGGTTTGAGCTGGTTAAATTGATTAAACGGCTCTCGTAATTGTTGTGTATGTAAAGTATACTTTATCTCAAAACTGTAAAAAGTATAATATTCATGGTTCATTATGTAACAACTCTACAGGATATTACAATCATGTTTGTATAGTAACAATTCTGTTACAAACTAAATTATAATAACATGACAACAACTAAATCAGAAAACAATCAAACCAATACTAATGACAATCAAAAAAGAATTGAAAATCATAAAGTGGCTGCAACCCATTTTGATAATGCATCAAAAAGCCATTTAGAGGCAGCTAAACATCATGAAAATGGTGAACATGAAAAAGCTGCACAAAGCACCATCAATGCTCATGGTCACCATGCAATGGCAAGGAAAGTACAAAAAAAGGATGCTAAGATGCATGCTTCAAAAAAATAATTTAATAAAAAGCACCACTTAAAACATGGTGTTTTTTTATTTACGCTGCTAAGCTTATAAAAGATAACGCGTAACTTATATAAGTTTATTAAGAAGTTGTATAATGAATAAAAATAGCGGATAGAGATATTTGCATTCTATTGATGCTATACATGATTATTCCTAAACATATAAACGATTGGCTTAATGCAATTGCTATAGTTTCATTCGGAATATGGCTATTGAGTTATTTTATTTATTACTCAACCAATCTGGTACATATACTATTAATTATCCCTTTTGTAGTCATTATACTAAACCTGTTCAACAAAAAATAATTAAACCATTTCAACACCAGTTGCTTCCACAATCATGATATCAGTAAAAAAAGAAGGCATTTTATTAACCAAAACGTTATTTGCTTTTGAAGAAGAAGGCGTATTAAACCCTGCCATTATGCAGGAAGGAAATACAGTACATATGCTATACAGGGCTGTCAGGAAAGAAAACTATTCAAGTATTGGATACTGCAAATTTGAAGGACCTTTACAATTAGTTGAACGAAGTGAAATGCCTTTAATAAGCCCTCATTTTGATTACGAGTCCCATGGCATAGAAGACCCTCGTATAGTAAAAATTGAAGCCGTTTATTACATTACTTATACCTCTTATGACGGGGTGAACGCGCTAGGTTCATTATGTACCTCAACTGACTTAAAAACCATTGAAAAACATGGTATCATTTTACCACAGGTAACTTATGAAGAGTTTAAGCAGTTAGCAGAATGCAACGGCCCGTTAAATAGCAAATATGAACGCTTTCATATGCACACTAATATTTTTGGTAACCCTGACAAAAAATTATTCCTTTGGGATAAAAACCTGATCTTCTTTCCGCGAAAAATTGAGAATAAGTTTTTTTTTCTCCATCGTATAAAACCCGATATACAAATTGTTTCCGTTAACAATTTACAAGAATTAACACCTGCGTTTTGGGAAAATTATTTATTCCACCTAAATGAAAATATTGTGCTATCGTCACAATATGAACATGAGTCGAGCTATGTTGGGGGAGGATGTCCGCCTATTGAAACAATTGAAGGCTGGCTTATAATATACCATGGCGTACACGATACGCCAAACGGATATGTTTATTGTGCCTGTGCTGCCTTATTATCTCTAGATGACCCACAAACAGAAATAGCCCGCCTACCCTATCCACTTTTTGAGCCTGACCTGAACTGGGAATTAAAAGGCTATGTAAATAATGTGGTTTTCCCCACCGGTACTGCATTATTTGACGATACTTTATATATATACTATGGCGCTGCCGATAAAAGAATTGCATGTGCTTCAGTAAGTATAAGTGAATTAGTAAATGAATTAATTAATAATATTATAACACCATGAACAACGCTTCATACAACACCAAGAATACCGGCTTGATTATTTTTGAAAGACCAAACCTTTCGAAAGTGTTTTCGAATAAATATAGCCCTGTAAAAAGGGTATTGACAGTAGAAGAAAAAAAAGCTACACCAGAAGTTTTATTCATTACCTCTTATCCACCAAGAGAGTGCGGAATAGCAACCTATACTAGTGACTTAATAAATACTATCCAAGAAAAATTCTGTCAGTCGTTTTCACTTAAGGTATGCGCACTTGAAACAGAAAATGAAATATCTAATTATAACTCTGACGTTAAATATATAATTGAAAAAAGCAACAAAAAGGCTTATAGCGAACTGGCAGATAAAATAAACAATGATTCCCTAATTGAAATCGTTTTGATTGAACATGAATTTGGATTATTTATTGAACGTGAAAATGAGTTTAACACCTTTTTAAGTGAGCTGTGTAAACCAATAATTGTGACTTTTCATACCGTACTGCCTCATCCTTCGGAAAGCTTAAAAGCAAAGGTAAAACACATAGTGGATAAAAGCCGTAACATAATTGTAATGACTAACCAGTCTGCTAGGATATTGGCCAATGATTATGAAATACCCGCTAATAAAATATCGGTTATTCCACACGGAACACATCTGGTTCCGCATTTGGATAAAAATGAACTGAAAGAAAAATATAACTTAGCTGGTCGTAAAATAATTTCGACTTTTGGATTGCTGAGCGAGGGGAAAAGTATTGAAACAACTTTGAATGCTTTGCCTGAAATAATTAAAACAGATAACAGTGTATTGTTCTTAGTAATTGGTAAAACGCATCCCACAGTAAAAAAAGAACAGGGTGAACAATACAGGAACCTTTTACAGGATAAAGTAAACAACTTAGGGCTTCAAAACAACGTACTCTTTATTAACAATTATTTACCACTGCCTGAGCTATTGGAATATTTGCAGTTAACAGATATTTATGTTTTCTCATCTAAGGACAGGAACCAGGCTGTTAGCGGCACATTTTCTTATGCTGTTAGCTGCGGTTGTGCCATTATATCAACACCCATACCACATGCACGCGAAGTACTCAATGACGATTCGGGTATTATTGTTGACTTTGAAAATTCAGCGCAACTGAGGGAAGCAATTAAACTATTGCTAAATGATAATGAATTAAGTACCGGTATGCGTTCTAACGGACTGTATAAAATAGCTTCTACAGCATGGGAAAATACTGCTGTGGCGCATGCTTTATTATTTCATAAAACAATGGAACAAACAACTACCTTACACTATAATTTACCGGCCATTAATCTTAATCATATTAAACAAATGACTACAGATGTTGGTATGATACAGTTTTCAAAAATTAACCGTCCTGATATTGATTCAGGTTATACGCTAGATGATAATGCCCGTGCCTTAATAGCCCTGTGCATGCACTACGAATTAACCGGAGATGAAGCTGATTTAAAAATGATTACTACTTACTATCAGTTTATACAATACTGCCTGGATAACGATGGTTATTTTTTAAATTATGTAGATAAGCATAAAAACTTTACCTCACAAAATTACTCCACTAACCTGGCCGATTCAAATGGTCGTGCTATTTGGGCTTTAGGCTACTTAATTTCACAAGCTAATTTACCCACTGCATTAACAGAAGAAGCTATTGAACTAATGGCAACTGCGGTACTTAAAGTAAACAAAATGTACTCCACAAGGGCTATGGCTTTTACTATTAAAGGGTTATACTATTATAACAAAAAATATCCTAATACGGAAAGTGTTATACTCATTAAAATATTGGCAAACAGGTTGGTTCAAATGTATAAACATGAATCATCAAACGGTTGGGAATGGTTTGAAAGCTATTTAACTTATGCTAACAGTGCCTTACCTGAAGCCATGCTAATGGCCAGCCTGGCTACTGGTAACATGGTTTACAGGGATATTGCATTTGAGTCGATGGAATTTCTTCTTTCAAATACTTTTAATGATAACGGTATAAAAGTTATATCCAACAAAAGCTGGATGCACAAAGGTAAAGAGGCTGCTCATTTTGGAGAACAACCTATTGATGTAGCCTACACGATATTGGCTCTTAACCTGTTTTATGAAACAACCCAAAAACAAAGTTATTTAACAAAAATGGAACTGGCCTTTAATTGGTTTTTAGGTCAAAACCACTTAAACCAAATTGTTTACAATCCCTGTACCGGTGGTTGTTATGATGGATTGGAAGAAACACATATTAATTTAAATCAGGGAGCAGAATCAACACTGAGTTATCTTTTATCAAGACTAACGGTTGAACAATACCTTACCCGCCAACCTGATATACTTAAAGCCAAAAGTAGTTTTAGTAAGTAAAGGTATTGCAATATGTAAATAATGTAATTTATAAAAATAATTGTATAACTGGTTTCAGATTTTACGAATATACCTTGCAACACAAATTAATACTAAATACTATGAACAAGAACATAATAACCATGATCGCCATTGGTTTGCTATACTTTATAAGTCCATTGCAAACCACAGCTGCAAGCATTAAGGAAACTAAGGCCGCTGAAGCTAAAACTGCACAGGTTTTACTGGATAGAATAAATGCTATACAAAAAATAAATGTAGAAAGCCTCTCAAAAACTGAAAAAGAAAACCTCAGAACGGAAGTAAAAACTATACGAACAGAACTTACTCAATTGAGTGATGGCGTTTACCTTTCGGTAGGTGCTCTTATTGTTATTGTTGTGTTACTTATTATTTTATTATAAGCATAAATAACATGCTTAAAACAGGTATAAAACACCTCATACCGGCAATATTTATTATTGTTGGTATGGGTTGCCACAATACCGGGCAAAAAACGGAAACAGCAGAAGAGGCCAGAGAACGTGTAATGGAGGCTACCCATCATTCGCTTGAAACCCAACCCGACTCGCTTGACGAGTACGAACTATACACGAATGAAATGGATAAGCAATTACAAGCCAACGAACTGAAAATTTCTTCATTCAAAACTATCATTAAATTGGAACCTCAGGCAATTCAAGACAAGTTTAAAAACCAAATTGAATTGATAGAACTTAAAAATACACAACTCAAAACCATGCTTACTCAATACCAATTTGAAGAAGGAAATAAATGGATTGTATTTAAAACAAGTTTTAATAAGCAGGTAGCTAAAGTAAACCAAATGATTACCGGAATGGATGAACTTTTCATATTCAATAATCCTCCTAAAGATCACAAGCATTAACCAGACAAATATCCTGAATAACTTAGTGATTCAGAATCTAGTAATTTATAAACGTTTAAAACGAACAAAAAAGCAGCTATACAGCTGCTTTTTTTGTTAACGTACTGTAGCTTTCAGCACAATATTACAACGTTCGCTGTGGCATTAATTCCACACAATGGGGAAATTTCCCCAATCAGAGCCGTTACTTGTTCTTATACGACAAACAAACAGGCTTACTAAAAAATCCTTGTATTTAAAGGCATTAAACGCTAAACATGCTTTAATCAGGAATATGAAAAATCTGGGGCACATGTTTTATATATATATTATAGTATTCAAAACCTATAAACTAATAATTTTATGAAACTTTATATTAAACACATGGTAAGCCTTCGTTGCAAAATGATGGTTAAAGAAGCTTTAAACAATTTAGGTCTGCACTGCAATGTTGTTGAGTTAGGCCAGATTGATATTATAGAGAACATAAACTTTATGCAACGCCAGGCTTTAAAGCAAAATTTGCTTCAATCGGGTCTTGAGTTAATGGAAGATAAAAAAGCAATGCTTATAGAAAAAATTAAAACTGTAATTATTGAAATGATTCATTACGCTGATGAGCCCCCTAAAACCAATTACTCTGATTATATAAGTGAAAAGCTAAACCACGATTACACCTATTTATCAAATATATTTTCGGAAGTAAAAGGTATAACCATTCAACAATTTATTATTATCAATAAAATAGAAAAAGTAAAAGAATTACTCCTGTACGATGAATTAAATCTTACAGAAATTTCTTATAAACTTAATTATAGCAGTGTAGCCCATTTATCAAACCAGTTCAAAAAAATTACCGGATTAACGCCCTCAGAATTTAAACACCATACTCACCAAAAAAGGATGGCCCTTGAAGAAATATAGTTTAATTTTTTTACTGCTAACAACACAAACCAATGGAAAGTAAAGATTTTAACAAAAGACACAAAAGAATGACTAAAGCACAATTTTTAGGAGCCAGGAAGTTCATCATTTTATATGTCATTATTTTTACGTTTTGGGTAGCTTTTAACATAATCAGTTTAGTCTATTTACAGGTTAACCCATACGTATTTATTTTAATAAATTTATTGTTATCAGGTATAGTTACACTGCAAGCCCCGATTATAATAATGAGTCGGAACAGGCAGGAAGAAAAGACGAGTTAATAAAGGAACATGATAAAGCATGATGCACTAAAGCATGAAAGCTTTTAATAACATGAAAACTGAACACGAATTAAATGATGATATAGTAATGCTGACCATGAAAATACAGTCAGAATATCCTGAATTAATAAAGTACCTGGATGAAATGCCCATTACCATTCCGGATGAAAAAAAACCGGAAATTACACTCAAAAACTTACAGGCTTATCATTATTCACTACTTACTTTATTAGAAGGCTATAAAAAAGAAAAACCTGATTAAACCAGTAAATCATGTAACTAAATAAAAAGCTTTTGTAA
>CAYTWI010000088.1:0-14490 GCA_964442045.1 uncultured Bifidobacterium sp.
ATTGATTACTGCTGCGGGTATTCCTACTGTTAGAATATCAGGATTTGGCAATGTTGATGGCGTTGATAATATTGTGGTAGCCGGTACTAACCGTGCAGGCAATCCTTTTTCTACATCAATTAGCGAAACCGTAGTATATACCAGCAATAACGCTTGTTTTGGTGGCGCCTGGATTCCGGTAAGCGGGGCAAAAACACATAAAAAATTAGCGAGAGAAATTACCGTTACTTTCGGGGTAGATCAATCGGGTAACCCTGTTTCGGGTGCTTGTCCTTATGGTTATAAAATTAACTGGACTAACCTGAGAAACCAAGCCAAACAAGCTGTTATCAGTTACTAAAACTAACAATTATAAAAATTAACTATTTAAAAGAGGCTGCTTTGTAAGTAGCCTCTTTTATTGTTTTGAAACTTGCCATAAGTGCCTTTACTTTGCCGGCTACTATTATGGCAAAAGAAAAACCAGGCATTCCTAAAGGTACCCGCGATTTTGGACCGCAAGAGGTTGCCAAAAGAAAATATATATTAAATACCATTGAGCAGGTTTTTATAAAATACGGCTTTATGCCTATTGAAACACCTACCATGGAAAACCTAAGTACCTTAACCGGAAAATATGGCGATGAAGGTGATAAGCTTTTATTTAAAGTATTAAACTCAGGGGAATATTTAGACAAAGTAACACCTGAAATTCTATCAACCAATAACACCCAATTAGCCACCAAGCTTATTTCGGAAAAAGGTTTGCGTTATGATTTAACCGTTCCTTTTGCCCGTTACGTGGTGATGCACCAAAACGAAATTACTTTTCCTTTTAAACGCTACCAGATGCAGCCTGTGTGGCGTGCCGATAAGCCCCAAAAAGGCCGCTACCGTGAGTTCTGGCAGTGTGATGCGGATGTGGTAGGGAGTGATAGTTTATTGAATGAGCTGGATTTAATTCAAATATACCATGAGGCATTTTCGCAATTGCATATTCCTTATGAGTTGCGTATTAACAACAGGAAAATATTAGCGGGCATAGCCGAAGTAGTAAAAGGCATAGAACATTTAAATACCATTGCTGTAGCTATTGATAAGTTAGATAAAATAGGAACCGAAGGCGTAACTAAAGAGTTAAGTACACTTGGGTTTTCTGAAAACAAAATCAATACTTTGTTTGAAATTATAGCTATTAAAGGAAGCAATACTGAAATGCTATCAGCACTTTCAGCAAAGCTTCAAACATCAACCGAGGGTTTAAAAGGCATTGAAGAATTATTATTTATACTCAACCTGAACCAATCAACCAATGAAGATATTAACCTGAAACTTGATTTCAGTTTAGCACGTGGCCTCTCCTACTATACCGGTTGTATTTTTGAAGTGGCTGCTACCGAAGGCTCTTTAAAAAGCAGCATTGGCGGTGGCGGACGTTATGATAACTTAACGGGTATTTTTGGTTTAAATGGGGTATCGGGTGTAGGTATATCGTTTGGTTTGGATAGAATATATGATGTAATAGAGGAGTTAAATAAATTCCCTGCTGCGTTGAATCAATCGAGTACCAAAGTATTGGTTTGCTGCTTTGAGGAAAACGACTTGCCTAAAGCATTACAAACTTTAAAACAACTGCGCGAAGCAAACATTGCTGCAGAGATATACGCTGATAAAGTAAATCCTAAAAAGCCATTGGAAAAGCCTATTAAATATGCTACAGGTAAAAAAATTCCTTATGCGCTTTTATACAATTCGGATAGCAGCTTAACGTTAAAAAACCTGTCAGCAGGAACGCAGGAAAATGTAGGATTGGAAAGTATTATTACGCAGTTGAAATAGGCAGCAATACTTACTTATTGATTGTATTCAACGGAATTTTTATCTCCGTTTGCCCTTCGGCATAGCTGGTTATTTCGTACGGATTAAACATAAAAACCAGGGTATCTTTTAACAGCCCAAAGTTGTTGTTTAAACAGAATTTATTTTTTTCAAACCAATAACCCTGGTCATTAATTTCAGTAGTAGTATCAATGTTTTTTTGCTGGTAGAATAATTGCTGTGCTATAGCTGTTAGCTTAAGTGTATCAGGATACAATTCTGCTAAGCGTACCTGCTTTCCGGTTTCTCTGTTAAACACATAATATAGGGTACTGTAATTGCCATGTGCCCCGCCCATATAATCGTAGTTTTCGTTTTTCAGCGTTAAGTACTTTTCATTATAAAAAGTAACATGCAGCTTTAAATCATACTGGTAAGTTAATGGGAAATCGGCCTCATTAAATGATACGAAATCGCGTAAATAGTTTTGGTAAAAACTATCGGCTTCGGCTTTTACCATTTGTTGCAGGCTTTCATTGTTACTGCTCTTGCCGAAAAATTGTTGTGCAATAAAAGCATTCACGGAATCAACTAAAACAGGATTGCCTCCTGCTAAAATGGGAATGCAGGCGGTAAAGGAACAACTACGGGAGCTGTCGTTTGGTATAGGGTACTTGGTTTCTGCAAAACTGTAATGGGTGTAAGTAAACGGCTTTGGTTTTTGTTGACTGCAAGCTGCCACAAAAACCAAAGCCGTTATAAATAAAACGATGTTATAGTTTAGCTTCGCCATACACTTTCTGAATAGTAGCATATGCCTGGTTGTTCACAGTAGTTAATGGTAAGCGCACTACATTTTTGCAAATACCCATTAAGCTTAGCAATGCTTTTATACCGCCAGGATTTCCATCTAAATAAATAGATTTCATGCTGCTGTATAACTCGTAGTGTAAGGTACGCGCTGTTACAATATCGTTGTTCAGCGCTGCACGCACCATGTTTGAAAATTGTTTTGGATAAGCCTGACCTATTACAGAGATAACGCCATTCATGCCCATGGCTATAAACGGTACCGTTAAATTATCATCGCCACTCAATATGGCAAAACCTTTGGGAGCCTGGTGTATTAAATCCATAAATTGTTCAGCATTGCCGCTGGCTTCTTTCATGGCTATAAATTTATTGCTGGCATGGGCTAAACGCAAAGTTGTTTCAGCGGTCATGTTACTGCCCGTGCGGGCAGGTACATTGTATAAAATAATGGGTTTGGTACTGGCATTGGCCACCGCCATAAAATGTTGGTATATGCCTTCCTGACTCGGTTTGTTGTAATAAGGGCTTACTGATAATACGGCATCATAACCTGTAAAATCAAATGCTTTTATATAATCTGTTAATTCGGCTGTATTGTTTCCACCTAAACCGGCCACACACTGTACTCTGCCCTTTACCTGCTGCTGAATAAAAGCATATACTGCTTTTCTTTCATCGTTACTCAGTGTAGCTGTTTCGCCTGTGGTTCCAAGCGCTACAACATACTCCACACCTCCGGCTATAACGTGTTCTATTAGGTTTGATAAAGCATCAAAGTCAATAGATAAATCATCGTTAAACGGAGTTACAAGGGCTAATCCGGTTCCTTTCATTTGGTTGGTTTTGTTAGGTATTTTTTATTTGCGAGCTATTAAAAATATATCCCAGGTGGTATCTAAACTATCGGTAGTTAAATAAAAATCCTTGGTGGTAATTTTTAAGGTATCGTTATTGGTTTCTTTTAAGTTTTTACGCATTAAGCTGGTTAAAAAATTATAGGGTGCTACCAACCAGTTTGACGGTAACATTTTATGCAAGCCTAAAGGGTCAAGCATCAATATTTTTTTAACCCATTTTGAATTGTCGGCATAATATTTATTGACAGCATCGTTGCCCTGCAATCCTTTTAATTCAATGTTATCAAATACGCTACCTGCTTCCTGTTTCATTTCATCGAAAGTGTACTCGTGTACGTGAAAAGGGTTGCGGGCTATACTCATTTTTATATTGGGGGTTGAGCATAAAAATATGCCTCCCGGTTTTAATACGCGTTTTACATCGGCCATAAAAGCCTTGCGTTGTTCTATATGTTCAATAAACTGAAAGGCCGTCACTACATCCACACTTTCGTCAGCCAAAGGTATAGGAGGTACTTTGCCCGATTTAAATGTTAAATTGGTTTTGGCTGCATGTTTTTTCCTGGCTTCTTCAATAGTTACCTCGCTGTAATCTACACCTACGGTGGTAGCGGTAAAATCGGCTAAATGCTGGGTTCCGTAGCCATCAGCACAACCAATATCGGCTGTGTTTTTACCTTTTACAAAGGCTTCGGCAAACTCGTACGCAAAAAAACATCTTTGAACCGTTACGTTATTACTATCTTCAAAACTAGGTCTTTCTCTGTCAAACATTAAAAAAATGGAATTAAATGAAGGGCGAAAGTAATTCTTTTTTACAGAAAAAAAATGGCTTGCCGGGGCTTTTAACAGGGTAAAATTTTACGTTGTAAAGCGGGCTGTAAAAGCCTTATTTTAAGCGTCATTTTTTTTGATTTTAATCATTGACACCTAAATATAGATAAAATGTGCTTTTAAAAGTAAAATAAAAAAATACTTTCGCAGGATATTTATTAATCATAAGAACCTGAATATGACAAACATTTCTATCGTTGATAGGATTTTGAAAAGTGCTTCACAAGCACACCAAAACCTTACCCCTGCTGAATTAGTTAGCCACGCTATTATAAATGGCGAAGGTGTATTAACTGATACTGGTGCGTTAATGGCTGATACTGGCGAGTTTACCGGACGTTCTCCTAAAGACAAATTTTGTGTGGTTGACAGCAAAACAGAAAACACTGTTTGGTGGGGCGATGTAAACAATCGTTTTGAGAGCGACAAATTTGAAAAATTAATGAACAAGGTAATTGCTCATTATGCAGGTAAAAAAGTGTACATGCGCCATGCTTATGCATGTGCTGACCCTCGTTACAGACTTAATGTAACCGTGGTAAACGAAACTGCTTACCATAACTTATTCTGCAATAACTTATTTTTACGCCCTGAGGCAAGTGAATTAGCCAATTTCCAAACGGAATGGTTAATTTTAAATGCGCCTAGTTTTAAAGCGGTAGCTGCTGAAGACGGAACCCGTCAACATAACTTCTCTATTATTGATTTTTCGAGAAAAATTATTTTAGTAGGTGGTAGCGGTTATACCGGTGAAATGAAAAAAGGTATTTTCACGGTATTGAATTATGTATTGCCGCAAGAGCGCAATACTTTATCAATGCACTGCTCGGCTAATATTGGTAAAAAAGGCGATACTGCTGTATTCTTCGGTTTATCAGGCACGGGTAAAACTACTTTGAGCGCTGACCCTGAACGTAAGTTAATCGGTGACGATGAGCACGGCTGGGCTGAAGATTCGGTATTTAACTTTGAAGGTGGTTGCTACGCTAAATGTGTTGACCTAACCAAAGAAAAAGAGCCGCAAATTTTTGATGCCATCCGTTTTGGTTCATTGGTAGAAAACACCCGTTTTATTCCGGGCACTTCTACTGTTGATTATACCAATATTTCAGTAACTGAAAATACACGTGCTGCTTACCCGATTGATTTAATTGATAATATAGCGGTACCTTCAGTAGGTAAAACACCTGAAAATATTTTCTTTTTAACGGCTGATGCTTTTGGTGTATTACCTCCTATTTCAAAATTAAACGTTGGTCAGGCTATGTATAGCTTTATCAGTGGTTATACGGCTAAAGTGGCCGGAACTGAAGCAGGAGTTACAGAGCCATCGGCTACTTTCTCTGCTTGTTTTGGTAAAGCATTTTTACCTTTACACCCGGGCAAATACGCTGAGTTATTGGGTAAAAAATTAAAAGAAAATCCAAACGTAAACGTATGGTTAATTAATACTGGCTGGAGCGGTGGCGCTTACGGTACCGGTTCACGTATGAAATTATCTTTCACCCGTGCTATGATTACAGCCGCTTTAAACGGTGATTTAAACAACGTAACATTTGAGCAACACCCTGTATTTGGTTACCAAATGCCAACAACTTGCCCTAATGTACCGGTTGAAATATTAAACCCACGCAATACCTGGGCTGATAAAGATGCTTACGATGCACAAGCCAATAAATTAGCAGGCATGTTTGTTAAAAACTTTGAGCAATATGCTAGCGGTGTAAGCGAAGAAATATTAGCAGCAGCACCAAAAGTATCTGCACACTCCTAATTAAAATAAAAGTTTGGTGAGGACACCAACCTTGGACATAACATAAAAAAAGCGACTCGAAAGGGTCGCTTTTTTTGTTGTAGTATTATTACATAGTTTGATGTTGTTATGCACTTACAAAGTGTTCGGTAATAACACCAACCAAAGGCATAAAACTATTTTGTTTGGATTGTTAAATCTTGAAGGTTCGTAATATGCTTACAAATAACGTTCCACAGCCCTACGCTATTGCTGACTGCGTAATGTTTAATTGTCAGGTAAAGATAATATAAAAGCTATCTAATACTTTTTTTGCACTCGTCAAAAATCACCCAAGTGCTTATGTTGGATGATGGATAAATAAATTCTTTCGTTATTCCATCCTCATTCAATCGCTTTCTGATATAAGGGGCTAATTTTTTGTGAATATTGAAACAACTACAAAAACTATAAATACCCTTTTCTTCTCCTTCTTGTTCTCCTTCCTTGGATTGTTCATCACCAACTAATTCTATGGGTTTAGTTGAACTTGCATTCCATGTAAAAATACCCTCTTGATTCAAAATGTTTTTGCTATTGTTTAGCGAAAATAAAATGTCTGAGTCTTTATCTTTGTCACTGAAATAACTGAGGGGAAGTTTCATTAGATACTCGATTTTGGTCATGTGATTAACGAGACCCGACCCATTAAGTTTACTTCGGTCAAACACTTTTCTCCCTGCAAAGTGCTTTTGCATTGCTTTTTTTCGCTTTTCGTCTCCTTTTGAGAAAATGCTTATTAAACGCTGCAGCTCAGGCTCTTCCTGTGCATCCAAACTTTCAGAGATGATATTTTTCAAACTACCAGATTCGAAGTATTTCTCCTCAATAAAGTAAACACTGCAATAATTATCAATCTCAATTGTACCTTGATGAATCTGTAACCCATCGAGGGCAAAATACAAAGCATTTTGAAAGCGATAAGTCCAGTCTAACAGAGGTGTGGGACAACCATGATGTTGCAGATAAGCTAATATTGATATAGCATTAGTTGTATCAACGTGATTTGCTTTTAGTAGTTCCTGTATAGGTTCCGCAAACTTGAGCCTGCCTAACTCAACCAATCTTTCCAAAAAGGAATGATATTCTTCCTTTTCAAACAGTTTTTCTAATATCCATAGTCTTTGGAGTTTACTGTAAAGCCGCCATTTCGCTTCTTTCTGTCCTCTAAAAATGGTATTTTCTTTGTGCTTATATTCTTCATAAATCTTATCAAACTGTTCTTCTGTATCGATATTTTCTTGTGCAAAACTGTTGTTCTTCTGAAGTGTCGATCGATATTCAGAAATGTGTTGTGGGTAATAAGCTGGTGGTAATAAATGTGTCGCTAGATACGTTGTCATCGCAGCGTTGACTAGCGGACTAACTGTATCCGGATCAATTTTTCCATCTAATCCTCTTTTTACTTCAAGTAACCCTTTTAATAGGTCTGGAAATACAATCTTTTCAACTCCACCATTTTCAAGATACTCATTAAAAAGTTTAACTTTTAAGTCAAGATTAGAAATTTTTCTTTTAGGCATTTCATTGTAAAGTTTAAAAGATTTGGAATGAATAAACCCACCCACTGCTGGTTTGAATTTGTAATCCGCTTTTTACCATCGTGTTCATGAAACAAATGTATTAATTGGCATTGATATTTTTCGCATTACAAATGCTCATAGTAATTAAGTGCGGTTTGCAAAACCGCACTGGCTATCTGGTATTATTGTCGGCACCGCTGGTTTGGATTTGTAATCCAAACCATACATTATAAGGATTTGCAATCTGCTTTTCCCCATCGTATTCATTAAGCAGATGTATTCATTGGCATTGATATTTTCGCATTACAAATGCTTATAATAATTAAGTGCGGTTTGCAAAACCGCACCGGCTACTAATCCGCTTTTTACCATGCTAATAATGTATTAAGTAGTCCTTTTCCTCCTGCATAATCAATGGCTGAACTAAATTTATACTGCTCTGCATATTCAACTATTTCTGCTTTAACAGGATTGTTATGGATATAATCAATCTTTTGTTTTAAAAACTCAAAGCTATAGATTGGTTTGGCTTCATTTCCGTCTTGCCAAAAGGTATAGTTTTTTATTTTTTTATCATTTCTACCTGCATATTCAAACCTATTCAACATCCATTCTTTTCTACTTTCATTTTCTACTGATATGGCTGCTGTAATTTGTTTGCTTGTGTATTTTTTAAAATCGCGCATGGTATCGGATAAATGAAAACCGGGTTTGGATGCGGCCATTAAATGTATGTGGTTTGACATGATAACCCAGGCATATAATTCTAACCCTTTTTCATTCATACAATATCGTAATGAATCTATTATTATATAGCGATAAATTGGGCGTGTAAAAACATCAACCCAATCAACAACGGTTGACGTTAAGAAATACATTCCATCTCTGTCGGTTATGGTTTTTAAAGGCATATAACAAATGTATTAATTGGTATTGATATTTTCCGCATTACAAATGCTTATAGTAGTTAAGTACGGTTTGCAAAACCGCACCGGCTAACCGTATAAAAACATCAAACCGCTGGTTTGGATTTGTAATCCAAACCATACATTATAAGGATTTACAATCCGCTTTTACCATCACGTTCATTAAGCAGATGTATTGATTAGCATTGATATTTTTCGCATTACAAATGCTTATAGTAATTAAGTGCGGTTTACAAAACCGCACCGGCTATCTGGTATTATTGTCGGCACCGCTGGTTTGGATTTGCAATCCAAACCATATATTATAAGGATTTGTAATCCGCTTTTACCACCACGTTCATTAAGCAGATGTATTGATTAGTATTGATATTTTCGCATTACAAATGCTCATAGTAATTAAGTGCGGTTTGCTAAACCGCACCGGCTGATGGTGTCTTACCATTTAAACTCCCAGCCAATATGTGCTGTAACCACAGGCATTATTTTTCTGGTGGCTTTTTCTGCTCCGTCAATAATTATTTTATCTGTGCCGGTTGCCGGAATTTGAACACCCGCCCAGGGCAAAATATATAAGCCTATGTTGTTAAACGGGAACCATTGAAACCCTACTTGTGGTGTTATTACCAGGTGGTTGGCTTCTCCTTTTCGCGAATTGTATTGCCGGTATATAAATTGATTCCATTGTAACCTGAGCCCGGGCTGAAGTCCGCCTCTTTTTAGTCCGAACCTAAACTGATACTGAGCTTCTATTCCAATACCATTCCATTGGGTTTCCCAATTATTTTCTGTGAAGTCATTAGTAAGCAATATTGTTTTGCCAAACTCACCGCTCCATTTTCCTGAATACCCCAAAACACCTAATCGTAAACGTGGCAATGCTGCTAAGCGCAAATCAACATTAGCATCAAAGCCTAAACCATTTGGTAAAGTCCCGGCCCAAAAAGCCGGGTCTGTTTCAATGGAAACAAAAACCTTTGCCGTATCGTACCCTGGGTTTAAATGTTGTGCAGGTAAAGCAGTGGAAGCTATGGTACAAAAAAGCAGTATGGCGGCTAATTTATTCAGGGATTGTTTTTTATCAATGCGTTTATTGTATAAATAAATCATGGCTTCTTTAACTGCTATATCCGGCTTTTTAGGATTAAAGCCTAACTCGTTTCTGGCTTTTGAAATATCAAAATCTTGTTGCAATCCGGAAAACATGGCAATATCTTTTACACTTAACAAAGGTGCTTTGCCTGTTAGCTTACTACCTAATTCCATTAACCAGGCAATTAAAAAAAGTATGGGTTTGGGCACTGCTACAGGCAACTTAATTTTTAATTCAGGAAATAGCTTTTGAGCCATTTGCGTAGTTTCTTTTATAGAGGTACATTTTTCATTGGCTAAAATATAACGTGCTCCGCTTTTACCTTTTGTGGCAGCCAGGTAACAGCCTTCAGCAACATCCTTTACATCTATCCAGTTTAGTGTTATACCTGTTTCAACTGGTATTTCCTTTTTAAGAATTAAGTCTATAATATGATAGGAAACACTTAAGTTACCAAATGATTCGCTGCCTATCATAGCCGAAGGTAAAACAGCCACTAATTCAATATGGTGTTTTTTAGCCAACTCAAAAGCCAGTTTTTCTCCGTCATTTTTTGAGTTGTAATACATATCTCTTCTGTCGGGATTTTGCCCGTAGCTTTCTTTTGTGGGGAGTCGGGTGTAATTTAGAGCAGCAATAGAACTTACATACACTATCCGTTTAACGCCTGCTTCGGCAGCAGCTTCCACCATATTTTGTGTGCCTTGCATATTTACATCATAAATTTCTTTTTTGGGGTCTTTGGCCCAAAGTTTAAAGGCAGCGCCAACGGCATAAAATGTTTCTACTCCCTGCAATGCCTTCAGGAGCGATTGCTTATCGGTAATATCTGCCTGAACAACTTCACAGTCCAAGCCAACGAACGGTTCTTTGTTATTGATATTGCGAACGGAAGCTCTAACAGGAATGCCTTTATCAATAAGGAGTCTTACCAGATTATTACCTAAATGTCCGTTTGCGCCTGTAACCAATGCTAAATGTTGCTGTGTCATATTTTATAATTTTAAAATGATGGCACAAAATTCTGCAATGCATTTCCGAAAGCACTTCGCAAATGTTACTTAACCATTTGCTTTCTTATTCTGCTCAAACTTTTTGCATTCATTCCTAAAAACGAGGCAATGTATTGCAGGGGAACGTTATGAATAATATGCGGGTAGTTATCTATTAACTTTTGGTACCGTTGTTCAGCGGTAAGTGTTGCCAATTCTTTTGAACGGTTCTCGTTATAAGCTATCGATTGCTGAAAAACCCAAATACTAAAGTCTTTAAAAGCTTGGCTTTTTGCTGTAATCAGGTCTAAATTGTTTTTGGTTATCCGCAACAGTTCACAATCTGTAATGCATGCTACATTTTCTGTAGCTTTGGACTGGTTAATGAAATGAAAGTAAGATGTGATAAAACCCGGAGGGCAATTAATATGCGTAGTTATTTCGTCTCCATTGTTGTTGTAATGAAACAAACGCATATAGCCTGAAACAACAAAATACAGGTATTGAGGAATTTTTCCCTCTTCTTCAATCAGGCTGTTTTTGGGAAAAACAACGGGTTCAAAATAGGCCGTACAAAGTTCAGCATCGTTATTGGAAATGGGAATTTGCGCTTGTATTACCTTTAATAGCTTTTGGTGCATTTTGTTGGAAAATATTTGTCAGAAGCAACATCTTTTACCGGGAGCTGCCTCTTACTTGCTTACAGGGAACAAAACTATACAAAAACAAGGTGAATTGTGTTGGCGTTATTTACCCGCTATTAAATTTCATGAATTACTTATTCCTTTTTAATTAAGCGCTTTACTGAATCATCTTTATCCGGCAAAAGCAATATTTATATGTTACAGAAAGCTGCTCCGCAGCGGAGCAGACTTCTGCGCAGGATTTAAAGCTTGCTCCCGAGCGGAGCAAGCTTTTGCGCATGCAATTTTTATTCCTCCGCAGGGGAGCAAGTTTTCGCACACAGTTTTTTTGTCCCTCCCCTGCGGAGCGAGGTTTAAATTGTAATTTTTTAGCTGCCGCCTTTGGAAGGATACTTTCTAATACATTTTTTTTGTTCCCGCCAAGGGGAGCAAGGTTTAAATCCTGATTTTTTAGTTGCCGCAAAGTGTAGCGGCTCTTCTTGCACCTGTTATACTGGCAATATGCCTACATCAGTCAAGCACATGCTAAAAGCCATATGCTTATACAATCTCCCTTATTTAGCTTTTATTTGTCGCCTGCTTCGTTATATGACAGCAAAAATTTACATGACAATAAAAACAAGCATCGCTTACATTTATTTACTTACCATTTTGTTTTGCTGTTTATGTTTGTTTGGGCAGGCTCAACAACGTACTTATTTATTTGTAGGTAACTACACCAATGGCGTACCTGCTAAAGGTATTTTTGTATATGATTTCAATAATCAAACGGGACAGCTTAAAAGAGTAAGCCATGTGCCAAATATTACCAATCCTTCTTTCATAAGTATTGCACCCAACGGGCAGTATTTATACGCTTGTACGGAAACCAAAATGCCCAATGCCGGCAGTGTATCGGCTTTTAAAATAGACAGCGTAAATGGTCGGTTAACGTTTATCAATAAACAAGCCAGTGGTGGCGAAAACCCGGTGTATGTAAGTGTACACCAAAACAATAAATATGTGGTTAATGCCAATTATACCGAGGGCAATGTATCGGTTTATACTACTAATGAAAATGGCCGCTTAAATCCGTATACGCAACTTATTGCATTTACTGATAGCAGCATCAATAAAGAAAGACAAGACAAAGCGCATATACATGCGGCTGTTTTTTCTCCGCAAAACGATTATGTATTTTTACCTGATTTGGGTGGCGATAAAATACGTGTATTCAAATTTGATACTTTACAAAAGCAACCGCTTATAGCCATGCCCGACTATACGGTACAGGCCACTTTAGGAAGCGGACCCAGGCATTTTACTTTTCATCCGGCAAAACCCTTTGCTTATTGTATAGAAGAGTTGGGCGGTACAGTTACTGCCTATACTTACCAAAATGGTAAACTGGATAGCATACAAAGTATTTTTGCTTACCGTAAAAAACAAACTTCTTATGCCAGTGCTGATATTCATATTTCGCCCGATGGTTTGTTTTTGTATGCTTCCAATCGTTGGGATGACGAGAACACCATTGCTATTTTTTCTATCCACCCACAAAACGGAAAACTAAGCCTGGTGGGTCACCAGCATACTTATGGCGACCATCCGAGAAACTTTACGCTTGACCCCAGCGGTCATTTTTTATTGGTGGCTAATATGGTAACAAATAATATTATTGTATTTAAACGTAACATAAAAACAGGTTTATTAAGCAAAACACGTTATAGCGTCAGGGTACCGCAACCATCGTGCTTACAAATGAAAACCTATAACAAAAACTAATACTTATACATGGCAATAGGACTAACACCGCGACACACGGAAACAATGGTTTTAACGGACCTAACGGAAAAACAGTTTTTAATAACAGCTATTGAAACGGCTCAGCAATTAAAATGGGAATTGGGGTATATGAGCCAAAGTGGCTTTGTGGCTTATACAAATAACGATCCGCTTATGTGGTTGGCAGAAGTTACCGTAAAAATTAAAGATGGAGTGGTTTACATCACCAGTTCCTCCATGGGCAGCGAGTTTGTGGATTGGGGTAAAAACAAAAAAATTGTACTCGGGTTTCTCTCCGCTTTTGATGTGCTTAAAACAACACTGAACAAGGATGAAACAGAAGCAAAATACGAGGCCATACAGGCCAGTTTGGTACCACCTGAAGAAGATGTTTTAAACGCACCTGCTTCGGGCGATGCAAGTGCATTGAAAGAGTTATTGTATCTTTTTAAACCAACCAAAGACTTTTTCTTTACGCCTCTTATTATTGATATTAATATTATACTTTTTATACTCATGGCTTTGAGCGGGGCTAATATTATGTTACCCGACAACGAAAGCCTGTTAAACTGGGGTGCTAATTTTAAGCCGCTTACTTTGGAGGGACAATGGTGGCGCTTATTAACGGCTTGCTTTTTACATATTGGTATTATTCATTTACTCCTGAACGTATATGCTTTGTTATATATTGGCGCTTTGCTGGAACCTATATTGGGCAAGCTTAAGTTTATTACGGCTTACTTATTAACGGGTATTGCAGCCAGTGTAGCCAGTTTATGGTGGCACGATATAAGCATTAGTGCAGGCGCATCAGGCGCTATATTTGGTATGTACGGTATGTTTTTAGCTTTGCTGAGTACGCACTTAATTGAACCCACCAAACGAAAAGCCTTGCTGGCCAGTATTGTTTTTTTTGTGGGTTATAACTTATTAAACGGTCTTAAAAGTGGTATTGACAATGCTGCTCATATTGGAGGTTTGGTAAGTGGTTTGCTAATAGGTTTTGCTTTTTTGCCTAGTCTAAAAAAACCTGATAATGCCCGGTTATCTTACGTATCCATTGCTGCTATCAGCGCGGTTGTTTTAATAGCATCGTTTAGTATATATAAAAGCATACCTAATAATTTTGGCAAATACGATGCTACAATAAAAGAGTTTTCTGCCCTGGAAGAAAAAGCTTTATCGGTATTTAATTTGCCGCCAAACACACCTAACGACAGCATTTTGGTGGCATTAAAAGACAATGGCATTGACAACTGGAAAAAGAGTATTGTTCTGATGGAAAGTCTTAAAGACTTAGACTTACCCCTTGAAATGAGAACCCGCAATAGACTGCTCAAAGAGTATTGTGAGTTACGACTCAAAAGTTTCGAGTTGTATTATAAAGAACAAGAAGAACACACTGGACAATACAAAGAACAAATAGCTAAAATGGAAATCGAAATTCAAAATAAAATA
>CAYTWI010000089.1:0-14262 GCA_964442045.1 uncultured Bifidobacterium sp.
GTACTTCGTCATTAACTAAAATATCACCATCATAAGCAGTACTGGTAAAAAACTGAGGAAATCTTGAAAATAAATCAATACCAAATAGTCTGTATAATTTCCAAGCTAATGAAAAAGTAATATTACCTCTCATAATTTCACCTGAATAATAATAATCGTCTATTATTTCCTGTCCTTTTTCTGTACCCATTAAAACAGAATCTCTAATCCAGTATAAATAATCGTAATCTTCTTGTGTAAAATAGTATCCTCCGGTATTTAATACCATATCGCAACCACCACCGGTACAAACAGGAACTATATCGCAAGATTCTCCAAACAAATCTTCTTTACAACAGCCATTAAAAACGGCACCACAAGCACTGCAAGAACCTCCTCCTGAACCATTTGGTGCTTCAGTTGCACTTGGGTTTGATGTGGCTGTTTCCAGTTTTATTTGGAATACGGTTCTGTAATGATTGGTTGGCATATTAGTTCTGTCCAGAAATAAAAGAGCTTCTTCCGTATTCATGCTAAGGGCTTGATCCAACTGGTAAAAGTTTGTCCTGCTTACGTAGGTTGTAATACCAGATAGATTTGGTTTTAAATCAAAACTGTTATCAGCACTTTTTTGCCAAAAATTAGCATAACTTCTTCCTGTACTACTGTTTGTATGGTATAGTAATATGCCGTTTGGAATGGTGCCCATTGATTCTTCTAATGATGCACCATAAAACAATGTTAAGCCAAACAAAACTTTTTCACCGGATTGAGATTCAGGTAGTGTAAGTTCATAAAGATTGAGTATAGAATCAATCGTTCCATTCATATCGGGTATGTCTTCACTGTTAAAAATAGTTACAGCAAAATCATTGTCTTCATTGGCTTCGTAATATGCACTGGCTGTATACATTGTTTCACCTAAAACAATGTTTCGGGTCTGTATGTTTTTGTTCTGCTTGCATTCGACACATTCAACATCTTTGTTACAGGAGTAAATCACCAATAAAAGTAAAGTGATAGAGACGGCAGTAATACCGAGTTGGGTAATACTCAGTTTAAATTTTTGTGTTTTCATAATTATGTTTCATTAAGGTTAATACAAAATTATACACAACAATTTTTTAATTACAAGAGTAGAAATACCCTTTTTTCGTAGTATAAATACTCTTTTTATATTTAAATCGGCTTGTTTCGTTTAGGTATGGTATAAATAGTTTCTTTTTGTCTTGATAATTTTTTGGCAATGCAAAAAGTATCGAAGCAAGAAAGGGAAACATGTTTTGCAGGTGGGGACACTTGCAATGGCAAATATTATCATTCAACACTCGTCAGCTATCTTTCAATAGCTGTCAACAACATTCCAAGTCCTCTCAACTAAGTTTCAAGACCTCTCAGCTCCATCGCAACACCTCTCAACCATCTTTCATGTCCTCTCAGGCATCTTTCAATACCTGTCAACAACATTTCAAGTCCTCTCTACAAAATTTCATTACCAGTCACCAAATACCAAAAGGATGCGTGCGTTGGCCAGACGAATCCCGATAGCTATCGGGAGCGGGCTTCCTACATTTAGCCGTTGTTGTGTCTCCCGACCAACAACTTAAAAGCGTTTTTGGATACTTTTTTGGCAATGCAAAAAGTATCGAAACAAGAAAAGGGGTAACTGATTGCAGGCGGGGACACCTGCAATGGCATGAGGGAGCTACTTTATAGTAAACGGGGATGACAGCAATGGATAAACAAAAAGTATCGAAACAAGAAAGAGAAGAAACATTATTGCAGGCGGGGACGCCTGCAATGGCATAATGACACGAACGCTTTTTAATAGCATAACAGCAACTACTCATTTATAAACCATCTAAATAACACTCGAGTGACACCATTTTTAAACAAAAACATCCATATGTTTATAAAACCCATTAATATTAACTTAATTACATTCTTAAAGTTATATTTTTGATAAGCCTAACCAGTAAATAACTTTTAAATGAATAAATAATTACCGGACTACATGTATATAAAACAGATTGGCATATTGCTTTTACTGATGAGTTTATTGTCATACTCTGTTGTTGCGCAAACCAATGATACAGGATCTAAACAGGAGCTTGACTCATTGAAGAAAGCGTATTTACTCACCAAAGTAGATACCGACAGGGTGAAACTGAGCTACTTGATTGGCGAGCGTTTAAAAACAACGAGCGTGGCTTATTGGGAGATGCTGTTAAACGATGCACACCAGTATAATATGTTGGTTTACCAGGCCAGGATACTCTCGCAAATAGGATTGGCCTATTGGCGGGAAGGGCATATTCATAAAGCCATTGAATTTAACAACCGCGCCCTGCTGATAGCCGAAGTAAATAACTTTAAGGTAGAGCAGCTGAAAATTGTTAAAATATTGGAGCGCCTGTATGCCGGGCAGTACGACAGAAAACAATCTATTTTTTTAAACTACAAGGGCTTAAAAATAGCCAAGGAGCTCAAGGACCAAAAGGCCATTATTGATTTTTATTCATCCATTGCCTTGTTTTATTTAACATCGGGCGAGGTACGCAAAGCCTTAAAAATACATTTTGTGTGCTTAAAGCTATGCCGTGAAATTAACTACGACTTTGGCATTTCCAGTGCCCTGGTTGATATAGGCAGCGATTACAGCGAACTGCACGAAGAGCAAAAAGCCATTCCGTATTATTTGCAAAGTCTGGCCTATATAAAAGGATTAGAGGGAACCATATATGGAGTGCAGATATATAACTCGGTTGGTACCGCCTACATTTATAAAAAGAATTACGACTCCGCTTATTACTTTGCCTACAAAGCCTATAAAATGGCGGAGGAAATAGGGGATAAAAGAGTTATAGCGAGTACCATTAATTCACTGGCCGATATTAGTTTTTTAAAGGGCAATATTAAGCAGGCTAAACAGGATGCATTAAGGGCACTGGCCATGGTACAATCCATTCAGTTTACCGCACAAATTCCGGCACTGGCCACTTTGCTTAAAAAAATATATTTAAAAGAAGGTAACTATAAGGAGGCTTTAAACATATATGAATTGTATATTGTTACCAAAGACACCCTCTCCAATGCCAAGGTGCAAAGAGAAGCCATGGAAAAAGAGTTTGCCTATAATTTAGAGGAGAAAGAAAACCAGTATAAATTGCTGGCACAGCAAAACGAAATACAAAGCCTGCAACTAAACCAAAGCAGGTATTTTGTCATAGTATTAGGCATACTGCTGGTAGCCATATTAATTATAACCTATTTACTGGGCAGGCAAAAAGGGCTTAAATCAGAACACCAGCGTGTTAAGCTGGAGCAAAAGTTATTAATATCGCAAATGAACCCGCACTTTATGTTTAACTGCTTAAACTCCATACAACAGTTTATCATGAGCGGGCAAAACAACCAGGCCGAAATATATCTGTCCAAATTCTCCAAGCTGATAAGAGAGCTGCTGGAAAGCAGTGCCAAAGATAACTTAACAGTAAAAGAAGACCTGAATATACTGAAAGCCTACCTGGAAATGGAATCACTGCGCTTTGGCCCCAGCTTTTATTATTCTATTAAAATGGATAGTAAAATTGATATTGACAATACCTACATACCACATTTAATGATTCAGCCTTTTGTGGAGAATGCCATCTGGCACGGTTTACTGGCTAAAAGCGATGACGGACATGTAGACATCAGGTTTGAATATGTTTCGAACAAAACTATCAGGTGTATTATTGACGACAATGGGGTAGGGCGCGATGCCAGTTTGCATAAGGAAACAACTTTTAAGAAAAACTCGCTGGCACTTAGTTTTGTAAAGCAACGCATTGATTTAATTAAGAAAACCTATAAAATAGAAGGCAGGGTTGATATTATAGATAAAAAAGATGACAAGGGAGCCAGCCTGGGCACTACTGTAATTATTATTTTACCCATATTGAAAAGTTAAACCATGCTCAGAGCCATTATTATAGATGATGAAACGGCAGGTATAGAAACCCTGAAAATACTTGCAGCCAGAAACCCCGATACCATACGTGTAGTGGCCACTACTTTATACGCTGCGGAAGGCATTACGCTGATAGAAGATTATAAACCCGATGTGGTATTTTTAGATATAAGCATGCCAACCATGAGTGGTTTTGAATTATTGGAAAGGCTGCATTTTAAAGACTTTAAGCTGGTGTTTACCACCGCTCATAAAGAATATGCCATACAGGCCATTAAAAACAAAGCCTTTGATTATTTGCTGAAACCGATAGATGATGCGGACTTTAGAGCCTGTTTAAAAAACATTATGGAGATGCAGGACAAAACACCTTCAACCGCTAAGCACGATACTAATTTATTGATAGAAATACAGGTAAAGGATGGTATTATATTTTTAAAGCAAAAGGATATTGTAAGGCTGGAAGCATCGCGCAGCTATACCGAGTTCCATATGGATAACGGGGCTAAATATATAGCCTCCAAAAGCCTGAAAGATTTTGAAGCCAAACTGGATAGCCATTTGTTTTACCGCTGCCATAAATCGCATATTATAAATTTACAAAAGGTACAAAAGTTTATTAACCACGATGGCTTTTTTGCTTTGATGAGCGATCAGTCTATGCCCGATATTTCAAAGACCCTGAAGGAATCGTTTCTGGAACGTTTAAAGACTTTATAAGGATGTTTTGATAAGCTATTGCTGTAGTTGTATTATCAATAAAAAAGCCGGCTTCCACCTGAAGCCGGCTTTTTATTTTATTGTTATGTATTATTCTGTAACATCTTCAATACGTATATTCTTGTAAGGAGCCGATTCACGGAAGGCTACGGTATCTACTTTGTCCTGTGTTACATCAGCCACAAAAACACTTAGCTTGCCATTGGTAAAACTATCGTTGTGTATGGTGCCCGGTAATATAGCCACCGCAGAACCATCAGCCGGAACCCTGAAAGTAGTAAAGGTAAACTGCGGATTTTTAGGATCGAAATTTACACTCTTGCGGCCTAAGGTAACTTTGGCTTCGCAATATACTTGTGTGCCCTCATCAGGTCTTGGATGAAATATATGAGGGAACTCATGATGCTCTACAAACATACCGCCTCCGCTAAATGGCTGCATGGCATAGTTCCTTATATAATCAGGCAAACTGGTATCGTACTCCACACCAAATAAAGGTAAATCAAAACCCACGTTAAAGGCTTCACCGGGTTTTAATAAAACACCTCCGTAAAAAGCAAGTGTATCTTTATAAAAACGATTATCAGGGTCAAGCACGGGTATTACCACATTGGACTGGTTAATAAACAAAGAACCGGTGCCACCAAATACGTTTGATGATGATGATAAGCCCGGTATGCCTCCTCCGTCCTTACCGCTTACCCAATTGGCATTAATGGCAGTGGCATGTTTTGCATCGGGGGTATTGTCGTGTTTTAAACTTTGTAATCTGTTAATTAGGGTCATTTCTTCTTTGCCTGAAGAAACTTCTTCTATGCCCGTACCCAATCCGTAATTTAATTTAACGGTGGTACCAGGTTTAATGGGGCCGAAAATACCGGTGGTGGTCATTAAAGGAACACCTTCTGCACTGCTTCTTAACACGACAGCATCGTTTAAAAAATCGAAGTACTTTTCAAAATCATCTTTTGTAAGGGCTACACGAACGGTTTTCCATTTTCGTGCCTTTAAGCGGTCGGCTTTGCTTTTGGGAGCTTCCTGACCAAGGGTTTGTCTGACTACGTGACTCATGTTGTTTTGGGGTAAATGGTTTTAAAATAAATGTTTCAAACAGGTGGTATTGTGTAGCCATAGGTTATGCTACGCAACACTCATTTAACAAATATAGGAGGAAATATAACTTTGCCAAATATAACGGCATGTGCTTACAAGGCTGTTTATGTAGGCTTAACAAACAACAGTATTGTGGTATATAATCAATAGTATTTAAATGCCCTTCATGCTTAAAGCAATGCGTTTGCGGGCTTTATCAACCTCGGTTACTTTTACCTGTATGCGTTGGTTTAACTGCACTACTTCGTTGGGGCTTTTAATAAATTTATCGGCCATTTGCGATATATGAACCAAACCATCCTGATGTACGCCTATATCAACAAAACAACCAAAGGCTGTTATATTGGTTACTATGCCGGGTAGTATCATTCCTTCCACCAAATCATCTATGCTGTTTACATTGCCAAAAGCAAATTCAGCCAAAGGTTCGCGCGGGTCGCGACCGGGTTTAGCCAACTCGTTTATAATATCGGTTAAAGTAGGTAAGCCAATTTGGGCGTTTACATATTTGTTTAAATTAATGCTATTGCGCAGCGATGCATTGCTTATTAAATCGTTTACACTTACGTTTAAATCTTTGGCCATTTGCTCTACTATAGCATATGTTTCCGGATGCACTGCTGAGTTATCCAAAGGGTTTTTAGCGCCATGTATGCGTAAAAAACCTGCTGCCTGCTCAAAAGCTTTTTCGCCCAAACGCGGTACTTTTTTCAATTGCGCGCGCGAGGTAAACTTTCCTTTATCGCTTCGGTAATCAATAATGTTTTGTGCCAGTACTGGCCCTAAACCTGAAACATAACTGAGCAAATGTTTACTGGCTGTATTCAGTTCAACACCTACCTGGTTAACACAACTTATTACTACCTGGTCTAAACTTTCTTTCAGCAGCTTGTTGTTTACATCGTGCTGGTATTGTCCCACACCAATTGATTTAGGATCAATTTTTACCAACTCGGCCAATGGGTCTTTAAGCCTGCGGCCAATGGATACTGCGCCACGTACCGTTATATCTTTATCGGGAAACTCATCGCGCGCTATGGGTGAAGCGGAGTAAATAGAAGCTCCCTGCTCTGATACCATATGCACTTGTATGTGTTTAAAGGCTTCGTTGTTTTTAATTAAATCTCTTACAAAAGTTTCTGTTTCGCGTCCGCCTGTTCCGTTGCCTATGGCTATGGCTTCAATTTTATATTCGCTTAATAAATGCTTTAAGGTGTAATTACTTTCCTGTTGTTTTTGTAAAGGATAAATAACTGTTTCATGTACCAAGTCGCCCAGCTCATTTAATACAACTGTTTTGCAACCGGTTCTGAACCCCGGGTCAATAGCCACAATACGTTTTTGTCCTAGCGGAGCACTTAATAATAGTTGCCTTAAGTTGGTACTGAAAATAACAATGGCTTCTTTATCGGCTTTCTCTTTCGAAAGGTTTTCAAACTCTGTTTCAATGCTTGGCAATAACAGTCTATCGTAAGCATCTTCAATGGCAATGCTTACCTGCTTTTGTGCAGCACCATTTCCTTTTACCAGTTGCCTTATCATACTGTCAATAGCCTGTTCGGCAACAATATCAATATGTACTTTTAAAAAGCCTTCCTCTTGTCCGCGCCTGATGGCCAATAAACGGTGCGAAGGAATTTTTTTCAATTCTTCGGCAAAGTTAAAATAGTCGCTATACTTAGCTGCTTCTGTTTCTTTGCCTTTTTTTACTTTGGAATATAACACGGCATCGCGCTCAAAATAACGTCTGATGGTATTACGCACTGCTACATTTTCATTCACCCATTCGGCTATAATATCCCTGGCACCTGCCAAGGCTTCTTCTGTATCTTTTACCTCGGCATTGATAAAACGTGCAGCTAATGCATCTATATTTTTTTCGTTTTGTAAATAAATGGTTTTAGCCAAAGGCTCCAATCCTTTTTCAATAGCAATGGTGGCTCTTGTTTTGCGTTTTTGCTTATAGGGTAAATAAATATCTTCCAGCTCCTGTAAGCTAGCTGCATTGTTTAACTGAGCCTGCAAGGCAGGGGTTAATTTACCTTGTTGCTCAATGGCTTTTAAAATGGCTACCCTGCGTTTATCCATTTCAGTAAACTCATCCAGCAAGCTTTTTATCTCTGCTATTTTTATTTCATCCAAACTGCCTGTTGCTTCTTTACGGTAACGGGCTATAAACGGAATGGTAGCACCTTCTTCCAATAATTGAACCACACTGGCTACCTGCTTTTCGTTAACATGTATACGTTGAGCTATACTTTTACTATGCATATAGAATTTAAATTTTGGCTATTGATAATTTTATTTAAGCCATATAACAATAAAACATTTCAATCATTACGACAGCATACATAAAAAAATCCGCTGTTTAGGCAACGGATTTTCTATAATGGATTGAATAAAAAATTATACGTGTAAAGCGCGATTTTCGGTAGCTGCTAAACAAGCTTCTTTTACTGCTTCCGAGTAAGTAGGATGCGGATGGCTCATACGGGCAACATCCTCTGCACTGGCTCTGAATTCCATAGCTACTACGCCTTCTATAATTAAATCGGCCACACGCGGACCAATCATGTGCATGCCTAAAATTTCATCTGTTTCAGCATCGGCTATTACCTTTACCAAACCATCTATATCCATACTGGCTCTTGCCCTGCCTAAAGCGCGCATAGGGAAACTACCTACTTTGTATTTAGCTCCGGCTTTTTTCAGTTCTTCTTCGGTAGCACCAACACCTGCTACTTCCGGCCATGTATAAACCACGCCCGGTATTAAGTTATAATTGATATGTGGTTTCTGTCCGGCAATGGTTTCCGCTACAAATACGCCTTCTTCTTCAGCTTTGTGTGCTAACATGGCTCCTTTTACCACATCGCCAATAGCGTAAATACCTTTTATGCTTGTTTCCAAATGCGCATCGGTTTCTATACGTCCGCGGTCATCTGTTTTTAAGCCTATATTTTCTAAACCTAATCCTTCAGTATATGCTTTACGGCCTACCGAAACCAGGCAATAGTCGCCTGTAAAAGTTACTTCTTCGCCTTTGGCATTATCAGCAATAATGGTTACTTCTTTACCTTTTGTAGTAGCCGATTTTACTTTATGGCTAAAGAAAAACTCAAAGCCTAATTTGCGTAAGCTACGTTGTAATTCTTTACCTAAAGTACCATCCATAGTAGGAATAATGGTATTGGTATATTCAATAACAGAAACCTTTGCACCTAAACGTGCATATACAGAGCCTAACTCTAAACCTATAACACCACCACCAATAATTACCAGGTGTTTGGGTACTTCGGTCATATTAAGCGCTTCGGTACTGGTTATAATTCTTTTTTTATCAATGGTAATACCCGGTAATGTAGTAGGTTTTGAACCGGTAGCTATAATTACTTTATCGGTATCAATTACTTCTTCTTTCTCGCCACTTATTTTAATTTGATTTTTGGTAACAAATGAACCTAAGCCTTTGTATACATCAATCTTGTTTTTTTTCATTAAAAAGTCAATGCCATCGCAGGTAACTTTTACCACACCGTTTTTACGGTCAATCATTTGCTTTAAATTTACTTTTAACCCTTTTACTTCTATACCATGTGTTTCGAAAGTATGGGCAGCATTGTGGTAATGTTCAGAACTGTCCAGTAATGCTTTTGAAGGAATACAACCTACATTTAAGCATGTACCTCCAAGGGTACTGTATTTTTCAATAAGGGCTGTTTTAAAACCCAATTGTGCACAACGGATGGCAGCAACGTATCCACCGGGACCAGAACCAATAACTGTTATATCGTATTTCATATAAGTGATAAAATGTAAATTGTTTTACCAATAAACATAAGCTGTTTATTTAGCGGTGACAAATGTAATTGTTTAGCTTAAATACAAAAAAAATAGCTGTAAATCTTAATATGATAGTTTACAGCTATTTGCTTATATGTTTAATAGAAAATGTTTACTCAAAAGTAAAATTAACCGTCATGGTTCCGTATTGTTCTTCGGGTCCATCTGTTTTTGGCGAAAACTTGGTTGATAAAGCCGCTTGTTTGGCTTTTTCTAATTTATCAGCCACCAGGGTTGTGCTTCCCCTTGCTCCCGGTTCTGCTTTGGTTACATTACCATTTCTGTCTACGGTAATGTTTACTACTACTATACCTACATCGTTAGAGGTAGAAGAAATATTGGGTTTGCGTGAAATACGTCTGCCATATAAGCTGTATGAAAAACCTTTGCCTCCGGTACCATCGCCAGAAGTGCCTGTTCCTCTGCCTCCCGGAACTCCGTTAGGGTCGCCATCAGGTTCACCTTCATTGCCGGGTATAGGTCCGTCTCCACGGCCACCCTGGTTTTCGCTGGCAGTAGTGTTTCTTTTAAACAAGGATTTGGCAGTAGGTTTTTTAGGTAATTCTATTTGCTCTTTTGGTCTTTCAACTGGAGTTTCGAGTGTTGGTCTTTTTTCCGGTTTTTTGGGTACATCTTTAGCCACTACGTCTACATCAGGGTCTGTATTCTGGCTTAATTCAGGTTGTTCTGTTTGCTCCGTAATAGGGGTATAAGTTTCGTTGGGTTGCGGGTTTTCAATAGGTGTTTCACTTGGCCCGCCCATGTTTGGTTCTCCCAGGCTCATCATCATACCTTGTTCTTCCCAGGGCGGATTGGGTGGAACCAGCACAAAAAAGTACAATGCCAAAAGTATAATAGCGTGAAATATAAAAGAACCTGCTATCCCTATCCAATTGTGTTTATTGGTTTGGTTATGTACATAATAGGTTTGTTGCATAAAAAATATAATTACAAGCAAAAGTATTAACGAAAGTATTAAGTATTTATTTTTTAGTAAACAAAAAAATGTGCTTTGTATGTTATATAGCACATGCTTTTGATAAACGGATTATGTTTTTCGATAAATACTTTTATTATTGAAATAAATTGGCAAGTCCAATCCTATGAAAGAATGAATAAACTAAAATGTAGTATTGTATTGGTTTTATTAAGTGTTTGGTACCCGTCAAACGCACAGTTAAAAATTAGTTTGTCTGAAGCTGTACAAATGGCTAAAGACAAGAGTTTGCAGGCCAGCATTAATTTAAATACATTTTATGCTGCCCAGTTTAATTATAAGTCGGCCTTTACCAATTTATTGCCTTCTATTAATGCCAATATTAATGCTCCGGGCTTAGACCGGTCCATTGGTATTGTATCGCAACCGGATGGAACCATCAAATTTATTGAGCGTACCCAGGCACAGTCAAACGCCAACTTAACTTTGCAACAAAATATATTGGCCACAGGCGGAACGGTATATGTTTCATCAGCCCTTAACCGTTTTGATTTGTTAAGTTCGGGTGGTTATACCAACTGGCAGGCATCGCCATTATTGGTAGGTATTACACAACCTTTGCTGCGTTTTAACGAGCTGAAATTTCAATGGCAATTAGCCAAGTTGCGTTACAAACAAACTTCGAGGCAATATGCGGAGCGTACCGAAGAATTGTCTATGCAAATAACACAAACCTATTTTGATGCGGTAAATGCCGAGGCTGAATACAATTTGGCCAGTTTTAATTTAGCCGTAAACGATACCCTGTTGCGTTTAGCCAGGGGGCGCTATAATTTGGGTAAAATAGGGGAGGATGATTTATTGCAGACCGAATTACGTTTAATGAATGCACAAAATAGTTTTGATCAGGCTACTTTGAATTACAGCAATAACATGAACCAGCTCAAAATTATTTTAGGCTTGTCAAAAGAAACCCAGATTGAGTTAAGACCGGAAACTAATTTGCCTTTTTTTGAACCCGATATAAACAAAGCAGTAGCCAATGCGGTAAGAAGCCGGAGCGATTTTATACAGATAAACATTGACCAGAAACAAATAGAAGCCAGCTTAAAACGAGCGCAGTTAAATAAATTGCCCAATGCCGAGTTAAATGCTACTTATGGTTTAAGTAATACTGCCAATACGGTAGAAGCCAGTTATAAAAACCCTTTAGACCAACAACGTGTAAGCATAGGTTTAAACGTGCCCTTAATGAACTGGGGGCGTTACCGCAACGATTACAAAGCAGCCAAACACCAGTTTAAAGCCAAAGATGCTGAATTGCAACTGGCCTATTTAAATTTGGAGCAGGAGGTAGTTTTTCAGGTTATGCAATACAAACAGTTAAAGCAACGTGTGTTAATCAGTGCCAAAGCCGATACCATAGCACAAAAACGTTACGAAGTGGCCAAGAACCGTTATTTTATCGGTAAAATTGATAATACCAATTTAAATATAGCCCAAACGGAAAAGGACCAGGCCCGCAATAACTATTACCAAACCCTGAAAGAATACTGGATGAGTTACTACCGTTTGCGCAGAACCACCCTGTACGATTTTGAGAAACAAACGAGTTTGTTTACCGAGCAAAATTAAAAGGCCGCTATTCCCGAAAATTGATTTTTTACAAAGAAAAATCTGTTCCTAATCATGGCATAATAGAAAAGCAGGGTAGAAATTTGTACGCAAAAAATTTAAAAAAAATTATCTTTGCGCCCGTTTATGACAGATTCACTTAATTACTTAGTATTAGCCTATTACAATTATACCCGTATTGACGATGCCGAAGATATGGTTGCAAAGCACCTTGCTTATTGTAAAGGTTTAAAGCTACGCGGGCGTATATATATTGCCCACGAAGGTATTAATGGAACCATTAGTGGTACCCGCGAAGCATGCGAACAATACATGAAAGATTTAAAAGCCGATGCCCGTTTCAGCTCTATTGAGTTTAAAATAGACGAGGTGGCGGAACATGCTTTTCAACGCATGCATGTAAGGTATAAAACAGAAATAGTATACAGCGGCTTGCGCGACCCTCAGGTAATAGACCCAACCAAACAAACAGGTAAACATTTAAAAGGCGAAGAATTCCTGGAGTTAAAGGACAGGGACGATGTGGTTATTTTAGATGTACGCAGCAATTACGAAACCCGCCTGGGTAAATTTAAAAATGCCGTAACGCTTGATATTGAAAACTTCAGGGAGTTTCCCGGAAAAATTGCCGAGCTGGAACAATACCGCGATAAAAAAATAATTACCTGCTGCACAGGTGGTATTAAATGCGAAAAAGCATCGGCCCTGTTAATTAAAGAAGGTTTTAAAGATGTGTACCAGTTGCACAATGGTATTATAGGTTATGCCAAAGAAACCGGAGGTAAAGATTTTGATGGGGTATTGTATGTGTTTGATGGCCGTGTGAGTGTTCCGGTTAACGAAGTAAACCCAACTGTTATTTCAGCCTGCAAAAAATGTGGCGGCCCTGCTCCTCGCAATTTAAATTGCGCCAATGTGGAGTGTAACGACCAGTTTAATATGTGCGAAAGCTGCGCAGAGGAAATGGAAGGCGCTTGCAGCGATGCCTGCAAAGCACATCCGCGTAAACGTGCTTATAACGGAACAGGTTATTATACCCGTTTTGCTATAGATTAGTTTAGAGGCTTTTAGTACTTACCTTGTTTTATAAGGTGGTAACATTCAGCAAAGCATATTCACTGCTTACATTTTAACCTGTTTTTCAGAAACTAATCAGTAGCCATTATGCGTTGGTTAAATTTTGTTTGAGCGGTATTTTTTTACGTAAAAATATCCCGTCTAACCTTATATTCGACCAAATTTTTAAAGCAGAATGAATAATAACATGATTAAAAAAGCCCTGCCTCATTTAGCGGCTGTTGGAGTAATTTTACTCTGTATGTTTCTTTACTTTCAACCATTTTTTAGTGGTAAAGTATTAAAACAATATGATGTAAGCCAATGGCGTGCTACTTACGAAGAAACAGCTAAATTTGAGAAAGCTTCGGGCGAAAGAACCTATTGGACCAACAGTATTTTTGGTGGAATGCCTAATTATTTAATAGGCGCTTCGTATACCGGTAACTGGACCTACGATTGGTATTTCAAGTTTCAGCAGGTATTTAAAAACCCAATGGATACTATATTTCTGTTGTTTATATGTTCTTACATTATGCTCTTGGTGTTTGATGTAAATGCATGGCTGGCCATTATAGGGGCACTCGCATTTACCTTTAGTACCTTTAATTTTCTGAATATAGATGCCGGGCATATGACCAAGGGCAATGCCATTGCCTTTATTCCGCTTGTTATTGCAGGTATACAAATGACCTTGCATAAAAACAGGCTGATAGGTGCTTTGCTTACAGGTATAGCTTTATCGTTACAGTTAGCTGCAAACCATTTACAAATAACCTACTATATTATTTTTGTTATTATAGCCTGGGTTATAGTGGAACTGATTGATGCCATTAAACGAAACAACCTGAAAAATTTAATTTTCAGCGGTGCCTTTTTAATAGTGGCTGCTATGGTAGCAGTTGGAACAGATATAACCGGTTTATTGGCTACCGAAGAGTATGGTAAATACAGTTTACGTGCTCCAAGTGAGTTAACCGTTGCGGCCGATGGTAAAAAAACAGCCGATAACGGAAGTACAGGTTTA
>CAYTWI010000090.1:0-14235 GCA_964442045.1 uncultured Bifidobacterium sp.
ATTAGCAGCAAGCAACACATAGTAACAAACAAATAATATATAAATTACCTTTTTCAAAAGCATAGCAAGTATACAAATTATTTAGCTAAATAACATAACTGAGTTTGCTCATTCATATTAAATATCGCTTTATTTGAAAGAATAATTCTATCATTGAACCAAAACAGCATAATGTGTAGCCGCATGAAATTTTATTTTATTGTTTTTATTTCAGCCGTATGCTTGTTTGATCAAAAAAGTTTTGCGCAATCAGACTCTGCTAAAAAAGTAAGTTACTCCCTCCTGCCTATTATAGTAAGCGACCCTTTTGTTGGTTTTGGCTATGGTGTTTTAACCAATGTAAATTTCCTGCTGGGGCCGGCACAAACAACCCGCTACAGCAATGCGCAAGCCTATGTAATAAACACCACCAACGGGCAGTTTGCCGCACAGGTAAACCACCAGGTATTTTCAAAAAACGAAGAATGGATACAACAAGGCAAACTCCAGTTTTTAAGCTGGCCCGAGTTTACCTACCAGTTAGGGGCACATACTCCTAACAACAATTTGGTAAAAGAACGCATAAGCTACAAAGCCATTGAATTTGAAGAACGCATTTTAAAGAAACTAAAGAAACACCAGTTTATAGGATTACAATACCGCTTGTTTAACTGTTGGGATTTACAATCAGATAAAAATGATTCCATCAGCTTTTTTGAAAACTCCGCTGTAGGAACCAAAAGCTTTATTACTTCAGGCATAGGTATTCATTATATATTTGATAGCCGCGACAATGTTCAGAACGCTTATAAAGGTAAATACCTGGAGCTGTCAGTAAACAACTATGTCGGTTGGCTGGGTAGCACGCAGGATTGGATAAACATAAAATTAGATACCCGTTACTACCATTCCTTCAAAACAAAAAAATCGTTGGTTTTAGCCAGCCGTTTTTTAGGAGAGCAAGCCATTGGTACCATACCCTATATGGTAATGCCACAATTTGGACGCTACTTTACAACAAGGGCTTATGCACAGGGACGCTACAGGGGAAATTTGTTTTTAACGTTTGAAACCGAGTTACGCGCTAATATTTGGAAATGGTTAGGAGGAGTTGCCTTTGCAGGCCTTTCAACAGTAAGCGAAAGCAACGATGCTATAAAATATTACAACCCAAACATAGGTACAGGCTTACGCTTTCAAATTAAAAAAGAGCAACGCACAAACCTACGTTTTGATTATGCCTGGGGTGCAGATAATAACAGTGGTTTATATTTCCAGATAACAGAAGTTTTTTAATAACCCGTAAAATCAAATACATACCCCTTTACATATATGCTTCGGAAAGGAGTTGTACTGTTTGATTCAACAATTAAACTTTTAGAGAAAGCCCCTGTTAATGTGGCACTATAAGTTATTTCAATAAAACCTTTTTTGTTTTTCTTAACAGGCTTTTTAGTCCAGTTAGCTACGGTACAACCACAAGACGCCTGTACATTCTTTATAATTAAAGGTTCTTTGCCCGTATTGGTAAATTCAATTTTACAGGTAAACTGTTTACCTTTAGCAATGGTATCAAAATCAAAATAATCCTTCACAAAAGTAATAACCGGTTTTTTACCTGCTTCATTTTGGCTAAAGGCTAAACCAATAAAAACAAAGCAACACCAAAAACTAACAAGCACTTTTTTCATTAGCCAAATATATCAAATAATTATTAAGGCCTAATGCTGAACTAATATTTTACACATAAGCCACAAAATTTTACCCCATGTTTGGCAGAATTGTTAAAATCTATTACGTTTGGCAAAATCTAAATATTTATTTAATGAATAGCATGCAGGCCAACTTATCATTCGATGATTTTAAAGCAATAGTTTTAGAAGATTACAAAATAGCATTTACAAGCCGCCAGGCCAGTTTATTAGGCAGGAAAGAGGTATTAACGGGAAAAGCTAAATTTGGAATTTTTGGTGACGGAAAAGAACTGCCCCAAATTGCTATGGCTAAAGCTTTTAAAAATGGCGATTTCAGAAGTGGCTATTACCGCGATCAAACATTTATGATGGCAGCAGGCTTACTAACCGTTCAGGAGTTTTTTGCGCAACTATACGCACACACCAGTGTAGAGGCAGAACCTGCAAGTGCAGGCCGTATGATGAATGGCCACTACGGTACACGCAGCCTTGACTACAATGGTGACTGGAAAGATTTAAAAAACATGAAAAATTCATCGAGCGATATTTCTCCGACAGCAGGACAAATGATACGCTTAGTGGGTTTGGCTCAAGCCAGTAAATATTACAGAACACACGCACAGCAAATTGGCCAGAACCAGTTTAGCAATAACGGGAACGAAGTAGCCTGGGGAACTATTGGTAATGCCAGCAGCAGCGAAGGACACTTTTTTGAAGCCATTAATGCAGCAGGTGTTTTACAAATACCAATGGTAGCTTCCGTTTGGGACGATGGCTTTGGTATTTCAGTACCCGCCAGGTACCAAACCACCAAAGAAAATATAAGCGAAATTTTAAAAGGCTTTCAAAGAGATGCCAATAACAACGGTTACGAAATATTTACCGTTAAAGGCTGGGATTACGTGAGCCTTTGCAGCGTATACGAAAAAGCAGGTAAAATAGCCCGCGAAGAACACGTACCTTGTCTGGTACATGTTACCGAGTTAACACAACCACAAGGCCACAGTACCAGTGGCTCGCACGAGCGCTATAAAACAAAAGAGCGTTTAGCATGGGAAGCAGAATACGATTGCAATGCCCAGTTTAAAAACTGGATTATCCAAAACAGTATTGCTACCGCAGAAGAGCTAAGCACCCTTGAAAACGAAGCACAAATTCATGTAAACGTGAGTAAAAAAGCAGCGTGGGAAGCATACCTGGCTCCTATTAAAAACGATGTGGCAGAAGCCTGCGCCTTGTTAAACAACTTAGCCAATGCTTCGCAAAACGCAAAAATAAGCAGCATTGCAAACGATTTACAAAACATTAACGAACCCATAAGAAAAGACATAGCCTTAGCCATTAACCAGGCACTTCGTTACACCTACAAAGAAACAAGCAGCGAACGCAACCAGTTAATAAGTTACAAACAAAATTTCTTAAAGGCCAACGAAGAAAGATACAACTCATACCTGCATAGTGAGTCAGGTAACAATGCTTTACAGGCGCAGGAAATAGCACCTGTTTACAGCGAAAACTCCAAAATGGTTGATGGCAGGGAAATAATGGTAGCCTGCTTTGACAGTGCCTTAGCTAACGACCCAAGAGTATTGGCTTTTGGTGAAGATGTTGGTAAAATTGGTGACGTAAACCAGGGCTTTGCAGGTTTACAGGAAAAATATGGCGAAAGCAGAGTAAGCGATACAGGTATTAGAGAATTAACCATTATAGGACAAGGTATAGGAACCGCCATGCGTGGTTTAAGACCTATTGCCGAAATTCAATACCTTGATTATTTGCTATACGCATTACAACCCTTAAGCGATGATTTAGCCACCTTGCAATACCGCACCAAAGGCGGACAAAAAGCACCTTTAATAGTGCGTACACGCGGGCACAGGTTAGAAGGTATATGGCATTCAGGTTCACCAATAGGTATGATTATAAACTCACTGAGAGGAATGCACGTTTGTGTACCACGTAACATGACACAAGCTGCCGGTATGTACAATACCCTTTTAGCCAGTGACGAACCGGCCTTGGTAATAGAGTGTTTAAACGGCTATCGTTTAAAAGAAAAAATGCCTGAAAATGTAGGCGAGTTTAAAGTAGCACTAGGTAAACCCGAAGTGCTGATAGAAGGAAGCGATATAACCATTGTAACCTATGGCAGCTGTACCCGCATAGCAGAAGATGCTATTAAGCAATTGGCCGAAATAGGCATTAGTGTAGAGTTAATTGATGTGCAAACATTGTTACCTTTTGATATAAACCACACCATTGTTCAATCTATTAAAAAAACCAACAAAGTGGTATTTTTAGATGAAGATGTGCCGGGCGGAGCAAGCGCTTACATGATGCAACAGGTGTTAGAAAAACAAAATGCTTACCAGTATTTAGACTATAAACCTATCACTATTTCAGCCAAGGCACATCGCCCTCCATACGGAACCGATGGCGACTACTGGAGCAAACCAAATGCAGAAGACATATTCGAAATTATTTGCGAAGTAATGGCCGATTACGAACCGGGTTATTTTCCTAAATTTATATAACATACCAATTAACAACTTAACAAAAACAGAATGAAAAAAATACTGATAGTATTATGCTTAATAAGCAGCGTTATTGCATGTAAAAACAACAATAGCAACACCCAGGCAACAGACAACTACAAAAAGCTTTTTAATAAAAGTATGGATGGTAAAGACTACCCTACCGCTATTATGGCTTGCCAGATGATTTTAATAAACGATAGTACACAAACCCTATACGCTGATACCTTACCTGAATTATACGCTGCCATAAACAACATAATGGCTTGCGATATAGTAACCGAAGCTGCTTTAAAACGCAACCCTAAAAGCGAAAGATTACTATTAATAAAAGCTTTGTGTGCAGAGCAAATGGGTAAAGTGGAAGAGCAAATGAGCTTATACAACCAGTTATACGCTATTAATAAAAAACCTGAATACCTATACAGAATTACCGCTACCCATTTTGGTACAGGTAATTTTCAGGCAGCAGAAAACAACTTGAAAGAATTAGAGCAAATGGCCGTAAACAGCCATGATAGTATTGATTTTATGATTAGCGAAACCGAAAAGCAAAAAGTTCCGTTAAAAGCAGCCCTATTAAATATGCGTGCTATTATGAGCGCTCAACGCGACCGCGATTTGCCTAGTGCCAAAAAGTATTTTGAAGCCGCTATCAGAGAATTCCCTGATTTTATTGTGGCTAAAGAATATTTAAACAGGCTTACCAATGCCAGACGTTAAATAAATATTACAGTTAATACTTGACTTTTATCATTTTTATACCTTTATTGAACCCAAATAAATTATAAAAGCCATGGAATTGACTTTATCAAATATCATTTTAGCTTGTCATAAATCGCCCAATTTTGACGCCCTGCTGCAACTGGGGGTAACTTTAAGCAATAAGTTTAATGCCAAATTACATGTAATACTTCCCGATTCGGAAAGTAACGCTGCTGTTGGCAATAAACTAAGCACTGCTGACCATACCCTGCAAACTGTACATAATTTAAGCTACAAAGACCTTATTCATACTGCTAACGAAATAGATGCAGACCTTGTTATTGTAAGTACAAACAACAAAGAATCTAAAGAAGGTTTATTAAGTTTTGCTGATACAGTGAAACTGATAGATAACTTAAAAAAACCTATTTTAACCATTCCGAGTAACTGTACTACTACCAGCTTTGAAAAAATATTAATACCTATTGATACCAGTTACGAAACCCGCCAGAAAGGCCCGTTAACTATTGGTATAGGTAAAAAATTCAATTCATTAATTCATATTATTGGGGTAAGTGGCGATAAAGATAAGGACAGCGAAAACACTGTAAATAATTACAGTCGCCAGGTTAGCAATAAAATTAACGAGAACGGTTTAAACAGCACCATTGAAGTACGTTTGGGTGGTAACATAACCGACCAGACCCTGGCTTATGCTAAAGAAATTAAACCCGACTTAGCTGTTATTATGACCGAGCAGGAAGTTAACTTTAAATCGTTTTTTACAGGCAAGTATTCAGAGCAATTGGTTAAACAAGCCAATTTCCCCATATTGAATATTAGCCCCTTAGATTTAATTGTAAGCGATGCGCGTTTATAGAGACGTTGCATGCAACGTACATTAAACAAAAAAGCCATTTGAATAGGTATTCAAATGGCTTTTTTAGTAATTATACTTTTCAGGTATTACCAGTTCAGTTCAAATACTTCAAAGGTTTTGCCTTTGGGTCTGAACCAAAGCTGACCATCGTTACCGGCCATACATCCGCTTGAGTCGCGGTACAGTTGAAAAGGGTTTTGCTCTAATAATTCGCGCCTGAATTCAGGGTTAAAAATATCATCGTATCTTTCTAAAAATTCTTTTTTGGTGGTTGAATCGCGCAAAGGGAATTTTATAAGTTTAGCAATCTCTTCTTTTTCGTTGTAACGAATATTCAATTGCAGGTTCTGGTAAAAACGAATGGCTTCATTACCATTTTTAAAACCGGCATCGCTCCAGCTCATACATACTGTTCCGTCTCTGAAAGTTTGTTTTTTATCCTGGTACTCGTTAGGCAACTCATTGCTTTCAACCTGAGCATTTAGGTGCGGTGTTTTAGGATCGTAAGTGGGACCTTTGGCATTTAAAACCCATTTGGAGGTATCTATTAATCCGCTAACCGTTGGCCCATTATTAGAACACGAGTTTGAAAACAATGCACCAGCAAGTATTAATATTAAAAGAAAATTCCTCATAAGGTTAAAATTAAATTCCTGTGTAATTGAACGGTGTAATATTAAGTAATTCTTTTCTCACCTCTTCACTCACATCTAACATACTAATAAACGTGTGTATGCTTTTTGAGTCAATTTTTTCGTTGGTACGTGTCAATGCTTTTAAGGCTTCGTATGGTTGCGGATACGCTTCTCTGCGCAATACGGTTTGTATAGCCTCAGCCACAACTGCCCAGTTATTATTTAAATCATCCTCTATTTTAGCATTGTTAAGCAATAGTTTATTTAAGCCTCGGGTTAACGATTTAAAGGCAATTAAACTATGTGCCAAAGGCACACCTACATTACGTAACACGGTACTGTCAGTTAAGTCGCGTTGCAGGCGGCTTATAGGTAATTTAGCGGAAAGGTGTTCAAAAATAGCATTGGCCATACCCAGATTACCCTCAGCATTTTCAAAATCAATTGGATTTACTTTATGTGGCATGGCACTGCTTCCTATTTCGCCTTGCTTAAGTTGTTGTTTAAAGTAATCCATGGCTATGTATTGCCATATATCTCTGCTAAAATCAATCAGTATGGTGTTAATGCGTTTTAAGCAATCAAACAAAGCGGCTAAGTTATCGTAGTGCTCTATTTGGGTAGTTGGGTTGGAGCGCGATAAACCTAAGCTGGTACAAAAGGCATTGCCAAAGCTTAACCAATCGGTATTGGGGTAAGCTACATGGTGTGCATTAAAGTTACCGGTAGCACCACCAAACTTAGCGGAGTAAGGAATGGCATTTAATTGTTTAAGCTGCTCGTTTAAGCGGCTTACAAATACCATCAGCTCTTTTCCTAAACGGGTGGGCGAAGCAGGCTGTCCGTGGGTTCTGGCTAACATTGATATATTGGCCCACTCATTGGCCTGTGCCATTATTTTATCAGTTACTTCCTGCAAAGCAGGCAATATAACCTCTTGCATGGCATCTTTAATGCTTAAAGGAATGGCTGTATTGTTTATATCCTGGCTGGTTAAACCAAAGTGCACAAACTCGCTTGCATCGGTAAGCGCCAGTGCATCAAATTTTTTCTTTATAAAATACTCAACCGCTTTTACATCGTGGTTGGTGGTTTTTTCTATATCTTTTATTTGCTCTGCATCGGCAAGGGTAAAGTCTTTGTATATAGCCCTTAGTTTATCTTCGCTAATATTGTATTTAGCCAGTTGAGGCAGGTTTTGTTTATGTAGGAAAATAAAATATTCTATTTCAATTAATACGCGGTATTTTATTAATGCAAACTCTGAAAAATAAGCTGAAAGGTTGTTGGTTTGTTTGTGGTAACGTCCGTCAATGGGAGAAATTGCAGTTAATACTTGAAGCATGTTTAATTGATTTGTTATATAGTTTTAATTATTTCTTTTTCTTTTTGTTAACGGAATTTAAAAAGCGGTACCAGCTGCCTATATCGGCAATTGGAATGGGCTGTGCTTGTCCGTTATAGTATAACCTTTCGGCTTGCGACTGTTGGTACCACCTGCCTGTTTCCATACCATCGGGCAAAATGCCTTTTTCCAATATACTGTAAGGTACTCTGTTTAAGTTGGCATAAGCCTGCGAAAGGGAGCTGCCGGGTATTTTGGCTTTGGCAAAATAGTAATCCAGTTCCTGCGGGGTTGAATAAGGCCTTACCACTACTTCGGGTAAATAAAAGGTATCCTCATCCATTTTTACTACGGTTATCAGTTTATTGTTTTCAATATTATCGGGCAGGGTATAAATGGTTTGTTTGTGGCCCAGTGAGGTAAAAACTATGTTGTCGCTTCTTTTACAAACTAAACTGAAAAAGCCGCTCATATCGGAAAAAACACCTCTGTTGGTACCTGCTATGCGCACAGTAACGTAAGGTATAACACTAATACTATCAGCTGTAACAATAAAACCGCTCAGCTGTACCAAATCATCTTTATGTGTATCGGTTTGTGCCTGTATACCTTTAAAGGATACTAACAACAACACGTAAAACATTATTAAATTTATCCTTTTCATATACTAATTATATTAATAAAAAATACCTGCTAAAATGGCTAATACTACCAAAACGGTGCTGGGTACTTTAGTGCTCAAAAGTAAAAATAAAGTTAGTAAAAGTACAATCATATTTGCCTGATTTAACTCTACCGGCTGAAACAGCAAATAAGCGGATGCAAATACCAGTCCTGCGCTAGCTGCATTTATACCTTCAATGGCATTTTTTACGGGGCTGTAGTTTTTTAACTGATCCCAAATGGGATAGGTAAAAAATATTAAAAAGGTGCCCGGTAAAAATATGGCAACGGTGCCTATGGCTGCACCTAATAACTGCCCGTATATACCCCAGTCCTTTAAAGCCATGGCACAGCTGTAAGTGGCTATACTAAACACGGGGCCGGGCATGGCCTGTACCAAACCTACTCCGGCCAAAAACTCGTTGGCGGTTAAATATTGTTTTATTTCAACAAACTGGTTATACAACATGGGTATTAATACATGCCCGCCTCCAAACACTATGCTGCTGTAGCGGTAGGTATTTTCAAACAATAAAATACATTTTATTTGGGTAAAGGCACCTAAAAAGGCAGCCAGTAACAGTACGCCAATAAACAGGAAAAAGTTACTCCAGTTTATGTTTTTAATGGGTGCTACTTTGCCTATTTTGCTTTTATTAACCTGGCTTGATATAATGCCGCCTACAAATAAAATAATAGGGAACATATAAGGTGAGTGAATGGCAATGCCTGCCGTAGCGGCCAGTATAGCCAGCAGCCAGTGGTAAGGTTTGCTCACAAACATGTGTATAATTTGGTAGGCTGCGTATATGATAAAGCCCACGGCAAGGGGCTGTATAAACTTTAAGAAATCGAGCTTGGGGTTATCAATAGCGTAATAGTGTATAATAATGGCAAAGGCTGCCATAAGCAAGCAGGCGGGCAATACCCAAACGGCCAGTGTTAAAAAGGCCAGGTTGGGCCCTCCTATTTTAAAACCAATGGCGGTTATGGTTTGGGTGGAGGTAGGCCCCGGTAACATACTGCAAAATGAATTTAACTCTTTTAACTCGGCATCGGTAATGTACTTTTTTTTGTTGATGAGTAGTTTCTGAAACTGCACCAAATGTATTTGCGGCCCGCCAAAAGCGGTTACTGCCAGCTTTAATACATCAAGCAAAAAAACTATACGCCTAAAGTGTTTAAATTTAATTGTGTTCATTTATTAAAAATAAATTGGCCCGGTAAGCAGCTATTACTTCTTATAAAGTGCAATATTCAAAAAAAAATCCATCAACAGTTAGGTGGTGATGGATTTTTATATTATTTACATAAACCGATTGTTAAACCGATTTTGGTCTGTAAGTGGTTTTGGCAGCACCTGCTCCTTTTGAGTTGGTTTTAGGGGCTGTATTTTTAGGGGCAGCTACTTTTTTAGCGGCTGTTTTTTTAGCAGCAGCTTTTTTAGGTTTTTCTTCGGCTACCGGAGCGGCTGTTTCTTCAGCACTTGTTTCGGTGGCAGGTGTTTCTTCGGCTTTAGGCTCTTGTCCTAATTTGCTAAAGTCTAACACCTCTTTTAAAGCATTATACCAGTTAAAAAATTTCTTAATATCACTGTCGTAAACTCTTTCGCTATCTAAACCAATTGTTTTAATTAAAAAATTGCGTTGTTCTTTAGCATCGTCTTTTGCTGTTGGAACATTGCCTGCAGTATGTGCTTTTACCAGTACTTCTGATAAGCGCATATCACCTTCCTGGGTGTACATGCTTATATCTTCTAAAATACTAACTCTATCCTGGTAACCGGTGGCAAATTTTTTTCCGCTTCCTATTGTTTCTAAAATCAAACCATTTTTAGTTCTGCCAATAATTTTATGCAAACCACTTTGACCTGAAACAGCTACTATATCTTTTAATTCCATTCCTGTTTAAAATTTTAATTAGAAGGCGAAAGTACCAAAATATTTTATAAAGCCGCAAATTTAAAATGATACATTTTTGCCTAAACACGGGCACTAAGCTAGTTATTAGTTGTTTAGAGTTAATTGCCTGATGGTGTTAACGGCTTATAAAGCTAATTTGCTGTACCTGTTTGCAAAAAAATGCATGAATTGTTAGCGTGTAGAGACCTTGCATGCAAGGTCTTTACGAAAAACGGGTAATTAAATAAAAAAGCCTTTAGCGGGTGGCTAAAGGCTTTTTGAGTACCATTAATAAGGGTATTTATATTACTTTCTTATTTTACTTAATTTTTCTACGGTTGGTCTCCAGCTGTTTTGTTTGTTTGAAAACATGTGGTTAATAAAATCTATATCATCAAAATATGATTTGAATGCGCTGGTAATATCCATGTACACTTTCCCTCCTCTTATTATCACATCTTCGCTGTCTTTCATGTTTCTGGTATCGGGGTATGCCACACCGTCTTCATTGGCAGCGGTATACTCTTCGGTAAGCATGGTACCTAAACCCAATATAAACCAATCTTTATTTACATGCGGAAAAGCCTGTAAAAATTTCTTTTGTGTAATAGCTCCTACTTTGTTTTCGCCACTTTCAATTTTTACAATCGTAATTTCGCTCATCCCTATTATTTCAGCGAATTGCTTTTTCGATAAATTAAAGTGTTTCCTGACTTGTTTTATTCTATCCTCTTTGGTTGTCATATCTTTTAAAAAATTATGAATTACACCTATATTATAACGTATATTAGCTTTCAAATAAAGCCATGTTATACCAAATATATAACAAAGTATTATTTATGCAAACAATTGTAAGTGTATTAATGGCTTATTTTTCAGGTGTATTTGGTTCAGCCTGTTAAACAAAATGCTTAATGGTTTATTATTGTGCCTGTTACGGACACAATTCAGAATGTTTATTGATAATTTTTGTAATGCTTATTACCTAAAAAAAGCTTAAACACTTAGGCTACAGGTACTCCTTACGGCTTGTAAACGGGGGCAATTTCTTATTTGTATATTATTAAATATAAAAACTGGTATTATATTTGTATTACGCTTATTGAAACAAAATTATTTAACACATGCCTGAAACAAGCCTTTATTACTGCATCGGCCCTTACCTTATTCATTTATTTACTTATAAAAACACTGCAAACAAATGAAAACGAGGGCATTTTTATATATTACTAATTATATGAAGGGAGCGGATGGGTTGATTATAAACGTATTGCTCCTATTGCTTTTACTGTTGCTGATACTGGGTTCGGTATTGTATGTTTATGTACGCAGCAGCAATAAAAGGCATAAACCGAAATAGTTTAAGCTATTAACAATAGCAAATGGTTACCTGTTTGTTTAGAAACCTTGCTTATCCGTTAGTCTATGTAATATTAAAAAACCTACACAGCCTGCATCTGCCGGTTTAGCGGTGGCGGCTTTGGGTACTTCTATTTCTATAACCAATTGGCGGGTACTGGTGCTTTGAAATTCAAATACGTTTGTTGCCGGGTTTTTGCTATCAAACAACAATTCGTTGGTACGCGCATCATAAATTTTGAAAACAGGGTTACTTAATGGTTTTTCGGTACAAATACTCATCCTGTAATCCATACCCTTGTATATAACACAGCGTATTTTAGAGGTAACTCCCACTGCAAATAAACCGCTTCTCGATTGTGCATTATAGCGCCAATCTCCACCCGTTTCTTGTGTATCGCAATACTTTCTATGAAAGTTGGAGCAACTTGTTTGTGAAAAGCTTTTACTGAATGAAACTAAAAGGCTTATTACTATTATTAATTTTTTCATGGGGTTGCAGTATATGAATTACGTATGGCTTTAATTTTTTCGGTAATGGCTTTAAACTGCGTGGCATTAATCAGCAGATCTTTTCCACCGCTTAACAGGGTAACACCTTTGTTATTGCTGGTATGGGTAGGCAGCTCGGTTACCGTTAGCTTATTAAACTCCGCTTGCAACTCCGTTAGCTGCGGAATAAGCGAAGCTACATCGGCATTGCTTTCGTAAGTGTGCAGCAGGCCCAACAAGTTTTCCAGTGCATATTGCTGGTCGGCTATATGTTCAACCACATGGTTATTGGCTTTGTAAACTGTTAAGTTAGTTACTATATATATGCTCTCTACCCAGGCTGCAGCTGCTATAAGTGCACGTGTTGGGTTTTGTTGGGTACTTTCCAGTATTTCTGAAGCCGATAAATAAATATCATTGGTTAGTAAAGTTAAGGAGTCGGCATTTTTTTGGTTGCGCACATAGCTTTGCGCCATGCCGGGTTTTACCGCTGCCGATATTTTAAGTGCCTCGGTTAATTGATTTACTATGTTAAAATATTTTAAAGCCTCTGCCCCTAAACCCGCAACACTGCTATAGCTTAAATCGGCACTGTATATACCCAGGCTAAGGGCAAGTTGTTTGTTATTGGCTTGTGTAAAATTGGCCGTGTTGTATAACATATTGGTCTTTTTACTGCTTAAGCCCCCTGCTGCTTTTATGTAGCTAAACACTTCGCTGGGCGCTGATACCTGGTAAAAGGTATCAATTGATTGGTCTATTACCGTTAGTCGGTTGCTGTCTGCCCCGTGTAGCGCTGTTTTAGTGTTGTTGTTGCCACCGCAAGCGGTAAAAAAAACAACGGCTGCCATAGGAATAATAGTTAGGTATTTGTGTTTCATGTAGTGTAGTTAGGCGTGTTTGGGTTATGTATACAAACAAACATAGCTATTTACAGGTAAACAACAATCTTCTTCATCTTTTACTTCATTAAAAAGCCCTTTGCCAGGGCACAAAATAGCGTTTGATTAAACTCAGGGTGCTTTCTTTAATATATCAATAAAGCTGGCACATTTGATGGCCAATGTATCAGCGGGGTTTATATTTATTATTTTTTGGAAGGTGTTAATGGCTGAATCGTTTTTACCTACCAGGTTATAATAGTAACCCAGGTTAAATAACAAAATGGTGTTTTTAGGGTCAAGGGCGGCTCCTTTATTAAGGGCTGTAATGGCTTCGTTGTATTTGCCTTCTTTGCCCCATTTATTAACCGCGGTATTTATATAATAGGATGCAAATAAACCGGGCAGGTCGGGGTAGGTAGGATATTGTTGCTGGGCTGTATCCCAATCCTGCTTGGCGTGGTCTAAATCGCCCAGTTGAAAAAACACATTGCCTCTGTTAATGTAGGCAAGGGTAAAACGGGGGTATATGGCAATGGCTTTGTTTAAATATACCAGGGCTGTATCAAGCATTTGTTTTTTGGCTTCGTCTGTGTTTTGCAAAGGTACTAACTGCAAATAGGCATTGCCTGCGTTGGCATTGGTAACGGCACTGTTGCTGCATGTTAATACGTCTTTTCGGTACAGGGTGCTGTTGCTTTCCCAATCTTTATTACGGGCTTTGGTTTGTATGCCTGCCAATACTACCAGCAGCACTATAAAGGCTGCTACACTGCCTGTTGCTATGTAGCGGGGTTTTATTTGCCGGTAAGCCCAATATATAATATAGGCAAGGGCTATGCTAAAGCCGAGTGACGAATGGTAAATTAAACGCTCGCCCATGGTAGCACCTATATTAAATAAGAGATTGGAAACCAATACCAGGTTAAGCAGGTAAACGGCTATGGCAAATGCGAGTACGTTTTTATTTTTAATGCAAAATACCATGCCGGCTATTAACAAAACATGGAACAAAAACGACAACCAGGGTGTAAGGTCGCTTATGTTTTGATAGGGTATTTGGTTATACGAATAATCAACACTTAAAGGGTATGGTAGTACTAATAGTTTTATATATTGAAGCAGGGTAGCTATTTGCGATGCTATTTTTTGACTGCCGCTGGCCAG
>CAYTWI010000091.1:0-14144 GCA_964442045.1 uncultured Bifidobacterium sp.
ATTTAAGTTGTAACCTGCGCAGAATAACCAAAGGTGTGGTAGAGTTAACTCCCGAAGGTAAAAATACTCGTACCATTGATTTTGGAAATGGAGAGTGCGATAACGAAGCCACCTGCAACGTAAATGGCAGAAGCTTTAAAATAGGTAAATTTTAAAAATATATTTCATAAGTATATTGGTTAAAAACCCAAGCCGCAAATCTTTCGATTTGCGGCTTATCTATTTGTATACTAAAAAAAAGCCCGTATGCTCTTTGGAACATACGGGCTTTTTCTGAATAGGGTAATATTTCCTTTATATCCTACATGTAAAGACGTTGCATGCAACGTCTTTACTAATAAATCTGATTTACTTACTTTAACTTAACAGGAAAGTTAATATCAATATCACTCTCCGCAGATTTAGCTGTTGTTTTAGGTACACCATCATAATGGCTTAATACCATATTTAACGAACCCACTAATGGCGTTGTATAGGATCCATTGCTGCTAGTATTTAAATGAAACTCCAAGCCAACCGGCAACGCAGGTGTATTGTTGTCAAAATCCAATATCTCCGTTTTAAACTTATTGTCCAGATTACTGCTTGCCGTATAAAAAAACTGATGCATGTTTTTTTCCTCTTCAATAGCATAAGAAACCGTATCAACAGGAGTTTTTGTTTTATCTAAAATAAGTATATGACAATGGTATTCAATTCCAGTATCCAAAGCCAAAGTATCTATAACCGGACTCAAGCCACCATCACCATCCAAATCTTCCCACTTATAGCTAAAATGATATTGGGTATTATTGGGCTCATTGTGGTTATAACCATTAATAATTACAGTGGTTAATACTTCTTGAGGATTGGTAGCAACGGGTTGTTTAGGGTCATCTTTTTTACAGGAAGAAATGACCAACGTAATAAATACAATTGTTATAACTAAACTATTTAATTGTTTTGTAATGATATTATTCTTTGTGTTCATGGTTGTTTAATTTAAATGGTTAGAATATTATTTTTTTTAATTTTTATCTGGTGGTGCTCGCTATTACTTCCCAAACGGAATAGTTAACTTTAAACTAATATTTCTGCCCGGGTCTAATGCGTAATAACGGTACCTGCTTAAATAATCGCGGTAACTGGTATTAAATATATTTTGTACACCAATACTCCAACGAATATTTGCTTTGGCTATATTACCTCCACCAAAAGCCATATCAAATAATTGATAAGCTGCCGGAGGATTTGTAAAGTCTATACCCAAAGGTACTCTTGTCTGTTCAAATACATATTGGTAATTGAGTTGAAAAAAAGCATTTTTTATTTTTTTAAGTGCCGGCATTTGCCATGTTAAACTGCTCTGTATTTTATTAGCCGGCATAAATATTAAAGGCACATTTTTGCTCATATCATTGGCATATAAAAAAGTATAGGCAGCCGTTACATCCAGGTTCTTGTGCAACTGATAGCTTATATTAGTTTCAAACCCTTGCAGCAAAGCATTTGTTTGCGTGTAATTAAACACAGGAAACACCCCTCTGAAACTGGTATTAAAAGTATTGCCCGGTAAACGGTATATAAAGTTATTGATAACATTATTGTAAAGGCTTATATCAAATGCTAATTTATTTTTAGCATACCTAAGCGTTAACTCACTATTATAACTTTGCTCCGTTTGCAAATTCGCATTACCCTGCTCATAAGTAGCTACTGCTGCATGCAAACCCTGTGCGTACAACTCATTAATACTGGGCGGACGCCAGGCAGTACTGAAACTACCGGTTATTTTCCATTGTGTATTTAAGAGGTAAGCCAGCCCAACAGAACCGGATGCATTATGGTAATACAGCGTATTGCTTAACACAGCATTGCTCACATTGATGTAACGCGTTAAGTCCATCCAATCGTAACGAATGCCAGCCTCTGCCTGCCAGTGTTTTTTATTCCATTTTTCTATTATAAACAATCCATAATTATTGCTGATAAAGTTGGGAATAAAAAACTGTTTACCTGTGGCATAATTGCCCTGATTGGTATAACTTAAACCTAGCAAACCCTTAACACCAAAATATTTTTTGTGTTCATATTTTGCATTTACCTGGTTTGTTGTTAACGTTAAATCGTAAACAGGTTTATCTTTCAAATCACTGTTGGCATTTAAAAAACTCAACACATCAAACTCCTGCCTGTTATTTACCTGCTGGTTTACATCTATACTCAGCTTACTAAAATTTTCAAACTGGTAAAACCATTTTACTGCATTTATTAAATGCGTAACATCTTGCCTCGGGCGGCCTATATCGTAAGTAAAATCTTTTATTACACCCGGCCTTCCGCTGGCAATGGTATTTTCCAAATCAGTTCTGTTGTGTAAATGGGCAGCACGTAATGTACCCAGGCTCGATTGAAAATAACTGAACGTATACTCTAAACTGCTGTGTTTAAACCTGTATTGCGCAGCCATATTTATATCAAACTCCGTAAAAGCTGTATTACTTAAAATATAATCGGGCGTTTTTGCATCACCGGCCTTACGGTAACTGCTTTGAAAACGCCAGCTCAAATTTTGCTTTTTTAAATGATTACCCTCTGCAAATAAGCTATTAGCTACCTGCCAATTATTACTGAATGTATTTAAAGTATAAGCACCGGCTATTCCGTTTTGTTGTTTAAACTCTTTAGCCGAAACTTTAATTACGCCACCTATAGCTTCCGGCCCATACTGTAAGCTACTGGCTCCTTTTATTACTTCTATTTTGTTAATGGCAAACGGGTCAATTTCAGGACCATGGTCGGCACCCCAATTTTGCCCTTCCTGTTTAACGCCATTATTTAAAGTAACCAGCCGGTTGCTATGTAAACCTCTTATAACAGGCTTGGCAATACTGGGCCCGCTGCTTAATAAAGTAATACCGGGTATATTTTTCAGCATTTCACCCATGGTTTGTCCACGTAAAACATCCAGCTTTTTAGCATCAATCACCAGATGGTTTTGTAAATTATACTCGCTTACCGCTAAAGTTTTATCCGTATTAATTACGATCTCATGCAAATGATTTTCTTCTGATGCCAGCTCAATACGTAATAAATCTGCAACAGGTATTTTTACCTTTACCGTAACAGGATGGTAACCTAAATAAGCAATAGCTAAATGGTATTTAGTTCCTGTTAAATTAGTAAACTCAAATAAACCTTTGGCATTAGTATAAGCTTTTAACTGGCCGGGCAATAAAGTAACCACAGCGTTTACCAAAGGTTTTTTTGAAACGCTGTCCGTAATAATTCCTTGTATGTTATAGGAAGCTTTTTGCTGTGCATGGCTATGGCTTATAAAAGCCACAAACAATAAACACCATACAAAAAGTGCTTTTAATGGTATCAAAATAAAAATTGTAAAAATGTTTTTTTAGATAAGCGTGCTTCACGCACAAAATGAATTCAATTATTCTGACAGACATGGCATATATAGACTGACTTCGTCAACACGAAACAATCCATCTGCTTTATCTCAAAATAATTACTAGCTAAAAAAATGATGGGGAGGCCCTTTGTTATTGAGTAGTAAAACAAACTGAATTTGTTTATTGATAATAAGCTGCTCAAAATAATGCGCTTTAAAAAATTCCATAAAGCTGCTATGGTTTGCTGCTATGGTTATGTTTTTTATAAAATGGTATTCGCTTATAAAACATTTCTCTCCACTTTCTGCTACATGTTGTTTGTGGTCACAGTGTTGCAAAGTATTGTCCTGGCAATAATTTTCATCCAGCTTACAATGGTGGTTCTCTGTATTTTTTGAAGCACTCGCTACGTAATGCACTATTTCCATATGCTCATGAAAAGCATGAAAAGGAATAAGTGTAGCTATAAAAATAGCTGCAAGCACCAAATAACAATATGTTTGAATTGTTTTCAAAAAATTCCAATTGCAAAAGTAACTTTTGAAAACATAAAAACTAACCGTTTAAAAAAAGGCGAACTAAAATTTAGTTCGCCTTGTCATTATATGTAGAGACTTAACATGTTACGTCTTTACTATGCTATCCTAATTATTTACCTAAACTTTTTGTTAAAGCCGCTTTTATAAATTTTACAAACAAAGGATGCGGGTTTAACACCGTACTTTTATACTCCGGGTGAAATTGCACCGCCACAAAATACGGATGCGATTTTATTTCAATAATCTCAGCCAGCTTGGTTTCAGGATTTATACCCGTTATGCTTAATCCTTTTTTCTCAAAATCTTTTTGAAACTTGTTATTGAACTCATAACGGTGACGGTGACGCTCCGTTATTTTACTTTTTTCGTAAGCCTTGTAAGCCTTGCTGTCTTTGGCAACTTCGCAGGCATATGAACCTAAACGCATGGTACCGCCTTTGGCTGTAATATTTTTCTGGTCAGCCATCATATCTATTACCGCATGTTTCGTATGGGCATCCATTTCCGTACTGTGCGCATCTTTCCAGCCAATTACATTGCGGGCAAACTCAATAACCGCCATTTGCATACCCAAACAAATACCAAAAAACGGAATATTGTTTTCGCGTACATATTTTATAGCCGTAATTTTTCCTTCTATTCCCCTATCGCCAAAACCCGGAGCCACTAAAACACCATCCAACTCTCCTAATTTTTGTGCTACATTTTCGTCTGAAATTAATTCACTGTGAATATACTGAACCCTTATTCTGCACTCATGGGCAGCACCGGCATGAATAAATGCTTCAATAATCGATTTATAAGCATCAGGTAACTCCACGTATTTACCTACTAAACCAATTTGCAATTCGTTTTTAGGATTTTTATGACGGGTTAAAAACTGTTTCCAGCTATCCAAATCCGGATCGGTTTTAGCCGATAGTTTCAACCTGTTTAAAGTAATTTTATCCAGTTTTTCCTTTAACATCATTAAAGGCACATCGTAAATGGTTGGTACATCCAATGCTTCTATTACCGCATCAGGCGACACATTACAGAATAAAGCCAACTTACGTTTTTGTTCTTTGCTGATTGAATGCTCGGTTCTGCAAACCAGTACATCGGCTTGTAAACCACTTTCCAATAATAATTTTACCGAGTGTTGGGTTGGTTTGGTTTTAAGCTCTTTGGTCGAGCTTAAATAAGGTAATAATGTTAAATGTATAATTAAGCAATCTTCATCCTTTAATTCCCAATGCAACTGGCGAACAGCCTCTATATATGGCAATGATTCAATATCGCCAACAGTTCCGCCAATTTCAGTTATTACAATTTCATACTCCCCTGTTTCGCCTAATAATTTTATCCTGCGTTTTATTTCATCCGTAATATGTGGAACAACCTGTACTGTTTTTCCAAGGAAAGCCCCCTGACGCTCCTGATTAATTACATGCTGATATATTTTTCCGGTAGTTACGTTATTGGCCTGCGAGGTAGGAACATTTAAAAAACGTTCGTAATGGCCCAAATCCAAATCTGTTTCTGCACCATCGTCAGTTACATAACATTCGCCATGTTCGTAAGGATTTAAAGTACCCGGGTCAACATTAATGTAAGGGTCCAACTTTTGAATGGTAACTGAATAACCGCGTGCCTGAAGTAATTTAGCTAATGAAGCAGCAATAATTCCTTTGCCTAATGATGACGTTACACCGCCTGTAACAAAAATGTATTTGGTTTGCATAATTTTTTTGTGAATAAAACACAGCTAATGCATTTACCAAAAACCAATTAAGTATTTTTCCGTAAGTAGCAAAGTGTATTTACGGGTTACAAATATAAGTTAATGTGGTTTACAAATTACAAGTCATTTTCCATATTTTTTAAACATCCTACTTAAGTCCTTTTGTTTAGGTATTTAAAAAATATTTTCGGCTAATTCACCAGCTGGTCGGCCGCTTTTACATGCCAGTCGTTTTCGTTTTGTATATAAGTAATAATACGGCTTTGCTTTAAAGATACGCCTGCCGGTACTTTTATATAGCTTTTACCTTTAGCCGCTTTTACTTTTTCGGTTTTAAAAGCCCTCACCACATTATGATGGTGCAATAATTTACCTGCATTTTCCCCCGCTGTTACATTAGTATAAATATCATTTTCGGCAACCGCAAAATTAATCAGTAAACTATCTGTTTTACCCAAAATTTCATACTCAATGGTAATTGAATCAACATGTGTTTGATAAGCATTGGTGGTAAGGTAGTGGCTACTCGGAACCCTTAAGTTCTGTTTAATGAAACCGCTAATATTTTTTTTATCGGAACCGGGTACGGTAAACAACCCATTTAAAAAACTTTGTGGCGTGTACATAGCCTGCCCTTTCATTAAGCCCAAGTATGTAGCCTGGCGTTTGGTGTTTAAACTATCGCTGTATTTATCAACCCAGCCGCTTTTATTCCAAACATCTACATGAAAATCCAGTATGTAAACAGGTTGAAAAGCACTGTCAACCACGTGGCGTAATTCACCCAAAAACTTATCGGCCTCAGGGCAACTACTACAACCTTCAGAGCTAAAGTTTTCAATGAGAACAGATGGCCTGTAAATCCTGCTTGAATCTTTTTGCAATAACTGCGCATGGGCATTATTGAAAAGAAAAAAACACAAACAAAAAGCGAGCAATGATTTTATATCTACTATTTTCATGAATTGATTTACACTAAAATTTTGCCAAAATTATATTATTAACATTTAAAAATTTATCAAAACTGTTTTCACTATCGTCATATTTATTTTTACTTCCGCTAAAACAAATCAATCTACCGTTAAAAGAATTTTTTTGATGGCAAAGAAAGCAAGTCCCCAGTCAATTAAAAACTTATTAACAATAGCTCCCTTTGTTTTGCCTTATCAAATCAATATTTGCATATTGCAGGCATGCAATTCAGTGGGTCTATAAAAACGAAATTACCTAAGGTTAACACCAGCATTTTTGCTGTAATGACGGCTTTGGCTAATGAGCATGGTGCCATTAATTTAGCACAAGGCTTTCCCGATTTTTCTGTATCGCCTAAATTAATAGAGTTAGTAAATAAATACATGCAGCAGGGCATGAATCAATATGCACCAATGCCCGGCTTGTTGAGCTTACGTGAAAAAATAGCACAAAAAACATTTGATCTGTACTCGGCCCAATACGACCCTAATACAGAAATAACCATTGTACCTGGTGCTACACATGGTATTTATGCTGTAATGAGCGCTGTTATAAGAGAAGGCGATGAAGTTATAGTAATTGAACCCTGTTACGACAGTTACGTACCCGCCATTGAGTTAAACGGAGGAAGAGCCGTATATGTGGAGCTAAAACTACCCGAATTTAAAGTTGACTGGAACGAAGTAAAAAAACTGGTTAACTATAAAACCAAAATGATTATTATAAATACACCGCATAACCCAAGCGGTAGTATTTTAAGCTCGCAGGATTTATTGAAACTGGAAAAGATAGTGCGTGGCACCGATGTAATAGTTTGCAGTGATGAAGTGTACGAGCATATTATTTTTGACAAAGTGGAACACCAGAGTGTAGCCCGGTTCCCGGCTTTGGCAGAGCGTAGCTTTATCATTTCATCGTTTGGAAAAACATACCACACTACCGGCTGGAAAATGGGTTATATACTGGCTCCGGCTAACCTGACAACCGAATTGCGCAAAGTGCATCAGTTTATGGCATTTAGCACCAACACACCTATACAATATGCCATGGCTGAGTTTATGGATGACACCAGTGCTTACAAAGAGTTGAGTGAGTTTTACCAGGAGAAAAGAGACTATTTCAGAAAACTGCTCAAAGGCTCCAACTTTAAACTGATGCCTTGCCAGGGAAGTTATTTTCAACTCTTAAACTACGCTAAAATAACACAGGAAAAAGATACTGAGTTTGCAACCCGCTTAACCAAAGAGAATAAAATTGCAAGTATTCCGGTATCTGTTTTCTACCAAAAACATACTGACAATAATTTACTCCGCTTTTGTTTTGCCAAACAAAACGAAACATTGGAGAAAGCAGCAGAAAAACTAGTTAAAATATAAATAGCTATGCAAAACGAGGAAACCGACAAACTCTCCATTACCTTAATACAAAGTAATTTGTTTTGGGAAAATAAGCGTGGCAACCTCAATCAATTTGCAAACCGCATTTCTAACCTGACGGATAAAACAGATATTATTGTTTTACCTGAAATGTTTTCAACCAGCTTTACAATGAATGCCGAAAAGTTGAGCGAACCAATGGATGGCATTACAGTAACCTGGATGAAAGAGGTAGCTAATTTTACAGGGGCTGCCGTTTGTGGCAGTGTAATTATTAAAGAAGGTACTGCTGTATACAACCGCTTTATATGGATAGAACCAGGAGGTTATATTACTTTTTACGATAAAGCCCATTTGTTCAGAATGGGTGAAGAAAACAAACATTACAATGCAGGGAAAACCAGAACCATTATTAACTACAAAGGATGGAAAATAGCTCCTTTTGTTTGTTACGACCTGCGTTTTCCCGTATGGCTTAAAAGAACTACCTCGTTTGATTACGATTTAATGATAGTAGTAGCCAGCTGGCCCGAAAAAAGAAATATCCATTGGCAAGTATTATCGCAGGCACGTGCTATTGAAAACCAGTGCTATGTGGCAGCCCTGAACAGGGTGGGCGAAGATGGTAACCAGGTAGCTTACGATGGCAAATCAGCTTTATACAACCCACAGGGGAAAATAATTAACCAGCTTACTTCAGATGAATTTGAAGAAACATATACCATTCATCTGCCTGAGTTAAAAACATATAGAAAAGCCTTTCCTGTATGGCTTGATGATGATGACTTTGAAATAAAAAAATAATACAAGCAACTATTTATTTTTAATTACATCAAACAAAAACTAACAAACTTTATTATATAATAAACATGAACAGACTTCTTATTTTATTTATTTGCTTTACTTTTTCTTCTCATTTAACTTTTGCTCAAAAAAACAAATCGACCAAAAAAGAAACCGTAGTGGAGAAAGCAAATTTCCAAATGGATGAAATTGAATTTGATTTTGGTGTGGTAAATGAAAACGGAGGATTACTTATTCACGAATTTTCTATTAAAAACACCGGTAATGTTCCCTTACTCATCAAAAGTATTGACCCTGAATGCGGTTGTACCAAAACCGAATATTCCGACAAACCAATACCGGTTGGTTCGGTTGGCTACATAAAAGCCGTATTTAATCCTATTGGCAGACCAGGTGGATTCAGAAAAGCCATTACCATATTTACCAATACCGAAAAAGAAAAATCGCAGATATTTTTAAAAGGTAACGTAGCACCTGCCAAGTATGAGTTTAACTCAACTTACACCTATCAATATGGTTTTTTGGCTGTTAACAATAACACCTTTAATTTTAATGTTTTAAACACCAAATCAGATAGTACTTACCTAAGAATGTATAACCTGAGTAATAAAAAAATAACCATCGATAAAATAATAACTCCCACCAATATTGAAATTACAGGCCCTTATTACGAAATAAGACCAAATACCGATATTGAATTGCTTATTAAATTCAGGCCCAAAAACCCTAATGATTTTGGAGACTTTAGTCAGGAAGTAAAGCTAATGACCAACGATGATTCATTGCCTGTAAAACTTATTTACATTAATTCAATTGTAAAAGAAGATTTCTCTTATTTAAGCCCTAAGGACCTAAAAAAAGCCCCTAACTTTACCATTGATAAATTAGCACATGACTTTGGTGATATAGGCCATAAGGACAATATGAGTACCGAGTTTATGATAACCAATAAAGGCAAAAAAGATTTAATTATCAGGAAAATTAAACGCTCATGCAATTGTGTGAGTGCCGATATGGAAACGATGGTAATTAAACCAAAACAAAAAGTGCCCCTTAAAGTAAACTACACCTCATTTAACACGGTAGGTATTGATTACCGACAAATTAAATTAATCACCAACGATCCAAAAAATCCGGAAATTGTTCTAAATATCATTGCCAATATTGTACGATAATTTGAAACTTTTTAAATTTGCCTTCTCGTTAATTTTAAACTCTTTTATTGAAAATGATGATGAATAGAATCGCTATTATTTTAGTAAGTTTTATCAGCGGACTTGCTGGTTCCTATGTGTTTTATAAAACAAATGTTCCCGCAGTATTGGTTCAGGATTTTAGCAACAAAAAAACTGAAGCCGAATTTTCAGCCATCAGCTATAAAGGCACCAGTTTAAACAATACTGATTTTGTAAGGGCATCAGCATTGTCAACACCAAGCGTAGTATTTATTAAAACGTTAAGCAACCAACGTAATTATGTTGACCCATCGTTCGACTTTTTTAACAACTTTGATTTCTTTGGAAGACGCGGCCCTGTAGCCAGTTCAGGCAGTGGTGTAATAGTAAGCTCCGATGGTTATATAGTAACCAACTACCACGTAATAAAAGATGCCACCACTATTGAGGTAATTCTAAATAACAACAAACAATCATACTCAGCCAAGTTAATTGGCAGTGACCCATCAACCGATATTGCCGTGCTTAAAATTGAAGGCAAAAATTTACCGCATATAGTATTTGGTAATAGTGATGATGTAGCCATAGGCGAATGGGTTTTAGCCGTTGGTAATCCTTTCAATTTAACATCAACCGTTACAGCAGGTATAGTAAGTGCCAAAGGACGTAATATTAATATTGTAAACAACCAGTTCCCTATTGAATCATTTATACAAACCGATGCAGCCATTAACCCCGGTAACAGTGGTGGTGCCTTGGTTGATTTAGAAGGACGTTTAATTGGTATCAACACAGCTATTTCAAGCCAGACCGGAAGTTATATTGGTTACGGATTTGCCATACCTGCCAACATCGTTTCAAAAATTTTCCAAGATTTAGTTAAATTTAAAGAAGTACAAAGAGGTTATACCGGTATGGACATTGCCGATATAGATAGTCGCCTTGCTCAAAAATTGAATATCAGCAATAATTTAGGCGTGTATGTTAGTTCAGTATTGGCCGAAGGACCGGCTGATAAAGCAGGTATCAGAACGGGCGATGTGATTGTTAAAATAAACGGTAAAGACATTGACAGCAAAGCCATATTTGATGAATACATTGCCTACATGCGCCCGGGTGACAGAGCCAAATTCACCTTGCTCAGAAATGGCAAAGAAATAGAGGCCAGCCTTGAGTTATTAAACAGGGAAGGTACTACTGTTATTATGCGCAAAGGAACTGTTAGCTCTGATATTTTGGGTGCGGACTTTCAGGCTTTACCTAAATTGGAAAGAGACAAACTGGGTATTAAAAACGGAATTCGCATCAGCAATATACGTAACGGAAAAATTGCCAATATTGGATTAAATGAAGGCTTTATATTAATTGCCCTGAACAAAAAAGAATATGAGCGCCCGGAAGACTTAATTAAAGATTTTGAGCAGGTAAGAGGACAGGTAGTAATGGAAGGTATTATGGCAAACGGAGGCCGTATGGTATTTAGTACCTACGTGTACTAGTATTTGCAATAAACACTTTTGCAATATGCCGATAGCTATAATAAACTATATTTGCCCTTTGCATGAGAAAAACTTTTATTACCAACCTGATATTAATGTTGGGTGTAAACCTGCTTATAAAACCCTTTTGGATATTAGGTATTGATAGAGTTGTACAAAACAAGTTAGGTTTTGATGCCTATGGGCAATATTATATTTTATTTAATTTCTCTTTATTACTTTCCGTTTTACTTGATTTTGGCATAGCCAGTTATACTACATCCAGCCTTGCCCGTAACCCCAATTTGCTCGAGAAACAGTTTCCGGCTTTATTAACCGTAAAAATTATTTTTTCAGGTATTTACTTATTGGCTACCTTAATACTGGCTATTGTTTTAAATTTTGACAGTAGCATCTGGTATCTGGTTTTTATGCTTGCCATTAATCAGATTTTATCGTTTTTTCATATCTATTTCCGAAGTACCATAAGTGGCTTACAACTGTTTAAAACAGATTCCCTGTTTTCCGTCCTGGATAAGTTCTTAATGATAGTGCTTTGTGTTATTCTAATATGGGGCAATGTATTTGAGCTTAGCATACTCAACTTTATATATGCACAAACACTTGCTTATTTCCTGAGTGCACTTGCTTCGTTTTTATTTGTACGCACCAAATTAACACATATTCAGTTATCGTTTGATAAAGCAACACTCTGGCAAGTTTATAAGCAAACCGCTCCTTACGCTTTGCTGGCCTTAATAATGACCTTATATACCCGTACCGACAATATTTTAATTGGCAAACTACTACCCGATGGCGATTACCACGATGGTATTTATGCTTTAGGTTATCGCTTATTAGAAGCCGCTAATATGTTTGCGGCTTTGGTATCCATGCTTTTGTTGCCCATTTTCTCCAAAATGATTGCCGAAAAACAAAAGCTGATGCCCATTATTGAGTTATCGTTAGGTTTAATGGTAGCACCGGGTTTAATATTTGGTGTAGCCTGCTTTAGCTTTCAAAGCGAAATAATGCTTATGCTTTCACCCAATGCTAACAACTATGCAATCAGCGTTTTTGGCTATGTAATACTTTGTTTTATACCGCTCTCCTTTATGTATATTTTCGGCACCTTACTTACTGCCAATACATCACTCAAAACATTAAATATTTTAGCCACCATAGCCTTTGTTATTAATTTTATTTTAAACCTGATACTTATTCCCAAATACCAGGCATTGGGCGCAGCCTATGCAGCTATTATTACACAAGGTTTTATAGGTTTAAGCAATACTATTTATGCCTATAAAATACTAAAGCTGCCTTACAACTTTATGTTATATTTTAAGTTGCTGGTTTTATTAGTTTTAGTAATACTTGCGGCAACTATTTGTAAAACATATACTATTACACTAATTCCCTCGTTAATAGTGCTTGGATTTGTTGGGTTTTTAACAATTTTTGTTTTTAAATTGTTGGATATAAAGCAGCTAAACGTTTTATTAAAGAGCAAATTCAATTAAAATTTCGCACCTAAACATATTTTTATATTTTTGGCCTATTCATAATTAAACAATGACGCAAGAAAAAAGAACGTACTATTTTGAACTAGTCGATGTAGTAAAATTCCTGATTAAGTATAAAAAACCACTTAGTATTATATCAATTGGTGCAGCTATTGTTGCTATTATATTTTCGAGCCCCTGGTTTATTAAACCTTTGTACAAGTCAACCGCTGTATTTTATCCTTCTACCAATAATTCTATTTCATCCGCATTACTTTCAGATACCAGGGTAAAATCAAAAGACCCTTTGGAATTTGGAGAACAAGCCACCGCACAACAGTTTATACAAATGTTGGAGAGCGATAATTTAAAAAACAGGGTAATCAGTAATTTTAAACTACGCGAGCATTATAAAATAAACGAAAACGATGCAGAAAAAAATTACAAACTGGGAAATTTGTACAAAAAAAATATCAGTGTTCGCAAAACCCCATACGCCTCTATTGAAGTAAGTGTATTGGATGAAGTACCTGAGAAAGCTGCAGAAATTGCCAATGGTATTGTAGTTTTATTAGATAGCGTAAAAACAGATGTCCAAAGACGAGTAGCCTTACAGGCACTGGCCATTGTAGAACAACAATATAAAAACAAAGAAGCCGAAGTAAACCAGATTAAACAAACCATGCGCGACTTAGGTGCTAAAGGTGTTTATAGTTTTGAAGAACAATCAAAAGCCTTAACAGAACTCGCAGGTAAAGGAGGCAATCAGGATTATATTAAAAAACAACAAGCCAGTTTAGCGCAATACGGTAGCGAAGCACTTTCATCACAGGAAACACTGGTACTTGAGTTAGAGAAGTTAAGTGATTTACGTAAAAAATTAGAACAAGCCAATGTAGATGTGAATGCTACTTTAAGTAATGTATTTATACTGCAACAGGCAACACCGGCCGAGAAAAAAGCATACCCGGTAAGATGGCTGATTGTAGCTGTATCTATAATGGGTTCATTTATTGCCGGCTGTATCGTGTTATTGTTCACCGAAAAAATTCGCCAAATAAATATTAACGCATAATTTTGGAGTTAAAGCAAAATCAAACTTGGTTTTATGGTATTGGCATTGCATATATTATTTTAAATGCAATAGCATTATCGTTTGGCTTTGAGTGGTTAGCTGTACTACCGG
>CAYTWI010000092.1:0-13981 GCA_964442045.1 uncultured Bifidobacterium sp.
ATGTCCCAAAAATAAAGACTGTTGCTGGCCATGCGGATACACTTGTTCATGGTAGTTGGTGAGCAACCGTAAGCACCAATTACCAGAGGCCAACTTTTATAAATACTGTATAAGTCTTTAAAGTGCTGTGCAAATACAGCAGATGCTTTATTAGGGTCACGTCTTTCATCTACAAAAGTGTTTACTTTTAGCTTATACATGCGAGAAACAGGATAACTCATGCTCCATATTCCACTGGCACCTGAAGTACTTACAAATTGCGGGTTTAATTCTGATGATGATAAAGCTAAATATTTTAAATCAGTAGGTAAGCCTTTTGCTTTTAAATGCTTTTCCAATAAAGGGAAATAGTATTTGCTTAAACCTATCAGTTCTTTTGTCTTATCAGGGTTTTGTAAATAAAGATCAATAAATTTTTTTACTTCCGGTTTATACAATAACTCAGTTTGTGAACGCAATTGCGCTAAACGTTGTATATATATCTGTTCTTGTGCGTTGCCTAGAAAAGGCATTACAGTCATAACAAATACAAATAGTTGTGTAAGGCGTATAAAAAAATATTGTTGTTTATATTTCATCGACAAAAAATAAGTTAAGGTTGTACAGCTTCTTGTACAATTTTAAACGTAAAAAAAATAAAAATTAGTTTAAGTAATTAAGATGTAAACATCTTAAAGTGTATTTGGTCTTATATTGTTGACCATTGAGAGCAGTTTTCCATCCTCTTTATGATTAGCCATTAATTGCAAGCCGATAGGCAAATTGCTATTGTCTTTGGCATAAGGAAATGAAAGAGCCGGAATGCCAACAATATTGGCGTGTACCGTAAATATATCAGCTAAATACATCTGAATAGGATCATTGCTTTTTTCGCCAATTTTAAAAGCAGTAGTTGGTGCAGTTGGCGATAGTATGAAATCAAAATCTTCAAATATAGCTTTGGTTTTATTGGCTATTAACCTGCGTACTTTTTGAGCCTTGGTATAATAAGCATCGTAGTAACCTGAACTTAATACGAAAGTACCCAACATAATCCTGCGTTTTACTTCAGCTCCAAAACCTTCAGAACGCGATTTGCGAATGGTTGTTTCAATATCAACAGCAAAATCGCTTCGGTGGCCGTAATGCATCCCTGCAAAACGCGATAAATTGCTGGAAGCTTCGGCAGTAGTTAACGTATAGTAAACCGGAATCATTAAGTTTAACTCAGGCAAACTAACCGGTTGTACCTGATGGCCTTTATCGGTTAATTCTTTAATTAAATCTTCAGTTGCCTGTTTTACTTCAGGTTGTATACCTTCCATTTCAAGCGTTTCTTTTATATAGGCAAACTTGTAAGTTTTACCTTCGGTATCAAAGCTAAAATCAGTAGGTTTTTCCTGTATGGCAGTAGCATCGTAATCATCAGGGCCGGCCATTATTTCCAGTAAAAGCTTAGTATCAGCTACCGATTGGGTAATAGGGCCAATAATATCAAAGCTGCTGGCGTATGCTATTAAACCCCAGCGTGAAATGTAACCGTAAGTTGGTTTGTAACCATAAGTTCCGGTAAATGAAGCGGGCTGACGCACAGAACCTCCGGTATCACTTCCCAATGCTGCATGGCATAATTTTGCCTGCACTGCTACTGCAGAACCACCTGAACTACCACCCGAAACCCTTGTATTATCAGCATGATTTAAAACCGTATTATAAGCTGAATTCTCGTTAGAGGCACCCATGGCAAACTCATCGCAGTTTAAACGGCCAATAATAATTACATCTTCTGCCAATAAACGTTCAACGGCAGTAGCCGAATAAAGAGAAGTAAAACTTTCTAAAATTTTTGACGAGGCACTTACGTGGTGGTTTTTATAACAAATATTGTCTTTTATACCAATTACCATTCCGGCTAATTTACCGGCTTTTCCCTGGGCTATTTTTTCATCAATGTTTTTAGCAGCAGTTAAGGCTTCATCGGCCCAAACTTCTAAAAAAGCATTGAGGTGCTTCGTTTCTTCAATACGTTTTAAATATTGGTTTACTATGCTTTCAACCGTGGTTTTTTTATTAGCTAAAGCTTGGTTAATTTGAGTGTATGATATAAAATTTTCCAATGATAATTTTTTATTTAGAGGGCTTCATCAGCCCGATTATTAAACAAAAAAATTCCTCTGTACAGAGGAATTAATAAAATATGGTTTAAGGCAAAAGGGTAAAAAGGGCTTATTCTGCTTCTTTTTTATCTTTGGTTTTCATGCCTTCTTCAATTTGGTCTTTAACGTTTTTCTTGGCATCGTTAAATTCACGCATTCCTTGGCCGATGCCACGCATTAATTCAGGAATTTTTTTGCCACCAAATAATAATAGTATAGCTAACAAAATTAGTATCCATTCGCCACCGCCTAAGTTTCCTATAAATAATAATGTATGATTCATAATTGATTGATTTTGGGCTACGAATGTAAGTTTTATTTTCGGTTTTGAAAACTAGTTTTTAGTTCAATAATTGATTTATGTTATATTCAATTTTAGTTATTGAAGTAATACGCTGCGCATGCTTAATGAACCCAAATCAAAATTATCGTTAAAGAAATGTAATTCATCGTTTTGCTGGCGCAGGCCAAGGGTGTACATCAGGGGTAAATAATGCTCATTTGTAGGATGTGCCATCTGCGCCACATTACCCAGTTTTTGGTACTCAATTAACGGAGTAGGGTTGTTATCTTCCAGCGATTTTTTTACCAAATGATCAAATTCCAATGCCCAATCGTAAGGCTGCGAATTATCGCTCCATTTAAGTGCGCCTAAATTATGCACCACATTGCCACTGGAAACAATTAAAACGCCTTTATTACGTAAAGAGGCCAGTTCTTTGGCTAAATTATAATGGTAAAGCGGGTTTTGACTATGGGTATAATCAAGGCTCATTTGAAAAACAGGTACATCGGCTTTGGGATACATATTACGTAATACCGACCAGGCCCCATGATCCAGGCCCCACTCAAAGTCTTCATGTATTTTGGTTGACTGCACAGTACTAATGGCTAATTTGGCATAATCAACCGCGCCCGGTGCAGGGTATTGTACCTGAAACAACTCTTTTGGAAATCCACCAAAATCGTGAATAGTTTTGGGTTTTTCAGCTAAGGTAACAGCTGTTCCTTTGGTTTGCCAATGGGCCGAAATACATAAAATAGCTTTTGGTGGATTTAGTTTTTTACCTATTTCTTCCCATTTGGTGCGGTATTTATTATCCGTAATGGCATTCATGGGGTTTCCGTGGCCAACAAATAGTACAGGCATTTTATCGCTGCTTGTTTTGTCACCCATCAAGTTTTCAAATTCTTTATTGTTCATTGCTTTGCTGAGTAATGGCGTTAATAACAGGGTTTGTATGAATGATTTTCTATCCATTGTTTAGTATAGCCGGCTGTATTTTTTCTTTTGTAATAGTACATATAAATACAAAAATTAGCCAAAACAGTTTTGTAACGGGTTTTAATTACTTCTTTGCCTTCGTTCGCGTACCACGGGTGAGGCTTATGTTTACATGTAAAAGACGTTGCATGCAACGTCTCTACTTCGTAACAGTTTACTCGTCTGATTTATTTTTAGCTTTCATCAATAAGGTATAAGCATTTTTTACTACAATGTTTTGCTGACTCAGGTTTGTGCTTTCCAATATTTCGGTAAAGTTGTTTTCTGCGGCACCTGTTTTTACAGGTATCATTTCAAACTGGTTTTTGCTTTTTTGTACAAATACATATTGTTTGCCTTCGTACCTTACAATGGCTTCGTTAGGTAATACCAATGCCTTGTTATTTCTGGTTTCAATTTCAGCATTCATATACATGCCCGGTAACAAAGTTTTATCATAATCATTAAAGTGGCAATGCACTTCGGCACTTCTGTCATTACCCAGGTTTTGTCCTATTAATATAATTTCGCATGGATGTTTTTTATCGGGCTCATTATTGGTATAGGCTACCAGTTTTTGCCCTACGGATATTTTAGCCAAATCTTTTTCAAAAATAGTTAAAGCCAAATGTATATCTAACGGATTTACCAACTCGAAAAGTACTTCACTTGGTTGCGTATACTTGCCAATATTTACATTTACTTTTGATACATATCCGTTAATGGGTGAATAAATATTAATGCTTTTTGATATATTGTTTTCGTTTAATTGCTCAGGGTTAATACCAATAAGTTTTAGTTTTTCAGCTAATGCTTTTACTGTTACTTTATGGGTTATAAAATCGGCTTCGGCTTGTTGGTATACTTTGTCGCTGCTGGCCTTACTTTGGTTTAACTCTTTTTGTCTTATATACTCGTTTTGTATATAGCTTAATTGTGCTTTGTTGGTTAAATAATCCTGTTGCAGTTGTATATACTGTTGGTCCTGCATAACGGCTATTACTTCTCCTTTGCTTACATGCATACCTGCCAGTAGTTTACTTTCTTTTAAATAACCACCCAGTGGCACACTAATAGATACCATGTTTTGTGGTGGCACATCTATTTTGCCATTTACTTTTAATAGGCTTGATATGTTTTTTTGCTCCAGCTTGCCTGTGCCAATATTGGCATTAGCCAATTGTTCATTACTTAGTTCAATTAAGGTTTCATTATCAACGGCTGCTGCCTGCTCAGTCGGCTTATTATTACCACAAGCGGTAATGAATATTAAAAGAAGTAAGGTCAGGTAATTATTTTGCTCTCGCCCGAATGGACTTTTTAAAATATAAAATATAAAATGTATTGTTTTCATGAAAGTAATGTGTGTTTTTGATTTGATAAAATATTATCGTTAGTCCAATCAATATGTTTAATAAATGATGTTTGCCTTACCGGGCAGTCAGGTATGTTACAAATAGCGCATTGTGTAGGTATACAACCATCTATATGAATAAAAAATTCTACGCTGTTGTCAAAGTGTTTTTTTAGTAAATCAGTTAAAGCATCCAATAGCTTGTGTGCTTCGTTTACATTAATATAGTAAGGTACCGTTAAATGGCAATCAATATGATAAAAGCCGGCATAGTTTATTACACGCATATTGTGTACATCAATCCAGTTAACATTTCTATGTTCGTTTAGTACATTTACAATACGGCCTATTATTGCTGTGTCCGACTCATCCATAATACCCGAAATAGCTTTGCGTATAATTCGGTAACCTGTATAAATAATAATGAAGGCAAACAATATGGCTGCTGCACTATCTAACCAGGTATAACCGGTTAATAATATCAGGCCTATACCTACTAATAAACCAATGGTTGAGTAAGTATCGCTTTGCAAGTGGGCGCCACTGGCAATAAGAATAGGAGAGTTTTCTTTTTTACCTTTTTGAATACACAAGTAACCGACAATGTAATTAATAATTGCGGTAACAGCTATAATAATTAAACCGTAATCCAGCTGTTTTAACTGCGGTGGATGTATAAAATTAAGGGTTGCTTTATATATAATTATAATACCTGCTATGCTTATTAAAATACCTTCAATGGCCGATGATAAAAACTCTACTTTACCATGCCCGTAAGGATGTTCTTTATCGCGGGGTTTTGATGAAAGAATAATGCTGTATAAACCTATAAACCCGGCTATAATATTAACAGTGCTTTCCATCGCATCGGTTAGTATGGCTACTGATGAAGTAATGTACCAGGCTATTACTTTTAAAATAAATAAAACAATGGATACAGCTACCAATAGCTGTTGCATTTTTATGCTGTTTACTTTTCTTGTTTCCATGTTATTTATTCATTAAGTATTGTAGGTTAATAATGCTTTCGTTTAGTTTGAGCACTTCACCTAAATAATCACTTTGTATATTAACTGCCTGGTTACTTAGCATAGTCCATTCAATATAGTTAATGCTTCCATTGCCTAGTTGTTTATTGGCCGTTTCTATAATACTGTTGGCACCCGGTAAGCTGCTTTTTTCATAATAATCAACTGTTTTTAAGTAATTATTGTATTGCGCAAAAGCATTGTTAAGTTGTACCTGTAAAGTGTTTCTTTCAAACATCAAATTGTTTTCAGCTATTAACTCGTTTGATTTAGCTGCTTTAATACGGGCTTTGTAAGCACCGTAAAACAAAGGAATTCCCAAGCCTATCTGTGCCGATTGAAAACGTGTAGTATTATCGTATAATATATCGTTAGCTCCCATACCACGCATGGTCATGTTATTATAGGCAAAGCTTATATCAGGTAAGAGTCTTGCTTTTTCAAATCTGGTTTGTGCCAATAATAATTGTTTGTATTGCATGCTTAACTGTATGCTCGGGTGGTTATTTATCTGGCTGCTATCGGGCAACAAATTATTGCTTAACTTTAAAGGTGCATTGGCAGGAATAAAGCTGGTTTTGGTATTCAGCAACAACTGAAACTGTGTAATCATTATATCCATATCGGTATTCAGTTGTTGCAATTGAATGGCAATTTGAGTGCGTTGGTTTTCGGCTGTTTTTAATTCTAATATATTGCTTTCCCCTGCTTTAAATTTGAGTGTGGCTTTGTTTACAAAATCACTGTAAAGCGAATCAATATGCCATAATAATTTTTGCTTGGCTACTAAATATAAATAGGTAGCATAAGCCAGACGAACCTGTTTTTTTACCTCTATTTCTTTTAAGTTAACGGCTATTACATTGCTTTTCCATTGTTGCAAAAAGGTTTCTTTTTGTTTGCTGTAAACCGTAGGAAAATTAAGCGTCTGGCTAATAGAGAATTTATTGTCGGTATAATAACTATTTATTTGTCCGAACTCACCACTTACAGTAGTTTGTGGCAAAGCTACTCCTGAGCTAATCAGTTTTTTACTATAGTCGGCTTTTAAACGTTCGTTTTTTACCTGCAGGTTATTGGCCAAAGCACTGTCAATAGCTGCAGACAAGGTAATGGTATTTTGTGCTTTACTTTGTTGGCTATAAACACTCAATACCAAAACAAGTATGATGCTTAGGTTGGTAATAGTACGTTTATTGTTTTTTGTGCTAAAACCATTTTCAAATAATACATACAGCAAAGGCAATACAAATAAGGTTAAAAAACTGGCTACGAGTAAACCGCCAATTACCACGGTGGCTAATGGCCTTTGTACTTCGGCTCCGGCACCATTGCTAAAAGCCATTGGAAAAAATCCTAACGAAGCTACAAAGGCGGTCATTAATACCGGACGCAAACGTAGCTTGGTTCCTTGTAATACCAATTCTCTTAAGTTAGTAATGCCGCTTTGTTTTAGTTTGTTAAACTCTGCTATAAGCACTATACCATTAAGTACTGCTACACCAAACAAAGCTATAAAACCAATACCGGCACTAATGCTAAAAGGCATGCCACGTGCGGCTAAAGCAAATACCCCACCAATGGTTGAGAGCGGAATAGCGGTATAAATAAGCAAACCATGTTTAACTGATTTAAAAGCAAAGTACAGTAACAAAAATATAAGCAATAAGGAAACGGGAACGGCTATGCTTAAACGTTTTTTAGCAGCAGTTAAATTTTCAAAAGCACCACCATAAGTTACATAATAAGCATCGGGCAGGTTAATTTGAGCATTTACTTTTTCCTTCAGTTCGTTTACTATACTTTCTACATCCCTGTTGTGTACGTTAAAACCTACTACAATCCTGCGTTTGGTGTCTTCCCTTTGTATTTGGTTTGGCCCTTCTTTTATTTGTACATCGGCTACCTGATTAAGTGGTATCTGCGCTCCGTTTGGTGTAGGGATTAATAGGTTTTGTACATCGGCTATATCTGTCCTTTGCGCACTATTCATACGCACCACCAAATCAAACCTTTTTTCGCCTTCGTAAACCATACCGGTACTTTGCCCGGCAAAAGCGGTATTGATAATTTTATTGATATCGGTAATGTTTAAGCCATACTGAGCAATATTAGCCCGGTTGTAATTAACTACTATTTGTGGCATACCGGCAACGGGTTCCACATATAGACCAATGGCTCCATCAACAGTTTCAATAATATGTGCCAGCTTATTGGCATAATGGGTAAGTGTATCTAAATTTTCACCAAATATTTTGCATACCACATCCTGTTTGGCTCCGGTCATTAACTCATTAAAACGCATTTGAACAGGATACTGAAAACCAAAGGTAACACCGGGCACAGCTTCTAATGCTTTGGTCATCTTCTCCGCCAGTTCATCAAAAGTTTTGGCTGAGGTCCATTCGCTTTTATCTTTTAAAATAACCATAATATCGCTGGCATCAATGGGCATAGGGTCGGTGGGCACCTCGCCACTACCTATTTTACTTACCACTTTTATTACTTCAGGAAATTGTGCCAGTAGAATTTTTTCACTTTTTGAAGTAGCATCAATAGATACATTTAAATTACTGCCGGGTAATACCCTTGTTTCAATTGCAAAATCGCCTTCTTCCAGCGAGGGTATGAACTCACCACCTAAATTGGTTAAAGTAAAAACAGCTACAATAAATAAGGAAACACTGATAAGAATAACTGTTTTAGGGAAATTTAAAATACGGTTCAACAGTTTTTCAAAATGGGTTTCAATCCAATTCATCAGCCTATCAGAAAAGTTCATTTTAAGTTTCATTTTTTTGCTTAAAACCAATGCACTCATCATAGGTATGTAAGTTAACGATAAAATGAAAGCGCCTAACAGTGCAAAAGAAACGGTTTGCGCCATGGGTTTGAACATTTTTCCTTCAATTCCCTGTAAACTGAAAATAGGCAGGTAAACAATTAAAATAATAATTTGTCCAAACACCGCACTGTTCATCATTTTCTTTGATGATTCTGTTACGAGTGAGTCCATTTCTTTATCCGTATATTCCTGTAAAGAAGAATTGAGTTGATTGGCATTTTTTCTCGCCAGTTGATGCATAACTGCTTCTACTATAATTACCGCTCCGTCTACTATCAAACCGAAGTCGAGCGCACCTAAGCTCATTAAGTTACCGCTTACGCCAAATAGGTTCATCATAATAATGGCAAACAATAGGGCTAAAGGAATAACAGAAGCTACCAATAAACCTGCTCTAAAATTGCCTAAGAACAGCACCAATACAAAAATAACAATCAATGCACCTTCCAATAAATTTTTTTCTACGGTGCCAATGGCATTTTTAACCATTTTGGTTCTATCCAAAAAGGCATCAATTTCTACTCCTTCAGGTAAAGTTTGTTTTATGAGTTCAATGCGTTCTTTTACTCTGTCAATAACCATTTCGCTATTGGCACCTTTTAGCATCATAACCACAGCACCCGCTACTTCGCCTTCGCCATTACGAGTAAGTGCGCCATAGCGTATGGCATGGCCTGTTTTTACTTCGGCTACATCTTTTATAAATAAAGGTGTTCCGTTGCTGGTGCTTTTAACGGCTATATTGTTAATGTCGTCAATGCTGCCAATTAAACCTTCGCTTCTAATGGATAGTACGGTGGAGTGTTTTTCAATATAAGCACCTCCTGTATTCTGGTTGTTTTGTTCCAAAGCCTTAAATACATCAGCAATGGTAATGTTATACGACTTAAGCTTATCAGGGTTGATAGCAATTTCATATTGTTTTAAATAGCCACCAAAGCTGCTTACATCAGCTACCCCCGGCACGCCTAATAACTGACGCCTTATTATCCAGTCCTGGATGGTGCGTAGTTCGGTTAAGCTAAATTTTTCTTCATAGCCTTTCTTAGCTTTTACCGTGTATTGGTATATTTCGCCAAGGCCTGTGGTAACAGGTGCTAAAGTGGGTATACCGACTCCGGCCGGAATAACTTCTTTAACCAGTTGCAAACGCTCACTTACCTGTTGTCGGGCCCAATACACATCGGTATTGTCATCAAACACAATGGTCACTAACGAAAGGCCAAAGCGCGAAAAACTGCGTATCTCAATCAGGCCCGGAATATTGCTATTGGCTTGTTCAATAGGAAAGGTAATTAACCTTTCAATATCTGTTGCTCCCAATGAGGGAACAATAGTAATTACCTGTACCTGGTTATTGGTAATATCGGGTACGGCATCAATAGGTAATTTGCTAAACTGGTAACTGCCCAAAGCAATTAAACCCAATACAAATAACCCTATTATTAGTTTCTGCTTAACAGAAAACATGATAATTTTATTCAGCATAAGCCAAAGTATTATTTAAGTTAATAAAAATAAAATCACACTACAAAATGCAGCTGATTTAACCGAAAAATAAAATACTTAAGCTTGTTTAGGGGGTTGCCAGATGGCGTTTAATAATGCAGAGTTGGGAATATGTTCCGAATAAATAAAATAAAAGGCTTTGGCATTTCGTACAGGATAATTTAGTTCTGTTTCAAAATTAGCCTGCAAACAATTAAGTGCATTAAAAGCAATAGTACTGCTTGGTGATTTAAAAGGGAGCTGCATGTCTTTGTTGTAATCAGCATCTTTGGCATGAGCTGTAGAATAATGCATGTGCAAAAATTCTAAAAAAGTAATAAGCTTGTTTTCTTCTTTGTGTTCTACATAATGCTCCACCAGCAACGGAAGCTTTAACAATTGGTTAAATTCCGTAGCCGAAAATACATATACAGTTAAGAATAATATGGCTATTAGCTTTTTCAACAGAACAAAAATAATATAAAACCGATTAAAACAAACAGAATATTGTGGTACTGCAAATATGAATAAGCCAATATAAATTTCTAATTTATAGTATTCATACAAACTAAAATGCATTATTTTGCGCCACATTTTATGAGCGAAGAAATTTTTAAAAAGGTAGTATCACATTGCAAAGAGTATGGCTTTGTTTTTCCGAGCAGCGAAATTTATGATGGGCTTGGTGCTGTTTATGACTATGGTCAGAACGGAGTAGAATTAAAAAACAATTTGCGTCAGTATTGGTGGAAAGCCATGGTGCAAATGCACGAAAATATAGTTGGCTTAGATGCGGCTATTTTTATGCATCCAAAAACGTGGAAGGCAAGCGGCCATATTGATGGTTTCAGCGACCCCATGATTGATAACAAGGACAGCAAAAAACGCTACAGGGCCGATAACTTATTAGAGGATAAAATTGCCAAATACCAAAAAGAAGGAAAAACCAATAAGGCAGATGAGTTACAAACTGCTTTGGATAGTGCTTTACTGGCAAACGATTTAACGCAGCTAAAAACTTTAATAGAACAGCACGAAATAGCCTGTCCTATTAGTGGAACCCGCAACTGGACAGATGTTCGTCAGTTCAACCTGATGTTTAGTACCGAAATGGGTGCTATGGCTGAAGATGCAGATAAAATATATTTACGCCCTGAAACAGCCCAGGGTATTTTTGTAAACTTTTTAAATGTACAAAAAACGGGCAGAATGAAAATACCTTTTGGGATAGCCCAAACAGGTAAAGCATTCAGAAACGAAATTATAGCGCGCCAGTTTATTATGCGCATGCGCGAGTTTGAGCAAATGGAAATGCAGTTTTTTGTTCGCCCGGGTACGCAAAAACAATGGTTTGAATATTGGAAGGAAGCCCGTATAAAATGGCACCATGCGCTTGGTTTTAATAAAGCCAGCTACCGTTTCCACGACCACGTAAAATTAGCCCATTATGCCGATGCTGCGGTTGATATTGAATTTGATTTTCCGTTTGGTTTCAAAGAAGTAGAAGGTATTCACTCGCGTACCGATTTTGATTTAAGCAGCCATCAGGAGTTGTCAGGTAAAAAAATGCAATATTTTGATGCAGAGCTGGATGAAAATGGCAAAGCTTATGGTAACTATATTCCTTACGTTATAGAAACCAGTATTGGTTTAGACCGCTTGTTCCTGTATACTTTATGCGCCAGCTACAAGGAAGAAGAAGTAGGTGAAGGCGATAAAAAAGATACCCGTGTGGTATTGAATTTACCACCGGTATTGGCACCTTATAAAGTGGCTATTTTCCCGTTAACCAAAAAAGATGGTTTACCTGAAGTAGCGCGTAAAATAATAGATGATTTGAAATTTGATTACAATTGTTTTTACGAAGAAAAAGATGCCATAGGCAAACGTTACCGCAGGCAGGACGCATTAGGTACGCCTTTCTGTATTACGGTTGACCACGAAAGCTTAGAAAACCAAACTGTAACCATTCGCCACCGCGATTCAATGGTGCAGGAGCGCATTCCTATAGCGCAGATTAAGTCTATCTTAGATGAGGCTATCAGTTGGAAAAAAATGTTAGCTTAATATACAATAAAAAAGCCCCAAAGTTTGGGGCTTTTTTATTGTATTAAACGAAATATTAAAACCCTGCAGCAGCTAAAAAATCAGGTACAGAATAATCTGTTCCGGGAAGTTTTTCCCATGAGGGCTCTCCTTCTTTGGTTTCATACATTTGTGCCCAATGTGCCACCAGTTCGGTAACACCTGACGACATCTGCATTTCAAATACCCACTGCTTATTATCTTCTTTCATTTTTCCAAAGCCCAGCGTAGCCATTGATGCCCCAATATTAATAATGGGCATAAAGGCCATTTGAACGGTGCCTTCTGGTGTAATAGTTCCAACTATTCTCATTCCATTTGGGCTGTTGGTAGGTTGTGTGCCTGTTTCATATATCAAAGCTGCACAATTTCCCCAGAAATAACCATCATTGTAACCCGTAATTTGCCAAACCGTCTGGTCTGTCATTTGAGTTGGTTCCGTTGTTTCAGCGCTCATTTGAAGAGCAGGTAAATATTTTACCGGCACATACCAGTAACTATCTTTTAAAAATGACCATTTATTATTCATTGTATTTTGGGGTTGATATTTTTACAGAAAGATTATGCTCTTAAGGCTTGCCTAAAATGTAACATTGGCTTCAATGGTTTTACCGTCTCTTATATAAGTAACCGTTGTTTTGTCACCTTTGTTAAACTTGCCCAAAGTTTCCATGTATGAGGTCATATCGGCAATAGTATAACTGCCTAATTTTATAATATTATCACCTTTCTTTAAACCTGCATTAGCAGCGGGTTTGCCTTCAGTAACACCATCTATTTTTATACCTTTACCTTCGTATAAATAATCAGGCATAATGCCTAAAGTAACTTTAAATGACGAGGCTGTTCCGCTGTGGTCAGTATCCTTTGTTTTGGTAAATGTGAGTTTCTCTACTTTCTCTAAGTTATACACCAACTGATAAATATATTTTATAATATTCATCTCACCCCTGTAATTAATTAACTCATGGTCATCACTTGGTTTATGATAATCATAATGCGAGCCCGTAAAAAAATGCAATACTGGAATATCCATATTGTAAAACGAAGTATGATCGCTTGCACCTGAACCGCTTTCCGTAGTTACAGGAGCATTTAACCCTTTTACATTTACTACCCTTAAAGCTTCGCGCCATATGGGTGATGTGCCCACCCCATTAATTGAAAAGGTGTTTTTAACAGAATCCAATCTACCTACCATATCCATATTAATCATGTAGTTTACTTTACTTAAATCAATGGTAGGGTTTTTAACAAAATAATTAGAGCCCAGTAAACCTTCTTCTTCACCACTGAAAGCAATAAACAAATAGTTATTTTTACGTAAGTTGGCTTTTTTAATAATTTCCGCTAACTCAATTAAAGCTGCAGTACCGCTGGCATTGTCATCGGCACCATTATGTATCTGAGGTTTTTCGTTTTCAGTTCTCCTGTAAGTAGAGCCACCTAATTCATTATAACCTAAATGGTCGTAATGGGCGCCAATAATAACCGTGTTAGGTGCTTTGTTGTTAATATATGCAATTACATTGTGACCTTCCAAAGTGCGCGTAACGGTATCAATGTTTATTTCGACAGTAGCATTATCAAAATTAAGCGTATCTGTTTTTGTTTTATGCGTAAATAAATAAACAGGTACTTTTTTAAAATTAGGTTTAAAAAAAGGTTTGAATTCGGGCTCCAGTATATCCTGGTACTGATTTACCACTACAACGGCTTCCGCACCTAATTTAATGGCGGTATCAATCCTGTCCTCTAAAGGTTTTGTAGCGATGTTGGGTG
>CAYTWI010000093.1:0-13977 GCA_964442045.1 uncultured Bifidobacterium sp.
AGACACAAATGGAGAAGTGATTATTCCATTTGCCTATGATGGTATTTCTTTCAGTAAGAAAATAATTGGAGTGCAACAAAGTAAAAAGTGGGAGTTCTTTGATTTTAATGGAAAAAAAATACACACGCCTGCTTTTACAAATATAAATGCAAAATATAATCATCTGATAGCCGTTCAACTAAATAACAAATGGGGATTTATTGATACAACCGGACAAATGAAAATAAAACCAAAGTTTGAAGAAGTAAAAGGATTTTCAAAACACGGTTTATGTGCAGTTAAGAAAAATGGTAAATGGGGATTCATTAACGTAAAAGGGAAGGTTAAAATAAAACCTGTTTACAACAATATTCAAGCCTTTCAGGATGAAGGATGCTGGGTAGAGCAAAACAATAAGTGGGGGTTAATAAATACCAAAGGGAAAACAATTATTTCCTTTGATTACGATGAAGTAGATTACTTTAAGGAGGACTTGGTTTCTGTGATGAAAAATAATAAATGGGGATACCTAGATAAGAATGGAAAAACCATTATCCCTTTTCGTTTTCACTATGCATTTGAATTTAGGGAAGGTCTTGCTGAAGTTTGTTACTCAGTTGACAGTTGTGGTTACGTTAATAAAGAAGGAACAACAATAATTCCTTTTCAATACAGTGTTAATTTTGGTGGAGAATTTAACGAAGGATTAGCTGAAGTAAAGATTGGAGACAAATGTGGTTTTATAAATGCGAAGGGCATTTTAATTGTTCCTGTTGAATATAGCTCTCCTTGTGACTATAACTCCTTTCATGATGGTGTGGGAATGTTACTTATACCTAAGAAAGAAAAGGATAATGAGACTGAGGCTGATTTTAATAAACGAAAATTTTATTTTGACAAGAACGGAACTCTATTTTATGATAATTAAAAGTACAGTAAGCGTTGGCGTAAACATCCGCTCGTTCCAATTATTTAACTAAACTTTACTGCGGAGTTACTGCTGTAGCACCGGCTGTATCGGCTGCGGGCGGAGGCATACCTGCATCAATTTCTCCTTCATAGGCTGCTTCTCCATCGCCTTCACCATCTTCTTCTAGCATATCAGGATAAGCTGTCGGGTCTATTTTTCTAATTTCTGCTAATAATATATGGTGAAAGCTGGAGCCTGATAAATTATCGTTATCCATTACGGCTTTTAGTTCGGTTAACCTTTCATCAGTTTGGGTAATACGCATGGCACGGGTAATAAATACGGCTGCAGCTAAATCGGTAGTGCCTTCGCTATAACCTTTGTCTTTTATCCAGCCTTTCTCGGTTCCTTTACCGGTAGTGCGTTTGGCTACTATTTCTATCCAGTCGTCTTTTCTGGAAACGATGGCTATAATATCCATTTCGTCTAAAGTTTTTTTGGTAATGGAAGCCAAATCGGGCCTTGAGTATATATTGGTTTTTTCATAAATAACCCCGGGACCTGCATTTAATACTATATGCTCCGGCAATATCCAGCCTTCGTTTCCATCGAGCAATTTTACTTTTAAATATTTCTTTCCTTTTTCATCTTCTTCCTTATCATCTAAAAACAGCAGCCTTTCACCCAAGGAAACGGATGACAACAATTTACCTTCTTTTTTGGATGGTTTGCTATAAACGGGTGCTTTATCGGTCATACATACCGCGGCTATTTCGGCATCGCTTCCGCATGAATGTATGGTGCTTGTTAGTAGCCCGAAAAGAATTACAAAAAATAAATTACGTTGTAAAAAGTTTAAGTTCATTGGTGTTATAAAAAGGGATTCCGCAATTAATGGTTTTTAATACTAATTGTAAAGTTAAATTTATCGGAAGCAAGCCTCCCACATTTATGCCCTTGCAGGCGAGGACGCCTGCAAGGGCATAAAATATATGCGTAATGCCATGAAATATAAACTGTGTATAAAAAGAGGATTTCCCTATGAAAAAAGGGTATTTCTACTCTTGTTTACCAATATCATTTAATAGTATATTGGCGCCTTGAAACTAAAACAATTAATAAACTTATGAAAAGAAACTTACTTACTACACTTGTATTGATTTTACTGGTTAGCAAGATGGCTACTGCTCAAAAATTCGTAAACAGAATTTATGCGCCACCGGCTATCAGAAACACTACTACTTTTAACATCAGCATTGACAGTTCAAGTCATAACTTTAACCCGAATGGCGGAACGGACTCAACGAATGCTGTATTACCTACTTTTTGCTATAACCAAATGGATAGCAATACTATTAGTTATTTAGGGCCCACTTTGTTCTGGCCACAAGGGCAACAAATAACCATCAATGCTTTTAACAACATGACGCAAAGAACCACGATGCACTTTCATGGGTTAAACTTACCTTCAAACATGGATGGTGGCCCGCATGAAATCATTGAATCGAAAAGCATGTGGGATATGCCGGTGGTTCCAAGCTTTAAAGTAATTGATCCTGTACAAACGGTTTGGTACCACTCGCATTTAATGGATAGTACTACTATGCAAGTAGCGATGGGCTTAGCCGGTATGATTATAATTGAAAATCCGGCCGATGCAGTTAATACTAAGTTACCGCGCGATTATGGTGTAAACGATTTTCCGGTAGTGGTGCAAGAAAAAAGCTTCAATTTCAATACTTCTGTTGTACCTCATAAAGCAACCTCAATGGTAGCTAATTCGCGTCCGGGACCGGGTAATTTCTTAATGGTAAATGGTCTTTTATACGGAGCTATGCATGTACCGAATGAAGTAGTTCGTTTGCGTTTTTTAAATGGTTCACCTATCAGTTCGCTTAACTTATTTGTTAATGACAGTATAGTTACAGCTCCAACTGTTAATCCGAACGATACTATGTGGTTAGTGGCTACTGATGGTGGTTATACGCCTAAAGCGTATCCAATGAAATCCTTTATTATAGCTCCGGGCGAAAGAATGGAAATGTTGCTTAACTGTAAGAACAAACAACAAGGTGATACTATTTATTTGCAAAACACGGCCTTTTCCGGTACATCTGACATTATCAGTGGCCCTGCATCCAGCGCTTTTATGGCATTGGTAATTGATACTACTTTAAACCCAACACACCCAATAACAACTATTCCTGATTCTCTGGAGTTGTACCCGATACTGGATACAATGAACGCCTATAAAAGAGCGCCAAAACGTTTATACGGAAAAGGTGGTGGCGGTAACGGTGGCGGCACTGTTTGGACCATTGACAGTATGCCAATGGATATGGACTTAATGAATGATACCATTTTAGTAGGTACTACTGAAATATGGACTATTGAAAACAAAACCAATAAAGCACATCCTTTCCATATTCACAAAGTACAGTTTCAGGTACTTGATATTACAGATAGTTTGGGTAACAAAGTTTCTGTTTACAACAACACTTTACCTAAACATTTAATGGGTTATAAGGATGATGTATTGATAAGAGCCGGAACTACGCTACGCTTTATTGCTCAATTTGACCATTATGGTGATACTTTAATGATGCATAATCAAATTGATATGATGAATGGCTTTATGTACCATTGCCATATTCTTACGCACGAAGACAGCGCTATGATGCACCAGTTTGTGGTATTGGATACAGCTTCTTATAACAAAGTAACGGGCAAACATATTAGTATAAAAGAAAGCTCTTTAACAGAAAAAGCCAACTTAGCCTTTTACCCGAACCCTGCAGGCAATGTATTAAATATTAAAGGTTATACTGCGGGTAAAGGTACTATCCGGTTTATGGATGTATTGGGCAGAACCGTTAAAGAAGAAAAAGTAGCGGCCATTAACGGCAATACAAGCGTACAGGTAGATGATTTACCAAGAGGTTTTGTATTTGTTGAGTATGTATCGGGTAATATCCGTATGGTACAGAAAATTTTGTTACAATAATTTTTAAGCGCAAGCTTTCATAAAAAAGGGTTGACTAATATGTTTAGTCAACCCTTTTTTTATTAGGTTGTTGAGGTTCTATCTTTTATCTGTAGGCTACACCTACGGTTATTAATATTTTACCCCTTCGGGGTAGACTTTTGATGTGGGATTGTTTGGCATTAGCGTAGCTGCACTATTTATATTTTGCCTGTGGTTGGTTTACTCTTAATCTACTAACTAAAGTTGTTAGTCAGGAGGTAGATATAATGGATTAGGTATTTTATTTCAGAATATCGGCTAAATTTTTCTTTATTCTTTCAGCTATAGCATCTGTTGGTAAATCGTTATCTTCTTTGCCAAAGGGGTCTTCAATTTCTTCAGCTATGAGCTCTAATCCGGCAAAGGCATAAAACACAAACAACACCATGGGTATAGTGGCCCATTTAAAATCATCGACCAAACCCAGCGGAAGTGTAATGGTATAAAATAAAATAATACGTTTTATAAAGGTGCTGTATGAGTTTGGAATGGGTGTAGCTTTAATACGCTCGCAGGCACCTACTATATTGGCAAAGGAACTTAACTCATTGTTTATTACCAATAGTTTTTCTGCATTAATAGTGCCTTGTTCGTAAAGTTTATTGGTTTCTATAAATAGCTGCTGTATAATTTTATTGGGGACATGTTGGCTTTCTGCCAGGGTTTGTTTGCTCAGGTTGGGATGTTCATCAATCAAATTAGGTTTAACTCCGTGGCGTAAGTGTTCTTTTAAAGCCATGGCAAAATTGCCTATTAAAATGCGGAAACTTTGCTTGGTTTCTTTTTCGCTGTCGGGTAAAAACGCATTTATTTTAAACATTAAATTGCGGCTGTTGTTTACTAAATCGCCCCAGAGCTTGCGCCCTTCCCACCATCTGTCGTAAGCGGTATTGGTTCTGAAAACCAATAATAATGATAAAACAAAACCTAACAGGGAGTGCAGCACGGTGGTGCTTCGCAAATGAATAAGTTTTAACTCTACCTCTATGTAACATAATATAGCCGAATAGATAGCCAGGGCACAAATAGCAGGTAAAAGCATTCTGAACGAATCTGATTTATGAAACTGGAAAATAAGTTTGGTCCAGGATTTTGGATTGTAGGCTTTCATTGAAACAATGATATAATTTCAAATATAAATTAAATATTTTTACAAACTTTATGATATAAACCATGGCGAAAAACAAAACGGTAGAAACAACAGCAAGCGTAAACGATTTTTTAGCTACAGCAGCCGATGATGCAAGAAGGCAGGATTGCCTTACTATCGTAAAACTAATGGAGCAACTCTCCGGGTTTAAAGCCAAAATGTGGGGTCCGGCTATTATTGGTTTTGGCTCGTGTCATTACAAATATGAAAGTGGCCGCGAAGGCGATATGCCTATCATTGCCTTTTCGCCCCGTAAAAACGATTTGACCCTTTACCTCTCATCGGACTTTGACAACCGCACTGAATTGCTGGCAAGGCTGGGTAAACACAAAAGCGCCAAGGCTTGCCTGTACATTAAAAAATTAGCCGATGTGGATATGGAAGTTTTAAAGGAAATGATGGTGTTATCTATTAAACACACTAAAAGTAAGTATCAAAGTTAATCGCGCAGGTAGCAACATTGCATGCAATATTTTTAAATGCATGCGCATTGAATTAGACGTTGCATGCAACGTCTCTACTTTATTTGGGCTAATTACTATTTGCTTTTTCGCGGGTACCTGCATGCAGCTATTTTTATTGTTGTGAAGTCTAACCCAAATGAGAAATGTAAAATTATACTTAATTATTAATTTATACGTTTCCAATGTATTGCAATTCGGATTGTAAAAAATATATTTGAATTACACATCACCTATGAAAAAATTAACACTCATTTTACTTTTACTTACCGGTACCGTTTGCGCCCAAACAAATGATTCTATTAAAATAAGTAATAAGCCTTACCAGTTTCAGGTTGGCTTAAACGTAGTTTCCTTTGTGAGGCAATTTGTTAACTTTTCTGGAACACCCAACAATACTGTTACAAGCCCATATACTGTCAGCTTAAAAGCCTTCAGGTATTTACCGGGCCCCAATGCATTAATTGGTATAAGAATAGGTACTGGTTATGTAAACAATAATAACTCTGACGAAACCTCTACCAACCAAAACAGTACTTTTACTGAAACCCTGGACTTACGTCTGGGTATAGAATACCAAACTTTAATAACCAAAAGATGGACTGCTTATATAGGGTTTGATTACATCTCTCAAAAATCAGTTAATAATACCACATCAAGATTTGCCAGCGGTCCGTTTCAGCAGGAATTTGTTACTTCCAATAACAGGTCTACCAGCATGGACGGAGGAGGCCTGGTATTGGGCATGCAATTTAATTTAAACAAACACCTGGCCCTTTCTACTGAAGCCAGTTATTATTATAGCGATTCATGGACAATGACTACTAATTATAGCAGCAACAGCTCTAATAATTTACCTCCTTCTAATGCCAAAACAAAAGGAGCTGCATTGACCTTACCTAATTTGTTAAACTTTATCGTTGTGTTCTAAAATGTCAAACTAAATAATACGTTAAAACTATGAAATCAAAATTATTCACCCTCATGGCATTGGTATTAATCAGTTTTTGGTTTATACAATCATGTACTAAAAATACCGATTCGTACCAGCTAAAAGCAACAAAGCTTGTTTTACCTGAGAATGATTATGTTTATTACGAAAATGAAGCCGGCAAGAACAAGATAGCAACTATTGGCAGGGTTTTATTTTACGATAAAAGCCTATCAGCCACCAATGCCATTGCCTGTGCCAGCTGCCATTTTCAGGCAAATGCCTTTGCTGATGGTAAACAATTTTCAACCGGCTTTAAAAATGAGTTAACGAGCCGAAACAGTATGGGCTTTAATAACCTGGCTAACAACAATGGCTTTTTCTGGGATTTGCGGGAAAGCGATTTAAACCAAATGGTGCTTAAGCCTATAGCTAACCACGTGGAAATGGGTTTTACTGATATTAATGCCATAGCTGATAAGTTGAAACAGTACCCGGATTACCCGGATTTATTTAACAAAGCGTTTTCTGACGGTTTAACTGTTAAGAACATAGCATTTTCAATTGCCACGTTTCTGGAAGCCATCCGCTCTGAAAACAGTAAATTTGATATGGCTTTTAATTTAAACAACTTCGATTCTATTTCACGTAATTTTCCATCGTTTTCAGTAATGGAAAATAAAGGCAAACAAATTTTTGTTAGAGATGGTTGTGTTGCGTGCCATAGCCCTTATAATAACTTTCAAAGAAGCTGGAATAATTGGGCCAATATCGGGTTGGATTTAAATTATACGGATAAAGGAATTGAAGGTAATAATAATTTTGTACTGAAATTCGGCATTATGGATGCTTCATTAAACGGCAGTTTTAAAATACCCAGTTTACGCAATGTAGCTTTAACAGCACCTTATATGCACGATGGCAGGTTTGCCACTTTAAATGATGTGCTTAACCATTACAGCGGAGGTATTAAAAACCACAAAGACTTAAGTTGGGAACTTTCTGATATTACCAATAATATTCAAACACCTAAACGCTTTAATTATACTACTGAAGACAAAGAAGCGTTGATAGCTTTCTTAAAAACATTAACTGATTACAAAATGATCAGCGATCCAAAATTCAGCAATCCATTTCAGGTGGTTAATTAAAAGATATTACATTTTATTATTTGTATACAAAAAAGCAACCGGATAATCCGGTTGCTTTTTTGTTGTATAAAGACGTTGCATGCAACGTCTCTACAAATGCATCGCAGAAAAAAAATCAGCAACCAAAATAAATTGATTGCTGATTTTAAACACTTCGCCTTCGCTCAGTGTGACTTATCTTTTATAATCTAGTCTATAAACTATTTTCCTACACTGGCTCTGATAATATTTAAAGCACCTCCGGCTTTAAACCATTCAATTTGTTGCTCGTTGTAAGTATGGTTTACCAATATAGTTTCGCTTGAACCGTCTTTGTGGTTTAACACCAACTCCAATTGTTTACCCGGAGCAAAACTGCCTAAACCAATAATATCAATTACATCGTCTTCTGATATTTTTGTGTAATCTTCTTTATTGGCAAAGGTTAGTGCTAACATACCTTGTTTTTTAAGGTTGGTTTCGTGAATACGGGCAAACGATTTTACCAATACTGCACGTACACCTAAATGACGAGGCTCCATAGCTGCATGCTCACGGCTACTTCCTTCACCATAGTTTTCATCACCTACTACTATACTGCCAATTCCCTGTGCTTTGTATTCGCGTTGTACTTTAGGTACCGAAGCGTACTCACCTGTCAATTGGTTTTTTACTGAATCGGTTTTTTCGTTAAAGAAGTTAACCGCTCCGATTAGCATATTGTTAGAGATATTATCTAAATGTCCGCGGTATTTTAACCATGGGCCGGCCATTGAAATATGGTCGGTAGTACATTTACCTTTGGCTTTTATTAATAGTTTCAATCCTTTTAAATCGCTGCCTTCCCACGCTGCAAACGGATCTAATAACTGTAAGCGGTCAGATGTTGGAGAAACAACCACTTGTACCTGGCTTCCATCTACTGCAGGAGCTATAAAGCCTGCATCTTCTACGGCAAAACCTTTGGTTGGTAATTCGTCACCGTAAGGTCCGTCTAATTTTACCTGCTCACCTTTATCGTTGGTTAAGGTATCGGTTAAGGGGTTAAAAGTTAAATCACCGGCAATTGCCATTGCAGTTACTATTTCGGGAGAAGCTACAAATGCATAAGTATTTGGGTTACCATCCGCACGTTTGGCAAAGTTCCTGTTAAATGAGTGTATAATGGTATTTTTTTCTTGTTTCTCTGCTCCCATCCTGTCCCACATACCTATACAAGGACCACAGGCATTGGTAAATACTTTGGCACCTATTTTATCAAACACTTCTAAAAAGCCATCGCGTTTAATGGTATAGCGTATTTGCTCTGAACCCGGATTAATTAAATATTCAGCTTTTGCTGTTAAACCTTTATCAGAAACCTGTTTGGCTAAGCTAACGGCTCTTGAAATATCTTCGTAGCTTGAGTTGGTACATGAACCTAACAAACCTACTGAAATTTTAGTTGGCCAGCCATTGGCTAAAGCTGCTTCTTTTAATTTTGATATAGGCGTAGCCAAATCAGGAGTAAAAGGTCCGTTTACATGAGGCTCTAAAGTGCTTAAATCAATTTCTATTACCTGGTCAAAGTATTGTTCAGGGTTTGCATAACACTCAGGGTCGGCTGTTAAATGGTGTTTAACCGCATCGGCTAACGCAGCTACTTCTGCCCTGCCTGTTGCTTTTAAGTAACGGGCCATTGAATCATCGTAACCAAATGTTGAAGTGGTTGCTCCAATTTCAGCACCCATGTTACAAATGGTTCCTTTACCGGTACAGCTCATGCTGGTTGCCCCTTCGCCAAAATATTCAACTACGGCATCGGTACCACCTTTTACAGTTAAGATACCTGCTACTTTTAATATAACGTCTTTAGGAGCAGTCCAACCGTTTAGTTTTCCGGTTAGTTTTACGCCAATTAATTTAGGCATTTTCAGCTCCCATGGTAAACCTGCCATTACATCGCAGGCATCGGCTCCACCCACGCCAATGGCAATCATACCTAAACCACCGGCATTTACTGTATGGCTATCGGTTCCTATCATCATTCCACCCGGGAATGCATAATTTTCTAAAACTACCTGGTGAATAATACCTGCACCCGGTTTCCAGAATCCGATTCCGTATTTATTAGATACTGAACCTAAAAAATCAAAAACTTCTTTGCTTTCTTTATTGGCAAATGCTAAATCTTCGTCAGCGCCATTTTTTGCAGTAATTAAGTGATCGCAATGAACGGTAGAAGGAACGGCTACTTTTGGACGGCCTGACTGCATGAATTGTAATAAAGCCATTTGAGCCGTTGCATCTTGCATGGCTACCCTGTCCGGTCCAAAATCAACATAACTTTTACCTCTTACATAACTGGTAGTTGCATTGCCTTGTGTTAAGTGGCTGTACAAAATTTTCTCCGTTAAAGTTAGAGGTTTGTTTACTGCTTTGCGAGCGGCTGCTATACGTTCATCCATTCTGGCGTATACAGCTTTAATCATTTCAATATCAAATGCCATAGTATAAAAATTGTTGTTTTACGGTGTAAAAAGTACCTTTTTTCAAAAGTGGTCGCAATGTAGCATTAATTAATTTTTTGGAAAAATAAATACCAATAAAATTTAATAAAACTTGTTAGATAAACATAAAGTTAAAGCTTAAGCCAAACTATTAATGTTGAACAAAAACTCTTTTAAAGGAACCAGATACAATAACATAATAAAGTCCGTTAGGTAACGAGGAGACATTATAAGAAGTATTATACACTGTATTTGGTGATAATAGCCCAGAATATAGTGTAACTATGTGACCTCCAAATTCATCAATCAGATAAGTATTGCCTAATACTTCGGAGCCATAAGTATTTTCTATCTCCACATTTAAAATAGAGTTAACAGGATTAGGATAAACGCTTTTCAAACTCACACATTCCGTGCAAGGTGGGAAATTTGTATTACCTAACTTAGGATAATATCTTAATCTTACAATACGCGCTTCACCTCCTTGCATAGGAGATGACCCAACATCATATGTAGTAGTATATGAGCCTCCATTGTATGTTCTACCCGTAGCAAAAGTATAATCTTCCACCCCATTATAGGGGCTTCCTGCATTAAAATTTCCCAAATTACAACTTGTAGGAGGACTTGAAGGCACCCCAATCTCAGGGGAAACAAACGCACTTGTCCAATACTTTTTAAATTGAATAGTTACCTTGTTAGTTGTAGCACTCAAAGATTTATTTACAATTAGAACATGGTATTCGGTGCTATCTGTACTAGTAAATTCTAATCCATTAGGTAGTTGTGTTCTAAACAGACCTATTAAAATATTAGGATCACTAACATTATGTACCAAATTACTATTAGAAATTGTAAGTAATTCTGTAGCTAAAGCACCACTACTTGTTAATTGGTCTTCATTTGTACTATTAGATTTATGATAAGCTCCTAACCATTTAGATTTCATAATCATTGGACCAACTATTCGTTCTGTGAAATAATTAATATTTTTCACATTTTCGTATCTTTGGGTACAAGTACTTTCATTACCATCTAAAATGGCATCGTAAAAAACTGCGTTATTCCAAGCAGTATTGCTTGAAGGTTTGGCATAAGTAAAATATATCATACCCTTTGCCCCGTATGCCATTGGACAAAATACAGAGTACATTAAATGGTTATATGTTAAATTATTTTCACCATATACAACAAACTGGTTTGGTTCGTTAGCAGGATTTACATGTGCAACTGACAGTGGAAAAAACCAAATTGATCTACTTGGTTTCGTATAATCAATGTCTGCAACTTTTCTTAATGTACTTAAATTATAAAAATATTGTTGAGAAAAAGATATGTTAGAACCATTTGGCCCGTTTGTTAAATCTCCATTCTTTAATTCTAGAAATGGATATACATCTACAGCCGCTACGTCTGGTCTATAATCAGAATTTGATGGATTAAAATAAGTATTTAAATACAATTCATAAGCACTTCTTGAGGAAGATGTTGAGCCATCCCCTCCTGATAAATTAATAAATCCTAGCTTTTTTTGATAATCCGTTTTAATAAACTTTATCCACTTCCCTATATTTTCTTTTTCAGTAGAATTAGCAGGATTCTGGGGTTCATCTTTAATATGAAAACCATACAAAGCATCAGTACATTTGTATGGTAAATTATCATCACATATTGCAGTGTAAGTAGTTCCAGGAAACTTAAAGCAATCATTATGAAAAGATTTCCAAGTTAATAAAGAACCTGTTATAAAGTCATCTGGGTTAGTCACACCATTGTTATTAGCTGGGTCTCGAAAATTATTTGGAGACATAAGCACCTTTAAAGAACTTAAATTAGTAGAAGGGTGAGAAATAAAATAAAGTATCCAATCTAATTGGTTATTATTATAATAGCTACCTTTTTTTAAACCTGAAATAAGGTTAAAATGAGCACTTTTTATTTCCTGTAATTTTGAAATATAATTAATGTTAGTTGGGGTTGACAAACTTGCATCTAATTCTGGTTCAAAATAAGTAGCAATCATAAACTTATCTTGCTGAAAAGTGCTTTGTACTTGGCTTTTTGCATGCCACGCCATGCATAAAAGCATCAATAATAAATAGTTTTTTTTCATAATTATACGTCAAATATGGCTATTTAACGTATAAATTTATGCTTGAGTATATTGAAATAATATTTTATTAATGATTATCACTATTATAATAAAATTATTTCAAATCAATCACCACCTTTTTGCTTTGCATTATTGATTTTATTTCTTCAATATCCTGCTTAACCAGAGGCTTTGAAAAGAAAGCACTTACCAAACTATTGTGGTAAGCTTTTTCATACTCCTCGTTATTCAGAAACGATGACAGTATAAATATATGAATATGTTGTTTTATTTGCGGTTTCAATTGTTCGTAGTCAAGCAAAAACTGCCAGCCATCGCCTCCAATCATATTTAAGTCGAGCATAATAATGGAAGGCAAGGGCGCCTTTTTTTCCAAACAATACTCCAGGTAACCAATAGCCTCTTTTCCATTGGCTGCTGTTTCAAAACTATGGCATAAACCATGGCGTTGCAATGCAGTACGGGTTAAATGGGTAGAGATTTTATCATCATCAACTATCAGTGTTAACAAGGTCATTTGTAAGTAGTTTTGGTGGCACCAAATTACAATGTCCCTTTCACTAATAAACAGGCTGTTATTTTGTTTAACCACTGCCTATGTGCATATGTATATTACATTTTACACTATGTTCAACAAAAGCTGTTTATAAGTTTAAAAAACAAATTTACCAAAACATTTTTCCATCTCCATTCCTATTGTATTTACTGCTAACCTGCTCTATGTAAGCACAAAATATTTAGTTGATAAATTTAAATAAAAGAGCCCCTAAACTACCTTATTTTTGCCTTTTAAAATTGGATGCAACATGGCAGAAGAAGTTAACTATACCGAAGACTCGATACGCTCGCTCGATTGGCGCGAACATATTCGTCTTCGTCCGGGAATGTATATTGGAAAGCTGGGTGATGGCAGTTCGGTAGATGATGGTATTTACGTACTCATAAAAGAAATTATTGACAACTCAATAGATGAGTTTGTAATGGGCAATGGCCGTGCCATTGATATAAAAATTGAAGACAATAAAGTTTCGGTACGCGATTTTGGCCGTGGTATTCCTTTAGGTAAAGTAATTGACTGTGTTAGCCAGATAAATACCGGAGGTAAATACGACAGTGGGGCTTTTAAAAAATCAGTAGGGTTAAACGGTGTGGGAACCAAGGCTGTAAATGCTTTATCGGCTTCGTTTAAAGTACAATCGTACCGCCAAGGTAAATCAAAAGCAGCTGAATTTGAAAAAGGACAATTGGTAAAAGACCATAAAATTGTGGATACCATGGAGCCTGATGGCACGCTGATTACTTTTATAGCTGATGAAACTATTTTTAGAAACTACAGGTATATTAATGAGTTTATTGTTAACCAGATTTGGAACTACACTTATTTAAATGCCGGCTTAACCATTAATTTTAATGGCGAAAAGTATTTTTCGAAAAATGGTTTATTGGATTTATTGAAACGTAAAACCAATGAAGAAGACTTACGTTACCCTATCATCCATTTAAAATCGGAAGATATTGAAGTGGCTATTAGCCATGAAAACCAGTATGGCGAAGAATATTACTCGTTTGTAAACGGACAACATACAACCATGGGCGGAACGCACTTGATTTACTTCAGGGAAGCATTTGCCAAAACTGTACGCGAGTTTTATAAAAAAGAGTTTGATTTGGCTGATATACGCCAAAGTATTGTAGCGGCAGTAAGTGTGCGTATTCAGGAACCTGTTTTTGAAAGTCAGACTAAAACAAAATTGGGCTCTACAGCTATATATACTGACGGGCCTAGTTT
>CAYTWI010000094.1:0-13916 GCA_964442045.1 uncultured Bifidobacterium sp.
GAGTAGTTAGATATAGCAGATTACCTATTGCTATCACGTCCTGAAAGCCTAATCCTTTAGTTGATGATATTTGCAATGGACTACGGTCTATATTCTGTGTATCGAATATAAAGATGCCATCACTCCCTTGTGTTGTTAGGAAAAGTGGCGAGACAGGAGTAGGAAACCATGTCACCAATGAAAAATCTTTCTGAGTATTAACATTGAATTGGGAAGTTGTCAAATCATTACGGTCTGTAGCATAGATTTCGATAGTGTCTGCAGATGTTATGGCAAGTCCCTTTCCCCATCTGAATGAAGTGTTGAGAATATTAATATTTTCTACACCCGAGGCAAATGCTGTTAAAAAGATAGCACATGTTGGGTCTTGAGGAATAATAGCTGTTATAACCCTTTTGCTAGTGGCATATCTTACGGCTTCTGATAATCCTGGTACAGGCATGTTCTTTGAATCTAAAACATCACTGGATGAAACAGTTGAATCAGTTATGGTTAACTGGCATAAGTAGATACAATTGTTATCGCCTTTATCATTATCTGCATCTAATGAAATTATATAGATACTTCCATCCGTTTGCGTTATAAGAGCTATACCGGCACCTGATCTTGGAAAGTTTTGAATGGTATCTCCAACTACATTAAAAATATTATCCGCTGGATTAGCTGTCAAAAATGAATTTACTGATCTGTATATTGTTAATGCATTGCCCTGAAGTCCTGCAACAATATATTTGCCATCATTACCAGACTCTTTTGTTATGGCTACTCCATTAACTGCGGAGAGTAATGATTGTCCTCCTGTTTTATTCACACATATAATAGTACCTATGTTTTGAGGTTGAGCACCAGTATCTAAAGGACTAAGATCTAAAATATGAATTTCTGAAGCAGAAGAGTCTGCAATATCTTGAATTCCCATTGCCATAAAAGATCCACAAGCTTGTGCAGAGCAAGGATGTGACCAACCCTGATGATATAGGTTTGTATCATAAACCGCACTAATACTAGCCTGATCTCCTGATGTTTGTTTATCTGCAATCATAATTTTACCAGGGCCATTACTGCCAATTATCGGAAGTAGCGGAGCTAAGTTGGTATGAGTAAAAATTAGTTTGTTATTGTATGATGCTATACCTTTAAAATGAGACCTAAATAATCCTGCGGAAGAAGTAGGATAATCGTGATAACTTTTATAAAACACACGATTGCCAATGTGTGAGATCCTTTTAAAGGCTGCCTTTACATCATTCATTTCAATGTTTGCTGAACTTGTCATAGTATTAAATTTTAATTCTTTTGCTTACTCTAGTTGGAATTTTCGGCTTACTTCCTTCTTGTTTTTATAAGTTGTTTGCAATTGCATGTCAATTTGTTTGTCATGCAAGTTTAGGTTGAGTGTAGTATTTCCTTTGCCGTTAACTTACATATATGTATTATTTTATTAAACCCAAATACCCATTTTGGAGTGTATTGGTCTAACTCACTCTACTCAAACCTATTTATAAAAACACATACAAACAATAACTTGCTGGGGTATGGTTTGGTAAGTTAGGGGAGGTTTATAAAGTTAAAATGCTTTTAAATGGTTGGTAGTAAAACGAATAAAAGCCAAAGTGGTATTTTAGATGTAAATAGGTCACCTGAAAAAAGGGTATTTATACTACTAAAAAAGGGTATTTATACCACAAAAATTAAGAATCTTTAATACACCTTTAGTAAGATAAAAAATTTAAAATAAAAAGGCTTCAAATATTTGAAGCCTTTTTATTTTGGAGGATACCGGATTAATACTTTTTCCTGTTTGGGAGAACCTAGATACCTTATTAAAAGACTTAAATCTTATAAATGGTTCTATAATGCTGTTTACTGAGTATTGATGTAACAAAGCTTCTTTCTAGTATATTTTTCTTAGGAATGATCTAGGTATTAAAAAGCTGCTCTAAATAATTAAGAACATACTCCTGTGAAATCCTTTCCTGCTCCAATCTGTTTTTTAAAGGATTTGACTGTATCATTTTAAAAACCTCTTGCTCCGAATCGCTCAACTCTGAAAGAGTACCAATATTTTTAAATTCTGTACTGACGGCAAACTGTTCAAAAGCTTTATAGGCTTCCATGTCCATCAAAATACTTTGAGTATGCGGATAATAACTTCTAAACTGATGTAGTATCTGGAAACCATGTTCGTCAATATCTCCCCAATAATAAATTTTCTTTTCATGCAGCCAGGTGATATGTTTTAAATCACGAACAGAGTAACCACTTCCAAAAATAGCTATCGTATCCTGAAGGTGAGGCAACGTCAGAAAATTATCAATGTTACTATAGCTCGCTTTGTTTTCCATAATGATCACCTTGCGGCATGGCAAGTTCAGTTTCGCAAGGTCGGGTATGGTGATACCGATGTGTGAGAGGCCACTGAAGTATTTCGTGAGCTTTTCATCCAGGAGCCTAATGTGTAGAAGACGCTCATAAGCTTTGAGATGGAGGCGCTCTTCAAAGGAAACACCTTCTTTGAAAATCATATCTCCAATTAGTTCTGTAAGCAACCGTTCAATAATACTTTTATTATTTTCAATGAATTTAGTATGAGGTTGAGCGGGTATTTCACGGATATAACAATTGGGATGAGGGTTGTTTACAAACCATTCACATACTTTTAGAAGCTCGGGCCACTTACCCGTATTTTCAAGAATGCCTTTGATATTTTTAATTGCCCAATCTTTAAAATTGATATTGTAAGCTATGAGTAATGCATAATCAGCAATAAAGGAATGATACTGGGTACTTTTACCTGTAAACCGTAGGTAGTCATCCAGTGTATCAAAAACAAAGTCCGTTGGTCTATCCTGTTTCTTATTATCACGGGTTTGAACCGTAGTGTATTTGATGGAATAACCGTAACCTTTACGTTCTTTAGATGCAGCAATCAGCGGTTCAAGTTCTTTATAGATATTGGGTAAATCTTTCGGCAAGGTTTTATCTGAGCGTATAATCTTCGGAAAAAACGATTCTCCAGTAATATGTGATCTCAGCACCTCCATGTAAAGGTTTTCTGCTTTTTTCTTTAATCCGGCTAGTGTGATCATTCCTGTATTCCCTCCAGATATTCTTTTCGTTGATCTTGTAGTTGTTTGATAGGCATATCATATACTACCGAATTTTGATTGTCCTTGCGCTGCACAAAATGTACCCTGGCAATATAAGGTTCTACAATGGCCACTTCTTCAGCTTTTGCGGGTGAAACCACCATCAATTGCAGGTGCAGTTGCTGACAGAGGTCCATTAAAAACCGGGCTTTTTCATCATCCTGCTTGCTAAAGGCCTCGTCCACACAAATGAACCGGAAAGAATCTTTGTTTAGACCTTCGTTGTGAATGCCAAACTGGTAGGCAATGGACGATCCGAGAATCGTATACGTGAGCTGTGCACCCTCACCGCCCGAAAGTTTTGCAGTACCGGTATATGACCTGAATACGCGCGATGGGTCTTCCCTGTATATTTCCAGCGCTTTAAACTTTAGCCAGTTCCTTACGTCCAGTACTTCCTTGCGTTTGTTTTCATCAGCGGTAAGCTCATCCAGCAGGGTTTTTATTTTGATAAAGCTGGCTTCCAATATCTGATCATCCTGTGTGCGTTGGTATTCAGCAACGTTCGGGTGCCAGCTTCCCAACTTTTCTTTAAACTCTCTAACTTTTGGGCTGTAATCTTTATCGGCTTGCAGTCGAATAAATGTAGAAGGGTTATTCTTGAAATTAATCTTTTCCAACGAAGCATTCAGTGTCTCAATGTTCTCTTCAATGTCTTCTTCCTGCCGTTGTAGCCAACCCTGAAAATCAGACATTTTGGTAATCATTTCTTCATTGAGGTATTTTTTAAATTGTTGCTTGTGTTCTGCAAGTTCCTGTTTTTCTATTTTATCCAGCAACGCCACGTATTCCTGTATAAAATCAGCATTTTCAGATAATCTGTGCGTATCCGATTTCCAATCGGGGAATTGCTGCGAGATCTTATCTTCAGGATACCTGAACTTACGCATAGCAGTTTCCGCTTTGCTCTTCATGTCTCTGACCTTATCATTGAGCTTAGTTATCTCATGGGATATTGTTTCACTAAGACTGATTTCCGCAGCTTCAATGTTATCCATATCTATCACAACATCTTTCATCTGTTCAGCTTCAAAATTGCTAAGCTGTTCTGAAATATCCTGCTCTTTATACAAAGCTATTGTTTCCTCACGTTTAGAGCGTTTTTCAATTTTACTATTGATGCTAATTTCTAATTCATTCAGTAGTTTTTGTGCATTGTTTATCTCCGTCTTCTTTTCTTTGAGCTTTTCAAGTGTTTGCTTCCACTGCTGCGTGAGCACTCCAATCCTGTTGTTCGTCTTTTTTAACGCTTCTATTTTTTCGCTGTTCTCCTGTATCTGTTTTGATGATGCCCACCAGTTGATTTTCTTATAGCTGTTAAACAACAGGAATTGAGACAGCAAACTTTCTTGTTTCCTGATAGTCTGCTGTTGCTGCTCCAGGTGCCGGATAGACCTGTCAAGTTGCTTCAATTGCTCGTCTATTTTTTCGGCTTCTGCTTTCAGTAATGCTATTTTCTCTTTGTTGTCCCAGCCTAAAATAAATTGTTGTCTTTCGCGTACTTCGGGACGGTCATCTTTTTCGTGGCGCGATGCATTCTTCACCTGTCCTGCACTGGTTAGCGCCTTGTCGTACAAACGGAATTCATCCAGGTTGTCGGTACACAGGTAATTAAACTTGCCGGATATTTCATTTTTGATCCATTCGGTATAATCGGATGGTTTAAATGCAAGCTTACTGTAGAGCATGTTATCTTCCATACGTGGATCAAGTGCAGAAGACATTCTCTTCTTGTCAAAATGATGATAAATGATACGACCCCTCAGGTTATTTTCATTTACATAGCGGCTCACCTGTTTATAATAGGTATCGGGTACCATAAGCCTGAGCGCAAAATTGTGCAGCACCCGTTCTATGGCCGACTCCCAATGGCTTTCCTCGGGTTTCACTTTTACCAGCTCACCGATGAACGGAATTTCAGCTTCTGTAGCACCCACAAATTGGATGATCTCTTTTCTGATTTCTGCCGGTCGTCCCGTGATGTTGTTTTTCTGCGACCGCAATGTTTTCAATTGTTCATCCAACTGATCAAATTCCTTTTGAACACTATTTTTGCGTATGGCTACGCTCGTTTTTTCTGAATCGTTTTTTTCGAATGTAGTGTCTGCAGTTTTCTTCCGCTCACCCGCAGCCAGCAATTGTTCTTCAAACAGGCTTTGTGATGATGGATTTTGTTGCAGCTCTAATTGTTGCGCCAGTTTATTGTAGTTGTTTATTTCAGCTTCGCGTTCTGCTTTTTCGGATTGTAACCCTCTGTTAGTTTTTTCCAGTTCACTAATCTGCTTGCCGGTTTCATCATTCTTGATCTGCATATCAAGTTCTCTCTCTTCACCTGATAAGGTCTCTGCTTCCTCGTTTAATACTGTTATGCGTTCCTGTAATCCATTCCTTTCAATTTCCTTTGTTTCAATCCAGGTTGTAATAAGGTTTTTGTGGGTATGGGCAAACCACAAAGGCAAGGCCGATTGATGCTCCGTCATCTTTATTTGGCTAGCTTTAGTCGTACTTATTTCGTTAAAGGCTTCTCTCACAGGAACAAGGAGTTCGATTTGCTGGTTGGCTTTCTCAATGGCCCGGTGTGCATCGCTCAGTTTCCTGAAATGGTCTTTTATCTTTTGAAACTCAGGCTCTGCTTCCCGTTCTTCCAGCATTTGTGTGCGCACAAATTCATCCAAGCTGCCCAGCACTTTTAAGCCGATGGTTTGACTGAAGAGGGTATGCGCTTTTTCCGAACGCATGCCGAATGCCTTGCGCATAAGCCGACCATATTCACCCGGACTATCCGTAAACTGGATTACTTCTTTGCTGCCTTGTTTGGGGTATTTATGCTTAAGTCGTTTGCGCCATTCCCCTCCCGAATCAAAAGGTGAAAAATCTGCAGTAATGGACAATTTCTGGTGTGCCAGTATAAATACTCTTTTCAATTCACTTCCTGCAAACCAACGCGCCTGAACCAGGGTAATGTAATGAGATTCGTTCCGGAATACAGCCATCAATATTGATTGTGCTTTGGTTTTATCCGGGCGCAGCTTTTTTGTTTCTCTTGACTGTGTTTCCTGGTTTTCCGTTTCACCATATTCACCCACCACATAGCTTTCTTCTGTGCGTTCGCCTTTAGCGCCTGCCGTCTGGTTATAAAAACGCATTCTTTTTTCAGGAACAAGCAGCGTAAGCAAACCGTCTATCAGCGTGGTTTTACCTGATGCGTTGGCACCTGTAAGCAGGGAGGTTTCTCCATTAGGTTCTATCTGCCACACCTCCTTGTCAAAAGTGCCCCAGTTGTAAACTTCGTATGCATGCAGGCGAAACCCTGTTTCGCCCGGCTTGGTGCTAAACAGGCTGTATGTCATCTTCTAAAAGTTTTTTAAATTTATCCAGTTCATCGTTAGTAATGCGCGCCTTGATGATGCGTTTTACTTCATAACGGTTTTCGTCTTCGTACAATGCATCCTTGTGCACCAGTTTCACAAAACCGAACTTTTCGCATTCAGCCAAGTATTTGTTCAGTTCCCGTATAAATTTCAGCTCGTTGGTTCTTTCTTTAAAAAACATTTCAAGCCGCTCCCTGAACTGTTTTGGTGTAATGTACAGGTTCTTTGTTTCCAAGTCATTTGTCTCAAACTCCTGTATCCACTCGCGCAGTAATACACAAACCAGCGTCATTTCGTAGGTGAGGGGAGTCCTGCGCACCAGGCCGATGGTTTTATCTTCTTCTAGCTCCATTTGCTTCAGGTACGCATAGCCATCACGTTTGTCAATAATGAGCGACACAGCAATCTGTTCGAAAAAGCCAGTCAGCTCCACTTCATACAGCACCAGTTCCTGCCACAGGTCTTCCTGATCATCGGATATGGAACCCTGCAAAAGCCTTACGGCTATCCGGGCATAGGGTGCAATCTGAGGTCGTTGTTCGTTCATAGTTATCGGGTGAATATAATTTGTGGAACTTCAAGGTATTTATGGTTAACGGTGTCAAATGCAATCAGCTCATGAGCCTGATCATTGATATAGAATTTTGCAGAATGGTTAACCAATGTGATATAGGCTAACAGTTCAGGCAACCCTTTAGACATACCTTTTTCATCAATTACTTCTTTTAGTGAAACCTGCATCTTATGTTCCAATAACGCTTCTATGTTGGCCAGTAACACCTTTTTGTCCACTAGGTTGGCACTGTAAATTTTTTCAAGGCCGTCAAGGTCGTTAAGGTTAAGAACCGCTTTGTCCGGTACAGATGCAAATTCATTCTGGCGGTTCTTTTCACCCAGCTTACGTTCCATGGGCAGAAATATGTATGGAATATCTTCTATCTGCAGATATGTTTCTTTTAAGAAAATGGAATCAAGCCGCTTTATGGCCAATTGCCTTATGCTGCTGATAAGCTCTTGTGTCTTCAAATGTTCCGGTTGTTCCCGTGCTACTATTTCGCGGCTTAGTTTATCAGCCAGCAGCCCGTTTTTATCCAGCACTTTCCTGGCAGCCATGTGCAGTAATGTCTTTAGCCTGCGCAGCGACTTTGATGGAATGTCAATGCCCCGGCTTTCCATGATCTGGTAAACTTCTTTGGTGAGTTGCTGAAATTCCTGCTGGCTTGCGTCATCAATCATAAATTGCCAGAACGCATAAAAGCTGCGACCCTGGTAGGTGCTTCTCAGCTCTTGCAGCGCATCAAAGGTTTCGACAAGCAATTTTCCCTTAGTTAAATCATGCTGTTGCTGCTTTTCATAAATGCGCCTGGTAATGTCTTTAAAATTGTCTTCTACTTCCTTAAAATCACCTATCAGTTCATTGGCCATCCTGTTTACTTCTTCAAAGCGCGATTTCACCTGGTAATCTTCATAAGTATGTACATAACCGTCAATTTTTATTTTGCGGATTTCTTCTTCAATTGCCTGTTTCCTTTTCTCCAATTCCTGCAGCTTTTTTTCCTTATCAGGATTGGCATTTTCAATAATATCGCGCAGCTTATGGAACACGTCTTTAAACTTTGATTCAGTGCCCACAAATTCACGTTCGCGCAACAATTCAAATACCTGGAACAACTTTTCGGTGTGTTTGGACAGGAAGACATGGGGCTCTTTGCTTTGCTCATCTACCATGTTTCGCAGAAAGTGTGCTTCTATCCAGCGGTCAATATATATCTTAGCCCGTTCGTCATAATCCAGTAGCAGCTTGTTGCTTTGCAGCTCATCGTCTTTATCGGAATATTCTGTTTCTTCTAAAAGATCAGCGAGGTGTTGTACCAATAGCCGGTAAGGAACAGCAATATTGGAATCTGCTTTAAACTCTTTATAGATAAAAGTGGCTATCAGCGCAAGGTTACGTGCCCGCAACAGTTTGAGAGTAACTGTGTTTTCAACAAAAGCCTGGGTTTTGATGATATGTTGAAAAAGATTTTCCATATTAGGTTTATTTGATGGAGTGTTTGTGACACTTGTTATTTCAGTTGAATATTTTTTTTATCATCTGTTTAATTGTTTCGTTTTCCAACTTTAATCCCAATGGATTTGAAATGTCTTGCCCTTCTGTTAAGTGAAGGGATGTATTGTAAATAATTCCTAATAGAAAGTATGTTTCCGGAATATGGACATTAATGCTCTGAGCAAAACGAAGTTTATTTTTTGTTCCATTAATTTCTTCTACAAACTTCTTTTTATTTTCTGCATCCGGAATCATATCATATACAAGTTTCTCTATATGTATTCTCACACCAAAGCATATTGCTAATGGGTCTATCGTGTCTGTTTCAAACAAATATCGCCTTACCTCTCTATATATCTTTTGGAAAAACTTCTCTGGTTTGGCCCAATCAATATTAAGTTTTAAAGCACTAAATTCAGTAGTAAGATCAATTCCGGTAAGTGTCGGATGGTAATGAAAGAAGTAAGTATCCACCATATTCTGAATACTTGGTTCGGCACGTTTATATATAATTTTTAAAATGTTTTGATTGGATTTTATATCAATTTCTTTAAGATAATTTACTTTAATCTTTGTATCATTAAAACAGAAATGATTAAAGAATAAAGGGTCAAGATGCGTTAATAATATTGGGAATATTCTACGCTTTTGTTTTTTCATTTCATCAATGAAAGTTGAAATGTAATATTGAAAGGTAACTAGATTTGCATCATCCATATAGTCAAAAATTTCATCTATCACGAGGATGCAGTCTTTTTTCCTGAAGTTGTGTCTTGATTTTATTAGTAATGCAATAAACGTTAGAATATCTCTTTGCCCGTTTGATATTTCATGTGCTTTAGGCCATTTAACAACAAGGCTGTTACCATCCACTTGTGGCTTAATATCAAATCTGTCTTTAACAGGATTAAATGAATCAATTGTTTTAGTACATTCATCTTTTTCATCAAGATAGAAAAGATATTTACATGCCTTCTTATAGTTGGCTCCCATTCTATCTCTTACAAATAAGATTTGCCATGCACTAAGATAAGCATCAATCTCTTCTGGTACTTCTGCAAAATGAAATGATGTAATTATGTCTGCTAGCTTTTTAAATTCATTTAATGCTTGGAAGGATGATAAAACATTTGCTTGAATCCAATTCTTAATAGTATTTCCATTTCCTGTTTGCGCATTAATTCTAGAATATACATCACCAAATGTATCCTGATAGATTTTCAAGTTAAATCTCGTAAAATCAACTTCTTTTTCAATCCTATTGAAAAGCGTAGCATTATTAAATAAATTCGAAATATTATTTAACAGTTTACCATTTGAACCAAAATTTGATTTGGTAATTGAGGGGCTATAATCAAAGTTAATTTTTGCTGGTATTGTTTGAATTAAAACTGTTGGTATTATATCAAGAGATGTTTTAGCGAAAGACCGCCCGTTGAATGATTGAACAACTGATTTAGGCTCGGTTTGGTTATTTATAACAAATACATCAAAGAAATTCGATATTGTGTTTTGACTATCATCAGCCACTAATATTTCTCCTGTTGTCAAAGTAAGAGATAAAATAGGTCTGTTTGCTACATCCTTTCTAAAATAATGCTTATCATTAAGTTCGATTTTGTTACTTTTTAATGAGTCAAAAGCAATGGCAAAAGAGCTTTTCCCAAAACCGTTAGGTGCTACCAGAATGTTTGGTCTATTAGGTGCAAGGTCCAGCATAAAAGACTTATGACCAATTCCCTTAATATTCTTTATTTCTATTGTCTTTATATTCATTTCTTATAAGTAGATTCATTATATAAAGCAAATTACGCCTTGTAATATGCCTTAAAAGATGTTGGCTGCAAAAGCAAACTATCAATAGGATTATCTATAACAAAGAAGTCTGCATTGTTTAAGGATTCATCATAATTATATAATCTGTATATACAGTAGGAAGGTTCCTTTTTTGTAAACAAGTATTCATTTAACGATAGATCAAATGGTGTATTTTCATTGCCACGGGTTGTTTTAACCTCAATGTATAATTCTTTTTCCTGTTCATTAAAAGATAAAATATCAAACCCTCTTCCATCTTTTACTTTTTCAACTCTATCTGCAAGCCCAGTTTTACCTAAGGCTCTTAGCTTATTCTTTTCGTATTTGATTACAAGGTCTTCGCCAGCATTTCCAATATCTTTCTTTTGTTGTGCCTGAATTATAAAATCAATATCTACACCATCAAAAGATGGATTAATTACCGGTAACTCGTGTAGTCGGTTTAAAGAGGGGGTGCATTTACGTAAATAATTATTGAATGTGTTTTCTTCAGGCTCTCTTCCCCATGCCAGTTTAATCATCTTATCATAAACAGATGTATGTTCGGCTATAAACAGGCTGATTTTGTTAATTAGTTCATCCCACCCATACTCATGCAAGTTGTCCATACTGATTGTATTCCAACGCAGGTTTTCAGGAATGTTTTTTTGGACCAATTCTTTTTGGGAAGGGCTTAAATTAGAGTTGGATTCGAAATAATAGTCCAGTTTATAAACAAGGGCTTTTGCTTCTGCATCAGCGCCAACCGTAAAAAATATGTCTTTATTATCATCTCCCCTCTTGTATATTCTTGCCCAAGTATAATGTTTAAACCGAGCCACTTGTTTATATGTCCCACTTGAATCGTCCCAACCCGGCTGGCTCCACATCCGCCAATTAAATGTGTCGTAGTCAGGAAGCCTTTTTACTAGTTGTTTAGACCAATAAACCGTTTTACTACCTAACGAATTCATAATGTAATTTTTTGCGGCAATGTGCTCGCTGTTGTCTTTTTCATAAACCCTGCCTGCCCAATTTGACAAAAACAAAATTTCTTCTTTAGTAAAGAAATCTATCTTATGTTTTTGTGGAGCCGATGGTTTTGTTTTTTGGTTACTCCAGTATTCAAAACATTGTTTCTGCATTCTATGGGCAAAATGCTTATCAGCTTTTTCATTTTCTTCAAGGTATCCCAGTTCACTGGCTATTTCATAAAACTTAGGTCCCCATTCGTCCTTGTCCTTGTATTTTGCCATAACAGTTAATAAAGGGCGATTATTTTCCTTTTCGTATTCCGCTATTGCGGTTAAAGTACTTGTTAAAATATCAGGATTATAACCAAAGTGTCCCAACTGTTGTAAAAAGGTTTCGTAATTGATAGGGACATTTAATTTCGCCCGCTCAATAAGTAATTGTCTTGCTTCTTCGTTCATAGTATCTTAGGAATGTTTAAAATAGAATATGTGATAACTTACTTCTTGCGCCTCATTATTAAAACATATACACTTTGTTAAGGAATGTAATAGTATATTATCTATAACCTGGGCATGCGGATGTTTTCGCCTTCTTAACCCATGGTTAATTATATAATGTTCCATGTTTTCCAGTCCATTAGGAAGGTTATTCCAGTTGTTTTTTGAACCATGATGAGGAACTTGCAGCCTACTACATTTATCTATATAGGCCGTTGAATAATAATTATAAAATAATGTAAAATCGTTTTGTGTATGTAGGTATAAATCTCCTGTTAGTATCGTACCCGTTCTTTCGGTTAATTTACAAGAGAAGTCAGAATAAAAATGTTTATGACATACAACAGTAAATGTATGTTTAGCAATAGAACCATGATATAAGACCAGTGATGAATAGTTGATGTTTTTATGAATATAAGTTCGATAGATCTTTCGCACCTTTTCTCTACTATTGCTGCTAAACAAAGATTGTATATTGGCTGCTCCTTCTACGGTTAAAAGATGATTTATGGCGCTTTCAAAGGCTAAAACATTCTGAGTTTTGGTGGCGAATTTTAAATAGAATACAAATTCCCATAATTGGATTCCAATTGTTAGCGAAAACGGAAGGTCAAAATATTTTACTTTACCGGGATTACTGATTATATCAATATTCTCTATATAATTTTTAACCGATGCATTTTGTTCTTTATCAAAGTAAACAGACAAGGTAGTACCTTCTTCAATTGATATCCCTTCTTTCGGTTCTTTTGGAGGGTCGGCTTTAATATTGTCATTATTAAAGTTTTCTCCATTATTTCCTATTATAACAACTTCACCTACATTAAACCTGTCTGACAATAAAAAATCTGTTGGATTAGCAAGAAAAGCTAAATAATCTGCATCACCGGAACCTGATTCAGCGTATAATGCTAAACGTAATATTGGATCATAATAAGGAATAATCACCTTTTCGCAGCGAATACCGCTTAATAAGTCAGCAACTCCATTTACGTGGTCTTCATCAAAATGTGAAATGATAAGCAAATCAATTTTATTATAAGTCTGCTTGAATTTATCAATTGCGTTGTCCAGATATACTTTCCTGCTTATGCTACCACAATCAAAAACAAGCGTGAATTTTTCCATAATGCTTCCTACATAGAAACATCCTTGTCCAACCGGGTAAAATGAGAAATTTCCAATAGTTTTCATTATCGTATTAGTTTATTCGTGGGGACGTTATTGTTTAATATTTAAGCTGCTACCGCTTCTAGTCCTTTATACATCATGTTATAATGTTCCTCATGTCCCATTCGTATAAATATTTGCTTAAACACCTCAAAATACCGATCACTAATTGCTTCCTGATGTTCTATATAAAGATCATCCGGTAAACCATGAGATCCATCGTTTATCCAACAAACTAATGATCGGCAAATTTCTTGCTCTTCATTATTGTCAAAGCTTTTAATTAGATTATCATCGGTGTATTTGCCTAATATTTTAAAGTAGTTTTCAATAATTCTTCTCATGGTATTCTGGATGGTGATTCCAGAATTTTTTGATGAGTTGATTAACTCCTTCCAAAGTAACTCATATGAACTGTGAATTGGATTCTCCATTTCAAATGATTGAATCGAGGAAATGTTATTGTTTTTTCTTAATATCCAATAATGTGTATCGCCATTTTTAGGTGTTCTTCCATCAACAAAGGAGACTTCTTTATGAAAATATACATTGTGAGTAAGAGCTATTATTTGCTTAATACTTCCTGTTCCTGCCTTTATAGATTTTATAATTTCTTTTATGAGAGAACTTACAACGAAAAGTATATTACTATCTAAGCTTGATATTGGATCGTCTATAATTAAAATGCGTTCTTCTGTAATTGAATCTTCTTTTGTGCTGCCTTTTGCTAGTTGCAGATAATATAAAAATGTAATAAATGTAGCTTCTCCTTCACTTAAAGTTGCTTCTGCAATTGTGCCATCTTCTCTTTGTATTTGATATTGGTTTACTTCCGTTTTTGATGGTACAATTTCAAAATTCAGAAAGCCGTATGATTTTAAAATGCGATTGATTTCGTCTACAGAAG
>CAYTWI010000095.1:0-13687 GCA_964442045.1 uncultured Bifidobacterium sp.
ATTATTCAGGAGCGTTTAGAACGCGAGTTCAAAATGACCGTAATTACTACAGTTCCTAACGTAAGTTACCATGCCTACACAAAAAAAGGCGATATGATTGTGGTAAATAATCCAAGTGATTTGCCGGAACCAAATCATATTGAATACGTTGAGGAACCATTTATTGCTGCTACAATTATCAGCAGTGCTGAATTTGTTGGACCAATTATGGGCTTATGCCTGGGAAAAAGAGGTATGTTAAAAAGCCAAGTTTACTTAACCATGGATAGGGTTGAAATGAAATTTGATATGCCTTTAGCCGAAGTGGTTTTTGATTTTTTTGACAAATTAAAAACCATCTCAAAAGGTTATGCTTCGTTTGATTATCATCCAATTGGCTATATACAAAGTGACTTAGTAAAATTAGATATTTTATTAAATAAAGATAATATTGATGCGCTTTCAGCCATTATTCATCGCGACAGAGCTTATGACTGGGGTAAAAAGATTTGCGAGAAATTAAAAGAATTGATTCCTCGTCATCAATTCGAAATTCCGGTACAAGCCAGTATAGGAGCTAAAGTAATTGCCCGCGAAACCATTAAAGCATTACGTAAAGACGTAACAGCAAAATGTTATGGTGGCGATATCTCCCGTAAACGTAAATTACTCGAAAAACAAAAAGAAGGTAAGAAACGTATGCGCCAGGTAGGTAGCGTTGAAATTCCGCAATCAGCATTTATGGCTGTTTTAAAACTTGACTAAAACTATAGTTAATATTTGGCTGTTGTTAGTGAATAAATGATTTACACAGCTAAATTAAATTTGTCTTTTTATAATAACTAACAACAGCCAAACCAACATGGTAAAAACCAATTTTATAGACTGGGGACTTATTGATTACCAACAAGCTTGGGATCAACAAGAAGCCATACTCAAACAAAAAGTAGACTATAAACTAACGGAACGAGACTTACCCGATAATGAAAAAACCATTATCAGTAATGAACTTATTTTTTGCCAGCATCCACACGTTTATACTTTAGGTAAAAGTGGTTCGCTTGATAATTTGCTATTAGATGAACAAGGTTTAAAAGAAGCAGAAGCCACTTTTTATAAAATAAACAGAGGTGGAGATATTACTTACCACGGCCCGGGTCAATTAGTAGCTTACCCCATTATAGATTTAGAACAATTTTTTACTGATATACACAAATACCTGCGTTATTTAGAAGAGGCTGTCATTAAAACTATTGCCCATTACGGAATAATTGGTGGCCGGTACGAAGGTTATACCGGTGTTTGGATAGATGCTGATAAGCCAACAGCACGCAAAATATGTGCTATGGGTGTCCGTTGCAGTCGCTGGATAACCATGCACGGAATAGCACTAAATGTAAATACCAATTTAGCTTATTTTAAAAACATAATCCCTTGCGGTATTGATGATAAAGATGTAACAAGTATAGCTAAAGAATTGGGCCACGAAGTAGACTTTAATGAACTAACAACTATTTTAAAACAAGAAATAGCCAAACAGTTTGAAATGGAATTAATTTAAATTCCTAATATTAAAACAACTTCTTAAAACCTCTCTGATACTTTCGTAAGTGTTAAGTGTTTCAATATCATTTTTAGTAAAATATTGCCACTCTACTTTTGTTATATTTTCTTCGGTTTGAGGTATCAATTCATTATTAAATGCAGTATTCATTTTATACCAATAAGTGCGTTTTAAAATATGCTTCTCCTTAAAAAAATAAGTATGGTAACTTTGGCAAACCAAGTTTTCAATTTTTAATCCTGTTACAGCACACTCCTCCTCTACTTCTCTTATCGCAGCTATTTCAGGTGTTTCTCCTTCATCAATTTTGCCTTTAGGCAAATCCCAAACCCCCAAACGCTCTATTAAAAGTAGTTCATTTTTAGCGTTAAAAACCAATCCTCCTGCGGCTTCTATCATTTTAAAATAACCTGCGAATTTTTTAAAAACGTATGCTATATCCCTGCATCTGAAAACAACACCTTCAAACTTTGAAGTTAATGCTTCTTTCAATTGGTTTTCAAACAGTTTCTCTTCAAAATCAAATGAAGCAAAAGAATTATCATTAAAATCAGAATTTGCTATAATGAATGGTTTATCGTCTATAAAAATTTTATACATTTGCCCAATATGAATATAAGTGAAAATACTGCCGCAAAAGTAGCGGAATATCTGTTACAAATAAATGCAATTAAATTAAAACCAAATGAACCTTTTACCTGGGCTAGTGGATGGAAAAGTCCTATTTATTGCGATAACAGAGTTTCACTTTCATACCCTGAAGCAAGAAATTTCATAAAAGTAGCATTAGGCCAATTAATTAAATCCCAGTTCCCAGCTGTAGAAGCCATTATTGGCGTGGCAACTGCAGGTATTGCACCGGGTGCTTTAGTGGCAGACGAGTTAAATCTTCCTTTTGGTTACGTACGTTCCGAAGCTAAAAAACACGGCATGGGTAAGCAAATAGAAGGCGATATAGCACCTAATACAAAAGTAGTTGTAATTGAAGACCTGGTAAGTACCGGCAAAAGCAGTTTACAGGTAGTAGAAACCTTAAAAAGTTATGGTTGCGAAGTATTAGGTATGGCAAGCATTTTCACCTACGGGTTTGACGAAGCACAACAAGCCTTCGATAAAGCAGATTGCAAATATGTATCGTTAAGTAACTACGAAACATTAATTAAGATTGCTATTGAAAAAAATATAGTTTTACCTGAGCAATTGGCACAACTTAATGATTGGCGTAAAAATCCGTCAACATGGAATCAATAAAATTATTTAGCCAGTGAAATTTTCAAAGAATCCTTTTAAAACAGCTTATGCCGTTTGGTTTGGTTTATGGACAGTTATTTCATTTACCCTATTATACCCGTTTATTAGATATGCGTTAAGTAATCCTAAACGTTATCCTTTAGGGCATAAAATAAGGCGTATCTGGGGTCGTATATTACTAACAACGGGCTTTGTTAGAATTACTCAGATTATAGAAGAACCTTTTGATACATCTAAACCTTATATTGTTTGCCCAAACCATACTTCCCAATTAGATATTGTTACATTAACCGTAAAACTCAATCAATTAGATTTTAGCTTTATGGCTAAAAAAGAATTGGAAGAAATTCCTGTTTTTGGGATTTGGTTCAGAACTATTGATATAGCAGTAGATAGAAAAAATGCCCGTAAAGCAGCCGAAGCTTATATAAAAGCTACTCGTTTTTTTGAAAGTGGACGAAGTCTGGTTATTTTTCCGGAAGGTACTATATCAAACCAGGTTCCTAAACTTATAAAATTTAAAGATGGCCCTTTCAGATTAGCTATTGAAAAACAAGTAGATATTCTTCCTGTTACCATTGTAGGTAATTGGAATATACTACCCGATCAGGGAGTTTTTGAGGGTAAGCCGGGTCATGGATATCAAATTATACATAAACCCATTTCAACACAAGGCATGACACTTGACAATGTGGATGAATTGAAAAACAAAGTATACGAAATAATTAATAACAAATTAGCAGAATACAATTATGGAAATTAATACCGATATAATAAATAAACTGGCAGATTTAGCTAAGCTTGATTTTACCGATACAGAAAAAACGGAACTGCAAAAGGATATGACTCAAATTATTTCATTCTTTGAAAAAATGAATGAAGTAAACACAGACGATATTGAGCCTTTAATATTTATGACTGAACATGAAAATGTGTTACGAAATGATACGCCAAAACATGAAATAACACATCAGGAAGCATTGTTAAATGCCCCAAACAAAGACTCTGATTACTTCAGAGTACCTAAGTTCTTAGAAAAATAATCCTTCAAACAGTTTTCCAAGTGTAATTCAATCTAAATTTTCCTTCTATCAAAAATGATAGAACTATTTTAAAGAAAAGATTTTTATTGCAACAAACAACATAAACAAATGGCTAACTTAGTAATTGATATAAACAATATAGGTAAAACCTATAAAATTGGTGAAGTTGTTGTAAATGCTTTAGTAAGCGTTGATTTAAAAATAGAAAAAGGAGAATATGTTGCTTTAATGGGTCCTTCGGGGTCAGGTAAATCAACCTTGATGAATATTTTAGGCTGCCTTGATACACCAAGCCGCGGCAGTTATAAATTGAATGGAACCAACGTAAGCCACATGACCGATAATGAATTGGCTGAAATCAGAAATAAAGAAATTGGGTTTATATTTCAAACATTTAACTTATTAGCTCGTAATTCATCATTAGAAAATGTAGCCTTGCCTTTAGTTTATGCAGGTGTAGCAAAAACAGAAAGATTAGCCAAAGCAAAACAAGCTTTGGAAAGTGTTGGTTTAGGCGAAAGAGTTGAGCATAAACCAAACGAATTAAGCGGAGGCCAACGCCAGCGTGTAGCCATAGCACGTGCTTTAGTAAATAATCCTGCTATAATTTTAGCTGACGAACCAACAGGGAATTTAGATACCAAAACAAGTCATGAAATTATGGATTTGCTGGAAGAAATTCACCAAAAAGGTAATACCGTAATTATAGTTACCCACGAAGAAGATATAGCCAAACGGGCAAAACGTATTGTACGTTTACGTGATGGTGTTATTGAAAGCGATACATTAAGTTAAAGCTGGCAGCTAAAGTAAAAGTTGTTTTCAAATTGCTGCTTTAAATTTACTTCATGCTTAAATAAGCCAAATACACTGGCCCCACTTCCACTCATACTGGCATATACAGCACCATTTGCATATAGTTGCTCTTTAATTAAAGCTATGGTTGGATAATGGACAAAAACCGTCTTTTCAAAATCATTTTCTATTAAACCTTTCCAACTTTCAACAGGTTGCTTTATTAACTTTTTTAAAGACACATTGCTTTCGCCTCTTTTAAAAACATTGGCAAAAGCCTGTGCCGTACTAACATGAATATTGGGCTTAACCAATACTAAATAGTAGCCTTTTAAATTAATGGCAATTGGCTCTAAAACCTCACCACGCCCTTTCGCAAAACTTGGTTCATTTTTAATAAAAAAAGCACAGTCACTTCCTAAAACAGCAGCATATTTTTCCAGTTGCGTATTTGTTAAATTCAATAAAAAATATTCATTAAGCATTTTTAAAGCAAAGGCAGCATTACTGCTTCCACCACCAAGCCCGGCCCCCATAGGTATATTTTTCAACAAATAAAAATCTGCTTTTTTTAAACTAAAATCCTTCGCTAATAAATGATACGCTTTTACAATCAAATTATCATCAATACTTCCGTCTATTGGTAATCCATATGAATGAAAATCCACGCCTTCATTCCTATTATTACCTTTTACAATAAGCTCTAAAGAATCATTTAATGGAATAGGATAAAAAATTGTTTCTAAATTATGAAAACCATCATCACGTTTATTAATTACGTGTAGCCCTAAGTTTATCTTACCATTTGAAAATGCAATCATCTATACTAATTTTAATATTCTGTTATCAATATCCAAAGCAATCACATCTTCTACAACTAGTTTGGAAAAATCTTTATGCAATGGGTTAATTAAGAAATTATACTCAACAGGAATGATAGCTGAAGGTACTTCTAATAGCAATGTACTTCCGCTCTTCAACCAATTATCTCCAAGGCCTTTAAGTGCATCTGGCGATGGTACATTCTGCCAATCAGCAGGTAAATCATTAACTGATAATATTTCAATTTTTACTTTAGTTGTTAATTGTAACGTTAAAAGAGCTGTTTGTTTAGTTCTGGCTAAACTCCCTGCATTACATACAAATTCCAACATAGCCAGAGAAGCACTTGAGGCAGTATAAAGCATTGCATTATCCTTACTGTTCCATCTGCCTCCATAAAGTTTGGCACCTTCTCCACTTAAATCTTTTACAAATTTTTGTAATGCAAATCTATACAACTGCATATTTACTTATGAATAAATACCATATTCTATGCGGCCTAAAACATCTGTAACCATTTTTACACCAAAGCTGGTATCTAGTAAATCAATAGGTTTTTGATTTCCTAAAGCATAATTAGGTGATTGAAACCAATTTTTAATGGCTTCTTCGTTTGAAAAAACAGTATAAGCTTTTGCATAAACAGTAGCCATTTCTATGGTTTGTTCTGATGTATATATATCTAAATGTGAATTATCTTTAATTCGTTGAAAGTTACGTGCACTCATGTGTAAGAGTTCACAAATTTTTTCCTGAGTAATACCAAACTTTGCGGCCATATTATTAACGGCCTGTTTAAGAACACCATTTCTGCTTAACAAAACCAAATCCATTTCATTTTGAAAATTAGTGGTAATATTTAAAATAGATTGAATAGGGTTTATTGTTGTTTGATAAGTAGCAGCGGACTCTTCAACTATATTAGTGGAGTTTATATGAACTGTTTTATTAGGCTTAACCACGCGGGTTGATTTATATGTTTTGGCCATACTATTATATTACCTTACAATTATACGACAAATTATATTTAAAAAATACTTTTTGTCGTTATTTTATTTTTTCCCGTTTCTGTAAAAAACTCAATAGTATCTGATCAAAATTGTCTTGAATGTAAGATTCCACTAAATCTATTTTCAACTGCGCACACTTTAGCTTTATTTCTTCTTTAAATGCTACAAACATTTTTTTATAATCATCTGCCACCAAATTAGAATGCAATTTTAATTTCTCTTTGGTTTCACTATCAATAAAAAGGTATGGTCTTTTAGCAAAATCAAAATCAAGTTCTAACTTTTTATCTGCCACATGAAACAAAATAACCTCATGCTTGCAATATTTTAAATGCTGAAAAGCTTCAAACATCTTCTCCGGGTTATCATTGCTAAACATATCAGTAAAAATAACAACCAGTGAACGCTTATGAACTGTTTCTGCAATATGATGTAAGCCTTGCGAAAGATTACTGCCGGCACTTGCCTGCTTTTCTTCATTTAATTTATTCAGCTCATTAAAAATCATTTTAACATGAACTGAGCCCGACTTAGCCTGTGATTGAAAAACAATATCATCGTTTAATATACTTAGTCCAACAGCATCGCGTTGCTTTTTTAGCATATAGGTTAAACAAGCCGAAGCATAAGTAGCAAACCTAATTTTACTTATGCCATCGGTTGGAAAATACATGGAGGCTGAATTATCAATAACTATATAACAACGTAAATTGGTTTCTTCCTCATACCGTTTAGTATAAAGCTTTTCTGTTCTGCCATAAAGTTTCCAATCAATATGCTTAATACTTTCACCTGAGTTATATTGCCTGTGCTCGGCAAACTCAACACTAAAACCATGAAACGGACTTTTATGCAATCCGGTAATAAAGCCCTCAACAACTTGTTTTGCGAGTAGTTCTAAATTTCCGGTTTGAAGTAAATTATATTCTGTTATGTTGTTTTCCAAAGTGTGTAAAAATAAAAAATCCCTTTAGTTTTTAAAGGGATTTTTATTATTGAATGAATATTTAATTTTATGCCAATTGAGCATCTAATTTACCTGCCAAAACGTGTTTTGGTACAGCGCCCACTTGTTTGTCAACTAACTGCCCGTTTTTAAAATATAATAAAGCAGGGATACTCATAATACCGTAATCAGTAGCTATTTTAGGGTTAAAGTCAACGTTTACTTTTCCAATAACAGCTTTACCGTCATACTCTTTTGAAAGTTCATCAACTACCGGACCTACCATACGGCAAGGACCACACCATTCTGCCCAAAAATCAACTAATACCGGAACTTTCGATTTTAAAACAACTTCCTCGAAGTTGCCATCATTTATTTCTAATGCCATAATTTATTTATTTTAATATTTAATTATCGTGATTACTTATGCAATTTAAAACCCAATTTATAAAATACAAACAAAATGTCAGTTCAATTTAATTCTTAAGCCATTAACTTTTAGTTGAGCCTGTAGTTGAGTCCAATATCGTCAAAACTTTTCAGTAACTCATTAGTTAAGGCAACCTGATATTTACTTGACCGCATACTTATTTTCATTTGTTCATTTTTGTTTATCACTATTAAGTTCAACAGGGCGGAGCCATTATTCTCTTTCACGGTGTCATGTATAAACGTAACCAACTTATCATCCAGTGACTCTATGTCTATTTCTATGCTGATGGTTTTAATATACTTTTCCCTGATTTCAGTTAACATTTCTATAGAACCTATTTTAAACTCAAAATCGTCCTCCTTGCCCCATCTGTTATCTACTCTTCCCTTTATGTATAGATAATAACCTACTTCCATGTATTTTTTATAGTTTAAATAATTCTCGCCAAACAATGGAATTTCCAATGTTCCGTTAAAATCTTCAATTATAAAACTACCAAAAGGCTTGCCTGCCTTACTTATTCTATGGTTAACAGAAGCTACTACGCCAATAATTTTCAATTCAACACCTTTTAAGGGTTTTAGCTCTTTTAATTCAGTTAAAGGATGCGATGCTAACTTTTCTATCTCTATTTTAAACGGATCAAGAGGATGGCCTGATAAATAAATACCTATAACATCCTTTTCTTTTTTTAGCTGCTCCATTAAACTCCATGCCTCAACAGGTGGAATGCTTGGTTCCGGTAAACTAATAGAAACACCACCTCCAAATAAACTCTGCTGGTTTGCATTCTCATTTAGCTGAGCGGCATTTCCAAATCTGATAGCCTTTTCAATAATAGTTGAATCATCAACCAGTGAAAAATATTGTGCTCTATGTGTTCCTTCAAAACAATCAAAAGCACCACCATGAGCCAGCCCTTCCAGTGTTTTCTTGTTCACGGCTCTTAAATTGGCTCTCTTGGTTAAATCAAAAATGCTTTTGTAAAGTCCGTTCTTTTTTCTTTCTGCAATTATTTCTTCAACGGCAGCCTCACCTACACCTTTTATAGCACCCAAACCAAAACGTAACTCTCCTTCTTTATTTACCGAGAACTTTACTTCTGATTTATTTACATCGGGGCCAAAAATATTCAAACCCATCCTTCTGCACTCTTCCATAAAAAACGATATCTGGTCAATATCGCCTGAAGCATTGTCCAAAGTGGCTGCCATAAATTCAGCCGGGTAGTGTGTTTTTAGGTAAGCGGTATGAAAAGCTACGTAAGCATAGCAAACTGAATGTGATTTATTAAAAGCATATTGAGCAAATGCCTCCCAGTCTTTCCATATTTTCTCCAAAACATCTTTAGGATGTCCGTTAGCAGTGGCTCCTTCTAAGAACTTACCCTTCATTTTATCCAGAGTTTTCCTATCCTTTTTACCCATAGCCTTACGCAGTGTATCTGCATCGCCTTTGGTAAAGTTTCCTATTTTTTGTGAAAGCAACATTACCTGCTCCTGAAATACTGTAACTCCATATGTAGGTTCAAGGTATTCCTGCATTTCAGGCAAGTCAAATTCAATCTTTTCAGTTCCGTGTTTCCTGTTAATATAGGTTGGAATATAAGCAATGGGACCCGGACGGTAAAGGGCATTCATGGCCACTAAGTCATCAAACTTATCAGGCTTTAAATCCTTTAAATGTTTTTGCATTCCGGCACTTTCAAACTGAAAAATACCATTGGTATCTCCTTTTTGAAAAATAGTTTCATAGGTTTTCTGGTCATCCAATGGAATATCGTCAAGGACAATTTCTACCCCATGGTTCTCCTTAATAAAACGCAAGGCATTTTTTAAAATGGTTAAGTTCTTTAAACCTAAAAAGTCCATTTTAATTACCCCGGCATCTTCAATAACTTTACCTTCAAATTGGGTAACCAATAAATCTGAATCTTTGGCTACAGCTACAGGAATTAAATCGGTTAAATCTTGCGGAGCAATAATTAAACCTGCTGCATGCACGCCTGTTCCTCGTACTGAACCTTCTAATTTTTCGGCTTCTTTTAAAACCCTGCTTTGTAAATCAGTACCTTCATATATTAAGCGAAGCTTTTTTACATTATCTATATCCTCACCCTCTAATCCTTCTTTTTCCTTTAAGCTCTTTTCTCCTTCTAAAGGTGCGTGTAATAAGCGTCCTAAATTAATACCTGGTTTTGATGGAACCAGTTTAGCCAAAGTATTTGCATCGGCCAAAGGTAAATCCATTACACGCGAAACATCTTTAATACTTGACTTAGCGGCCATTGTGCCATAGGTAACAATTTGAGCTACCTGGTTTCTTCCATATTTTTGAATTACATAGTCAATTACTTTTTGTCTTCCCACATCATCAAAATCGGTATCTATATCGGGTAATGACTTTCTATCGGGATTTAAAAAACGCTCAAAAAGTAATTCGTACTTTATAGGATCAATATTGGTGATACCTATACAAAAAGCAACCACACTGCCCGCTGCCGACCCACGACCAGGGCCAATAAATACGCCCAAATCACGACCGGCTTTTATAAAATCCATTACAATTAAGAAGTAACCAACAAAGCCCATTGTTTCAATGGTATGTAATTCAAAATTTATTCTTTCTTCTATATTCGGGGTTAACTCACTGTAACGCTTTCGGGCACCTTCATAAGTTAAATGCCTTAAATATTGATCCTGTGTTTGAAACTCTCTTGGTATTTCAAAATTAGGTAATAAAACATCTCGCTTTAAATCAAGTGTTTCAATTTTTCCAACTATTTCGTTTGTATTATCAATGGCTTGAGGAATATCGCTAAAAAGCGTACTCATTTCTTCCGTTGTTTTAAAATAAAACTGGTCATTAGCAAAAGCAAAACGTCTTCCTTTTGCAGCCACATCATCATCAGAAAACTCTTTTAAAGTGGGCGTACTTTGCAATGAACCGGTATTGATACAAAGCAAAATATCATGTGCATTGGCATCTTGCTGGTCAACATAATGCGAATCGTTTGAGGCTATAACTTTTACATTATACTTTGCCGCAAACTTCATCAACACTTCATTTACCTCATTTTGTTCTTTGATATCGTGGCGCTGCATCTCTACATAATAATCTTCGCCAAACAAATCGAGCCACCATTTAAATTCCTTTTCGCCTTCCTGTTCTCCTTTTTTTAAAATAGTCTGAGGCACCAAAGCCCCTAAACAGCAAGTAGTAGCAATTAAACCCTTATGGTGTTTTAAAATAAGTTCTTTATCTATACGGGGATATTTGCCATACATTCCCTCCATATAACCAAGAGAACAAAGTTTAATTAGGTTTTTATAGCCCTCAGCATTTTTTGCCAAGAGCAACTGGTGATTTCTTTTGTCTTTATCTTCTTTGGTAAATATTTTTTTGCTTCTGTCAGGTACTACATAAAACTCACAACCCACTATTGGTTTTACCTTTAAAGTACCGTCATCATTTTTATGTTTATAGGCCTCCGCTACAAATTGAAAAGCACCAAACATATTACCATGGTCAGTAATAGCAATAGCCGGCATATTATCAGCCAATGCTTTCTTGTATAAATTACCAATATCCGCAGCACCATCGAGCAACGAAAACTGAGTATGAACATGTAAATGTGAAAACTGCATTTTTCCTTTAAATAATCCGCTAATTTAAGCTAACAATTCAGATGAAAACAGCAATGTTGAAAAAGAAAAACAAACCAATTGATTTTATTGGTTGTTTTAAAAGTTATCAACCGTATTGTTTAAATACAGGAACTAAAATTATTGTCTGGTCCAATTATACAAAATACCTAATGAAAGCACCTGTGAACGTTGCCAGTCTTTTGATTGAAAGTAATCATACAGTATAACGGCTTGTATATTGGTATTGATAAATCTGTTTACTTTCATCGTTAGGTTAAAATCTAAACGCTGAACAACAGAACCAGCTTTATCAAATTTCAAATAATCCCAAAAAGTTGATGAGCGTAATTTTAAATTTATATTCTTCATTAAATCTTTGTCAAAATTTAAAACCGCTTGTAATACTGCCTGATTTCTTATTTTATCCCCTGCTTTATCCAATCCAAAAGCCTGACGATCGGACAATGTTTCATTTAAAACAAATGTTTGGCGTAAGGTACCCACCCCTAAACGTGCCCAAAAATAACTTACGGGTTTATACTCCACACCTATTGATGATGTAAGGTAAGCCGGTGCCATAAAAGTGGATACCAATGAATCACCGCCATCGCTTCTTTTACCGTACAAAAATCCATCCTGAAACTGTGATTGAAAATTGGTGGAAATAAACAAATCCCAGAACTTGGCTATTTTTCTACCTCCTTTTAAATCGTAAAAAATTCTATCCGCGTTTTTAGTGGTACTTTCTCCATTGTTTACAAAACCCAATTGTAGTTGCAAGTCACTATTCATGTTCCATTTTATACCTTCATAATTGCTTAACGCATTTAAAAAACCTCCAATTGCCAATGAGTTTACACCCCCACCCTGCCAGTTAGACGAAAAAGAAGATTGAGTAATATTTAGCCCCATTTGTACATTGTGCTTCCACTTAATCGGACCTTTTATTGTTACCGAGTCAGCATTTTGAGCTAATAAAAAGCTGGTAAAAAGTAAACAACAGGTAGTAAAAAAAACTTTCATAATATTAAAATTTAAAAAATACGTAATTTAAAATGCTGTTCTGTTTGTTCGGCCCTGAAAAAAACCAAACCTATAAAAAATAAATCAACCGTTTGCTTAACCTTTTCATGGGCCTTTATTTCTTCCCAGGCCTTGGTCATTCCTTTGCTCCAGTATATATCGTCAAAAATAAAAACAGAATTATTATTTGCCAATGGCAATGCTTTTTTAAAGTATTCCATAGTGGCTTCATAGGTATGGTTGCCATCTACAAAAAAAACATCTAACTCATTATACAGTTGCAATACTTCATCAAGCGTTGTGTTAAAATTACCTTCCACAGCATGAATGTAACTATCTAATTTTAACTTTTTAAATTGTTCATTGGCTATTTGTTTTACATCGGCTACACCTTCTACAGTAGTAAATTTAACTACATTACTATTATAATTGGTAGCCAATGCACTTGCTATATAACTGGTAGTAATACCCAGCGAAGTGCCTAACTCAACCACATTTTTATATTTATACTTTAAAACAATGCGGTGAATAATAGCAGCAATTTTTGCCGGTTTTAAATGCGTTTTAGCTATGTGCTTTACTACTTTTTGAGTAGCACCGGAAAGTACATTACTGCCTGCTCCCAAATCGGTATATTTGATAATTTGTTTATTAGCCAAAAGGCTGCTTCTGCAATTTTCAATGGCTATAAACTTGGCATCATCCTTTTGGTTGCGGATAGCTGTTTGATACAAATCAAAAATAAAAGGAGAGTGCAAAACATCAATAAACGTTGAAGTTAAATAATGATGAATTAATTTATTGATGTAATAATATTTCAATTTCCTTTTTATTTTGAACCAAAGGTAAAATTAACTCAAAAAATCATTCAAACATTCAATCAACATTATTAGTAAATCAACAAATTATAATTTTATTTTACATCAATAAATTAAACATTAAAAAGTATGCAAAAAGCATTTTCAAAATCGCCCAAATTGGCCATTGCTTTTTTAATTGCCTTATTCGTGGGAATTATCTGGATTGTTAAAGCCAAACCCGAATCAAAACGAAAAAATACCAACCCCGCATTTGGCGCTTACATTTCAGCATTTAGTCCAAGTGTTATTATGCGTAACGATGCTTTTATTGTTAAGCTTAACAAACCCGTTACCGATAGCAGTATAATACAAAA
>CAYTWI010000096.1:0-7411 GCA_964442045.1 uncultured Bifidobacterium sp.
TTGGAATGCTTTTGGACATGAGTGGGGGATAAGCAAAGATAATTTAGGTAAGCATACCATAGATAAATCACAGATAAAACTTATAGACCAAGACTATAACTTAAACCATTATTATCCTGCTTTGCTTATTCCTTATCGTGACAAAGATGAGTTTACAATGCCATCGAAACATTTTTTCATAATGACACAATACATGGACTATGTAGAGATAATTGTAATAATAGGATGGAAAGGCAATGAAGAAATGTTTAATAAACAACTTCTTCAAAAGTCAAACAAAATAAAGAAAGTAATTATTGTCGACCCTAAAGCAGATTTAGTTAAAGAAAATCTGAAAGAATTGTTGTCCAAAGAATGGGTTGAAACGATAACTTATAATAGTTTTGAAGACTTTGTAATGAATGGAGTTGAAAAAGAGATAATGGAATTAAACACTGAATCTGCATAAAAACAATGAAAATATTAATCTATAGCATTATCATTTTGATGTTGGGCAATTGCTCCAACAATAATAGACAGGATAAAAAAGGAACTGCAAAAAAGCCTGTTACTCATCAAACAATTAATGCATTGGATTGCGAAGAGAAAGAGCAAAAGAATCCTGATTCTGAAGACCCTATTATTATAAAAACGTGTAAGTGGGGTATGTTTAAATTTGTAAGTATTGGAGAACCCGATTACAAAGGACGTTATGCATATAGGTATGAATCTTTTAAGCAGGAAGATAAACAGTATATAAAGGTAGAGAATGAATTTATTTTTAATAATAATGTAAATGAATTAGAGCGAATAATCAATAAGAAAATAGATAAAGAGTTAAAAGAACTCCGAAAAGACCAAGATAATAGAGAGTGTTTGTCAGCAATAGACAAACCTGAATTTAGTATCAACGAATTGGGTATATCGTTTGACGATAAAAACAACATAGTATTTAATATTAGATTGGGCCTTGGAGGTGCTTGTTTCGTTGTTGATGAAATAAGTGTAGCGTTCCCACTTAATGAAATACAAGTGTATTTGAAATAGTGAACTTAAAGTTTGGTAAGAAAGCTTTAAGCAGATACGTAAGTAATTTAGATCTTCAAGAATGTGTGCCCAATCAAGAGCCATTCAATTGGTTTAGTATTGATACCAAAAGAAAACAAATAGAAATACAGCTTGACTAACCATAATTTCACAGCCAATGCACAAGCTACTCCTTTATTAACAAACCAATAATAAATACCCAAAGTTTGGAAATGCTTGTAAAATAAATATTTTTGGCTTTACTACAACTAAAATTTATTTATGGAACAAACACCTACAACTGAAACAAAAAATTACCAACTCAATTACCACGGCAGAGGCAGTGAGTTATTTGGGGTACTTATTATTAACTGGCTGCTTACGGTAGTAAGTCTGGGTTTTTATTACCCCTGGGCCAAAGCCAAACAACTCCATTACCTGTTTGGAGCTACCTCATTAAACAATGACAGGTTTGCTTTCCACGGTACCGGGCAAGAAATGTTTAAAGGCTTTATTAAAGCCGTTATACTGTTTGCACTTATATATGGTATTTTTTTCCTCTTTGTTTATTTACAAATGCCTGTTATTGGCGCATTGCTCATGTATATAGGTTTTTTGGCTTTAATTCCATTGGCTATACATGGTTCGTACCGTTACCGCATGTCAAGAACCTCGTGGAGAGGCATTCGTTTTGGCTACCGTGGCGATAGAGATAAACTGATAGCACTGTTTGTAAAAGGTATATTATTAACCATCGTCACTTTTGGTATCTATGGTGCCTGGTTTACTGTTAATTTAAGAAGATATGTATTGAGTAATATACGTTTTGGCAATATTAGTTTCCGTTACGAGGCCGATGGCAGTGATTACTTTTGGTTAGTATTTAAAGGCTATATATTGTCAATATTAACCCTTGGTATATATAGCTTTTGGTGGATGAAAGAGATGTTTGCCTTTTTTGTAGATAACCTGAGCATGTATAAAGATGGCGAAAGAATAAACTTACATTCCAAAGCAACCGGAGGTGGTTTTTTTGCTTTAATGGTGGTTAATTTTTTAATTATAGTATTTACCTTAGGCTTGGGTTATGCTTGGACTGTAACCCGCACCATGCAATTTATAGCCGAAAATATAGTGTTAGAAGGCGATATAGATTTAGACACCATTAGCCAAACCGAAGAAGAGTTTACCGATGCTACAGGCGAAGATGTAAGCGACTTTTTAAACCTTGACATTACGCTATAATGCACAGAATTACGGCTACCTATTTTGATGGAAACTCATCTACGGCACAAAGCATAGATTTGTTGCTTGATACACAAAACGGTTTGTTGGTTTTTGCTTCTGAAGCCATTAATTTACAAAAATGGCCTGTAGAAGCTATTACCTTACACCATGTAAGCGGCCTGCACACCATACAATATGGCAGCAGCCCTGTACAAACCATTAAAGTAGAAGACGATGCCTTTATACACCAGCTAAACCAATACAGAAAAGCCATTGGTAAACACAATTGGTATCAGGGTTTGCTTAATTTAGGTTTTACAGCTCATATAAGCATAGCCCTTGCCCTGTTTGGCCTTTTAGTAGTGAGTTATATATGGGTGTTGCCAGCAGTGGCCGAACACGCTGTAGTATTAGTACCCGAAAGCTACGATGTAACAGCAGGTGAGGAGGTTTACCAGCAGTTTATGGAGTACAACGAAATAGATTCATTCCGTACCGAAAGCCTGAATCAGTTTGCCAAAAAGCTGCAATTACATAACCAAAAACCACTGCAGTTTACAGTAGTAAAATCGGAAACAGTGAATGCTTTTGCTTTGCCCGATGGACACATAGTAGTATTTACCGGTTTAATAGAACTCATGGATAATTACGATGAGTTGGTAGCCCTGATAGGCCACGAAGCTACCCATGTAAACGAAAGGCATTCCGTAAAAATGCTGTGTCGCAATGTATCAGGTTATTTAATCGTATCGGCCATATTGAGCGATGCCAATGGTATTATGGCTACCCTGGCCGATAATGCCAATGGTTTGTATTCTTTATCTTTTTCGCGCGGTTTTGAACGCGAGGCCGACTTAAAAGGATTTGATATTATGGAAAGCAACCGGGTTGACCCCAACGGTATGACCCATTTGTTTGATAAGCTGGTAAGCGATAAAGATACCACCATAACAGTACCCGAATTTTTAAGCTCGCATCCGGTTACCAAAGAAAGAATGAGGTATATACAAGAAACCATTGATAAACGTCCTTACAGTTACAAAAGTAATTTACAGCTTAAAAAACTGTTTGACGATATAAAACGAGGCGAGGCTATACCATAAAATAAAGTACATGATAAAAAAGCGCAAAGGTTTGGCCTTTGCGCTTTTTTTATTTGTCATCCGAAGGTATTAAATAGTTGTAATAGCATGCGAAAACACAAAATTAATACTGACAATCAACCGGATGAATGATATATAATTTTTATCAATACCCGTAAGCACCTCTCATAAGCATAAGCCATTATAATTGCGCCCAATTTTTTAAGTATGACATATAAAATATTGGGGGGCATATTGGCTGTTTTCAGTTTATCAAACAGAGTGGCAGCACAGCAAGACAGTAACCAATTAAATACGGTAGTAATACAAGAAAACCGATTACAGATTAAAGAATTAACCAACAGCACTATACTCCTTAAAATGGAGTTGGCACCATTACAATCGCATAAAAGCGTAGCCGACCTGTTAAGCAACGTAAATGGAGTAGATATGCGCCAACGGGGGCCTGCCGGCATACAGTCCGATGTATCTATAAGAGGCGGTTCATTTGACCAGACACAAATTCTATTGAATGGCTTAAAAATGAACGATCCGCAAACGGGCCATCACAATATGAATTTGCCATTACCCGAAGAAGCCATTAGTGAAATAATAGTAGCCAAAAACTCAGCCGCGCGTAAATATGGTTTAAATGCTTACAGTGGTTATGTAAATATACTCACACAAGTGCCTAAAAATAATATGGTATATGCGGGTGTAATGGGCGGAGAGTATGGTTTGTTTGCTACTCAGCTTGGCGCAGCCTGGCATGTAAAAAACTGGGCACAGCATATAGCAGTTAAACAATCAACCAGCGATGGTTATACTACCAATACCGACTTTAAAACCAAAGAAATATTCTATCAGTCAAGCATTCAAAGCACCAAAAACCAATTGGATGTTTTTGGCGGTTATGCAGAACGTGCTTTTGGAGCCAGAGGCTTTTATGTACCAAAATCAACCGAGTTTGAAACCACCAAAAATGCTTTTATAGGTATAAAAGATAAATTTAAAATAAACAATTGGCATATACTTACACAGGCCTATTGGCGCAATAATGGCGACCAGTATATTTACCTGAGAAACAACCCCGCCATTTACGAAAACCAGCATTATACCAATACCATGGGTTTGGAGTTACACGCTACCCACTACAATAAATTAGGACAAACAGGTATTGGTATTGATATAAGAAACGAAAGCATCAGCAGTTATAATTATTCATCAGGTAAAAGAACTGAACAACTGGGTATAAGAGACAGGAATATACAGGGGCTTTTTGTAGAACATGCATTTAACCTGTTCCATAAAAAACTATTTATTACCCCGGGCGTGTACGTTAATTTATTAAACAATAACCAACTGGATTTTTTTCCGGGATTTGATGCACAATACAAAGCCAACAGCCAAATAACCCTGTTTGCTACGCTCGACAATGCTTTGCGTTTACCAACGTATACTGATTTGTATTACAAAGGTCCGGCTAACATAGGTAACAGTGCATTGACACCAGAAAAGTCAATCAATTCAGAAATAGGCATACAATATAAAAAACAAGCCGTAAGCATAGCCGTATCGTACTTTAACAGGTACTCCAACAATACCATTGATTGGGCTAAAATGGCCGATTCACTAAAATGGCAACCTTTGAATGTAAACCATTTGCAAACCGATGGTATGGACGCTTCCGTTGCGTATTATACCAAAGGCATTTTAAATAAATTATCAGTTGACTATACTTATATAGATATGAAACTTTTGCAAAGCGAAAACTATAAAAGTTACTATGCACTTACCAATTTAAAACACCAGCTCATTATAAAAGCAGCCATTAAGTTACCTAAAAGTATCATGCTCACTTTATCGGGCAGGCATATAGAAAGAGTTAGTCTGGTTGATTACCAGTTACTGGATGCCAGGTTGAGTTGGCAATACAAAGGCCTGTTCACTTACGTTGATATGAGTAATATATTGAACAAACAATATACAGAGGCAGGTTATGTACAAATGCCTGGCAGATGGTTAAGTGCTGGCATACAATATAAATTAGTAAGTAAATAAGGCTGTATTAGTCTTTAACCTTATTTAGTTTAATACAGTCGTCTTTGCTTTTAAAATCTTTCGGTCTTTTGTTTTCAGAAGTATCTAAACAAAGGTTTAGTTTATTATCAGTAAACTTAAAAATAGCCAGCATACGTCTTACCTCTTTTTTAGTTTGGTAATCAAATAAAACCATATCAAGCTTAAAAGGAGTAACATGGGTATTGATTACATATTTCATAAAGTGTTTTTTACCATCTATCAAAAACATTTGGCCTCCCATAATCTCGCCTTCACTTTGCATGGAGCAGTAACCTGCACTGTCAAAAACAACTACTATTTCTTCTTTATCTACCACTGTTCGCCATGTACCGACTATGTTTTGTGCATAAGTACTTAAACCCATTGTAATGGTAAATATTGTAATAAAAACTGCTTTTTTCATCAGGTCAATTATACAAATAATGCGGAATAGTAAATACTATAGAAAGTTAATCATAAAAATAACTTCATATTTCATTTAATTTATTTAATTGCAATCAACAAAATACAAAAACAACTATGGGAGAATTTTTAACGCATTATGGCTGGATAATTATACTGGTCATTTGTTTATTACTGTACAAAATTATTTTAAGATTCTTATTCGGAATGGTGATAGTTCCGGAAGATAAAATAGGATTGGTAACCAAAAAATTTGTGCTGTTTGGTGCCGATAAGGAATTACCCGATGGACGTATTATTGCCACCAAAGGCGAAGCCGGTTTTCAGGCCAAAACATTGGCTCCGGGTTTATACTTCTGGATGTGGGTTTGGCAGTATGATGTAACCATGGAAAGCTTTATGATAATACCGGAAGGAAAAATAGGTTTGGTATTAGCAAAAGACGGTGCCGAAATTCCAACCGGAAATATATTAGGTAAAAGAGCAGAGTGCGATAATTTTCAGGATGCCGAAAAGTTTTTAAACAATGGCGGACAACGCGGACGCCAGACGGTTTATATAACAGCCGGTTCATACCGTATCAATACCATGTTGTTTCAGGTATCTATAACCGATATGGTGCGTATACAGGAAAGCATGGTAGGTATAGTAACCACCTTGGACGGTATGCCGATAGAGGCAGGACAAATAGCAGGTAAGTTGGTTGATGGACATAATAATTTTCAGGACTTTGATACCTTCCTGAAAAATGGCGGTAACAGAGGTTTACAACCACAGGTTATTTTAGCAGGTTCATACAACTTAAATCCATGGGCGGTGCAGGTAGAGGAAATACCTATGACCGAAATACCTATTGGTTACGTAGGAGTTGTTATATCGTACATAGGGCAGGAAGGAAGCGATTTAACAGGCTCAGAGTTTAAACATGGTAACATAGTAGAAAAAGGATTTAAAGGTGTTTGGCTGGAACCACTGGGTCCAGGTAAATATCCTATTAACAAATACATTATGAAAGTAGAGTTAGTGCCTACCACTAACCTGGTTTTAAACTGGGCAGCGGCCAGAAGCGAAGCCCATAATTTAGATAAAAACTTATCGACCATTACCGTACGCTCTAAAGATGGATTCCCTTTTAACTTAGATGTGGCACAAATTATTCATGTGCCAACCACCGAAGCTCCAAAAGTTATAGCCAGGTTTGGTAATATGGTTAATTTAGTATCGCAGGTACTGGAGCCAACCATTGGTAACTATTTTAGAAACTCTGCACAAGATAGTGATGTAATAGCCTTTTTAAGCACCCGTAAAGAACGTCAGGAATCGGCCAAAGGACATATTAAAAAAGTATTGGACGAGTACAACGTAAATGCCGTTGATACCTTAATTGGTGATATAGTTCCACCGGAGTCGTTAATGAAAACATTAACCGACAGAAAGATAGCCGAAGAACAAAAAATAACTTACAATACACAAAAACAAGCGCAGGAAACACGCCAGGGAATGGAGAAAGAAACCGCCATTGCCGATATGCAGAAAGACATTGTAAAAGCGCAACAAAGTGTAGAGATAGCCGAACGTACCGCTAATGCAACCGTTAAAAAATCGGAGGGAGA
>CAYTWI010000096.1:7421-13270 GCA_964442045.1 uncultured Bifidobacterium sp.
CTAGCCGTAAGTGCCGAAGCCGAGGCTACCAAGTTAAGAGCCTTTGCCGAAGCGGAAGCTACCAAAGCCAGAGCGCAAGCCGAATCGGAAGCCATTAAACTAAAAGCATCGGCCGAGGCAGAACAAATTGCTTTAACAGGTAATGCCGAAGCGGGTAAAATTTTAGCGGTTGGTAAGTCAACAGCCGAAGCTTATGAGTTAGCGGTGAAAGCATTGGGTGGCGAAAACTTTACCCGTTATAAAATTACCGAAGAGTTATCGAAAGGCAATATTAAACTAATACCGGATGTATTAATTGGCGGGAATAACAATGGTGGTGGCAATGCCATGGATGGTTTACTGGGTTTGAAACTCATGGAAATGATGAATCCCGATAAAAAGGAAATACCTCCTGTTAGTGAAAAGAAAGATGAAGCATAAATAATGCAAATAATAAAAAAGCCCGGCTAAGCAGTCGGGCTTTTTTGTTATCTAATTAAATGGTGTTTATTAACGTTTCTTTTTTACAGTGCCTGACTTTTTTATTTTAGGGGCAGGAGCAGCCGGGCTTATTTCCTTTTCAGCAAAAGCTACATCATAATCAACCCATATAATGTTTAAATGGTAGTTGTCGTATAGCACAATAACACGGTGAGTAATGTCTTTATCCTTTATATACTCTATAGCAGCAATAGTATATTTTCTGCCACCCATAGAGCAAGGCAATCTTTTACCGTCAAGGCTTGGTGTATTAAAAAATACCTTGGTAAAACCTTCGCCTGTAAGGGAGTCATAACCCGTTTTATCGTAAGCAGAGGTACGACTATATAATTCTATACCTACATATTCAGGTTTGTTTTTTGCACAAGGGTTTATGTACAATTGCTGACCTACACTAAAAGGTACTTTGTTTTTTTGCTGTGCAAACACAGCAACACTGCTTAACACATACAGTATAATGAATAACTTTTTCATATTGTTTTATGCTTTAACAACCAATACCGGAATGTTTACCAAATGCCTTACATCATCAACAGTAGAGCCAAAAATCAAATCGCTGATGCCCGCATGTCCGTGTGCACCCATTACCAACACATCCATATGGTTTTCATTTACAATTTGTGCAATACTTTTAGCCCTGTTACCATAGCCTAATTGTATATGAGCCCTAATACCCAATTCCTTTAAATCATTTTGGTAAGCCTCCAAATTAGCCTGGTCTGATAATGTTTCCGTATCGCGCGCATCCTTACCCAGGCGTTTAGCTATAGCCGACTCCACCACATGTATCAGTAAATATTCCATGTCCTTTCCACCCAAAGTAATAGCATGGTTAATGGTAGCCTGGTCCTGTTTACTGAAATCAACCGATATGGCAATTTTTTTGTACTGAACAGGCTCAATGGATGCCAGCTGCACGGCATTGCCATGAGGCACTAATTGTTTTTGTGTGTTTAGTTTTACAAACAAAGGATTGAAAGTAATGTATAACAAAAGCCCTAATGCATATAAGCAGGTAGCCAGTACCAATAGTTTTACAACCACATAATCACTACCCAATACATCAAACAATTTAATTATTTCCTCAATAACCAGTTTTACATTTAGGCCTACTATAATAATAGCCGTAACCCATGCAGCAATTTTCACCCATTGGTTAATGGCAAAAGAGCCCATCAATTTTTTACTGCTGGTAAAATGAATAAGCGGAATAACCGCAAAGCCAAGCTGTAAGCTTAATACCACCTGACTAAGCACTAACAGGCTGCCTAATTGATCATTTCCAAAGAATAAAATAGTTATTACTGCCGGTATAATGGCTATTAGGCGGGTTATCAATCTGCGCAATAATGGGCTGATACGTAAGTTTAAATAACCTTCCATAATAATTTGTCCGGCTAGTGTACCTGTAATAGTTGAGCTTTGTCCTGCACAAATTAAGGCAATGGCAAACAGGGAAGGAGCCAGGTTGCCAAACAAACTTTGCAATAAAATATGTGCATCCTGTATACTTGAAACATCATGATGCCCCAATTTAAAAAAGGCAGTAGCCGCCAAAATTAATATGGCTGCATTTACAAAAAATGCCATGTTTAAAGCAATGAATGAATCAATAAAATTAAACCTGATAGCCTTACGGATACCTATTTCATTCTTCTCAATTTTACGCGATTGAACCAGGGCAGAATGCAGGTATAAATTATGAGGCATAACGGTAGCACCAATAATACCAATGGCAATGTACAAGGCATTACCATCTAAATTAGTAGGTATAAAACCTTTGCTTACTTCAACATAGTTTGGGTCAACAATAAAGAGTTCCGTTAAAAACGAAAAGCCGATAATACTAACCAGCGAAACAATAAATAGCTCCAGCTTGCGTACCCCTTTGTTAATTAAAAGCAATAACAAAAAAGTATCTAGTACCGTAATTAAAACACCATATATTAAAGGCAAGCCAAACAGTAAATTTAACCCGATTGCCATTCCTATTATCTCCGCTAAATCGCAGGCAGCAATGGCTATTTCGGCAAATACATACAATGAAACATTGGTCCACTTAGGGTACTGTTGCCTGCTGGCCTGGGCTAAATCCCAACCTTTTACTATACCTAAACGGGCGGCTAAGCCCTGTAACAGCAAAGCCATTAAATTACTCATTAATAAAACCCATATCAACTGGTAGCCAAACTGGCTTCCTCCGGCTATATCGGTAGCCCAATTACCGGGGTCCATATAACCAACACTTACCAAATAGGCAGGCCCGATAAAAGCCAAAAGTGTACGCCACCAGTTTTTTTGAGCAGGTATATTTACGCTTTCGTGTATTTCGCTTAATGATTTATCAGAGTGCTTATCCATAGATACAATTAGTTTCGCAAAACTACTAAGTTAGATGCATCTAACAAATAATTATTCTTATTTTGTTGTTAAAACTTTTTTTGAGGTATAATTGTAATTAAATATCATGATTAAGAAATTTTTGAGCTACATTATGTTTTGGAAAAAATCGCCCGAAACAGACAATACGTCAAACTTTAACCTGAAGGTTATGCATGGAATTAACAAAATTTCCATTTTAATGTTCTTATTGGCAGTTATACTGCTTATAGTACGCTATTTGTTTGCTTAAACGTATAAACAAAAAAAATTATGTTACCGTATTTAATATTAGTATTATTACCTATTGCTGCCAGCTATTTTATAGGATGGCGTTTTAAAGCAAAAGCAAAACAATATGCCGAAAGCTTTTTGCAAAATGGTTTAACAGGTGCACAGATTGCTGACCGCATGTTACACGACCATGGTATATATGATGTAAAGGTGCTTTCCGTAGAAGGACAATTAACAGATCATTACAATCCTGTTAACAAAACAGTAAACTTAAGTCAGGTTGTATACCATAGCAACAGCGTTTTGGCTGCTGCGGTTGCTGCCCATGAGTGTGGTCACGCAGTGCAACATGCCAAAGCTTACAGTTGGTTAATGTTAAGGAGTAAAGTGGTTCCGGTGGTAAGTATTACCAGTCAGTTTATACCATTTGTATTAATGGGCGGTGTATTAATGATTAACATATTCCCCCAATTGTTATTGTTTGGTATAATTATTTTTGCTTTAAGTACTTTGTTTAGCATTATAACTTTACCGGTAGAGTTTGATGCCAGCAAAAGAGCTTTAGCCTGGTTAAATACCAAAGGCTATGTAGTAGGCAGAGAAGCAAACGAAGCCAAAACAGCTTTAAACTGGGCAGCTTCTACCTATGTAATGAATGCCATTGCATCCATTGGTACGCTTATGTATTACGTACTTTTGTTTACCGGCAGAAGAGACTAAAAAAGTTTAAACAATGGATTTTTAAAAGTTGTGGTTTAGCAATAGGCCACAACTTTTTTGTTTATAAGCTTTAGCTAAATTATTGCTTACTATACCCTAAACTTTATATTTACCGCATGAAACAAAGAGCCCTGCTTATTTTTATTAGTTGTTTGCTTTGGCTTGGTACTTGGGCACAAGTAAGTAATACAGGTATGGTGGAACAAATGGATAGTGCTGAAAATGGTAAACTCAGCATTTCCGGTTACGTTGATATTTATTACGGGTTCGATTTTAATCAGCCAAAAACGTCTGACCGGGATTATGCTGTTTCATCGCCCAGGCACAATGAGTTTAACATTAACCTTACCTATATTGATTTAAAATATCGTAATGATAAAGTAAGAGCCCGTTTGATACCCGGTTTTGGTACTTATGTAAATAGTAATTATGCCAATGAAAAAGGCTCGTTAAAAAACATAATAGAGGCCAACGTTGGTATAAAACTATTTAAGGCCAAAGATATCTGGGTAGATGTTGGGGTAATTGGTTCGCCTTATACCAACGAGTCAGCTGTTTCTAAAGATCATTTTATGTACACCCGCTCTTTCGCACCTGAGTATGTACCCTATTATCTATCGGGGGCAAAGTTAACCCTTCCATTAAGTAAGAAAGTAAATGCCTATTTATATTTACTCAATGGGTGGCAGCAAATTTCCGATGTAAACAATCCATTATCAATAGGTACACAAATAGAATACAGGCCAACCAATAAAATACTATTGAATTGGAATACTTATTTAGGTGATGAAGAGTCAAAGTTAACTCCACATTTTGGTAACCGATATTTTACCGATGTTTATGCTATTTATAATCCTGAAGGGAAGTTTTCATTTACCAGTTGTGTGTATATTGGTTGGCAGCAAGTAAAAGATACCGTATTAAATACAACAAATTTTAATCAGTGGTGGCAGGCTAATTTTATTGGAAAATATAAAATAAATAAAAACACCTTCTTGGCAGGGAGAATTGAATATTTTGAAGATAACCATGAAGTCATGATAAAACCTGTAACCGGCATCAATGGTTTTAATACCTATAGCAGTGGTTTATGCTTAACAACCAAAGTAAGTAATAATGCTTTATTCAGGATAGAAGGTAGAAACTATTACAGTAATAAAGAGGTGTATTTAGATACCCAAGGTAATAAAACAAATAGTAGTAATTTACTAATTACCAATATTACGGTTTGGTTTTAAAATCGGCTAATGGCAAATAAAAGTTTATGTGTGCTCTTTTTATTAGATGATTTTGTCCAAGTGTTGCTTACTAAAGTCTAAACTTTATATTTACAACACATTCAAAGAGGCATTTATTTTTAGGCCAGAATGAAATAATACCACCATTAACAAATCCTTTAAGCAAATGACCATTCCAATAATTATTACTATTTGTATACTCCTTATTTTAGCTTATGTTTTCGATGTTAGTTCATCAAAAACAAAAATACCATCTGTTATTTTATTGCTACTATTAGGGTGGATAGTGAAACAAATGGTAGTTTTTTTTCAATTATCCATTCCTGACCTTACTTCTGTATTACCCATTTTAGGTACAGTTGGTTTAATTCTGATTGTGTTAGAAGGGTCATTAGAATTAGAGTTTAATCAATCAAAACTTCCTATCGTTGTTCAATCATCAATTATAGCTTTGTTACCCATGCTATTGCTAAGTTTCGGTTTAGCCTGGGCTTTTCATACCGTTGGTAATACTACATTAAAAAATGGTTTAGCCAATGCCATTCCTTTTGCCATAGTGAGCAGTGCTATTGCTATACCCAGTGCTAAAAACTTACTGGCACGCAACAAAGAGTTTGTGACTTACGAAAGCAGTTTGTCAGATATTTTTGGTGTGATACTTTTTAACTTTATTACTTTAAACGACAATATAGGTACTAAATCTATCGGTATATTTTTAATAGAATTACTTATTATTTTAGTAGTTACATTTATTGCTACCTTGGGCTTGGCTTATTTGTTAAGCAAAATAAAACACCA
>CAYTWI010000097.1:0-13195 GCA_964442045.1 uncultured Bifidobacterium sp.
TGTGTTGAAAAAAGATAATATAGGCTCCAAGTTTTTTGCCAAAGCGGCCTTTATGGATACGTGTACAGGCTTAAATGGTTGTCATATTAAGGCACAGCCGCGTGTTTTGCTAAACAACGTAGAAGGCCTGGAATTGATTGAAATAAAAGACCAGGATGAGTGCTGCGGGTTTGGTGGTAATTTTTCAGTGACCAACCCTGATTTATCTGTTTACATGGGTAATAAAAAGATAGATGCCATTATAGAAAGCGGGGCCCAAATAGTTATATCAACAGACTACAGCTGTTTATTGCATTTAAATAGTATACTGCACAAAAAAGGGAGCTCACTCAAGGTGATGCATATTGCCGATGTTTTAGCGCAAGGCTTATAAGGCCAGCATAAATTTTTCATATATTCATAATACACCATCCGTTTTCATCAGCTATATTGCGGTGGTGAAAAATATATTTTTATATTTATTGATTGTATTGGCATTCAGTCAATGCCATACCCCTCTGGTTGTTTCTAATTCAAAGGTTTCCTATTTAAAAATGAACAAAGACTCTTTGCAGTTAACCGATACGCAAAGTGCCTCTTTAATTACACCTTATAAAATGAAGCTGGATAGTTTAATGAGCGAAGTGCTTTGTTACAATGAGCAAGACCTGAATAAACAATTGCCTGAAGGCACACTTGGTAATTTTGTATGCGATGAGTTAATGGAGTATGCAGTCAAAAACTATAATAAACCGGTCGATTTCTGTATATATAATTATGGTGGCTTACGAGTGGGTAGTATAGCAAAAGGCAATATAAGCGTTGGTAAAATATTTGAACTGGCTCCTTTTGATAATTATTTAGTAGTAGTAGAATTAGAGGGTGCTGATTGCAAAAAGTTATTTGACCTCGTAGCTGAAAACAATGGAACACCTTGTTCAAAAGAATTGAGGTTAAGCATTAACAATAATAAAATAGTGAATGCCGCTATTAATAATGTGTCGTTTGATGAAAACAAAACCTATACCATTATAACCAACGATTATGTAGCCAATGGAGGCGATAAAACGGAGCCGATGAAAAATGCCAAAGCGCTTACTAATTTAAATATACTGGTGCGCGATGCATTGATTAACAATCTGCGCATAAAAGGGAAAAATGGTCAATCAATTAAAGTTAGTTTAGATGGAAGAGTTGAACAAGTTAAATAGACGTACGTTTATAAAACAATCAGGTTTATTGCTTGCGGGGGCTTCATTGGCAGGCAGTCCGCTAAGTTTGTGGGCTAATGGCAAGCAAACTAAGTTAACCATTTTACATACCAACGATTGGCATAGCAGGATAGAGCCATTTGACAAAACCGATAAAAACTTTGCGGGCCTGGGTGGGGCAGAAGTGAGAGCAGCTATGATTAAAAAGATACGCGAAACGGAAGAGCATGTTTTATTGCTTGATGCAGGCGATATTTTTCAGGGTACACCTTATTTTAATTTTTATGGAGGCGAGTTAGAATATAAACTAATGAGCCAGATGGGTTACGATTGTGTTACACTGGGTAACCACGATTTTGATAATGGTATAGAAGGCTTATTTAAGCAAATGCCTAATGCCGGTTTTGACTTTGTAAACTGTAATTACGATTTTACGGGTACTTTGATTGAAAATAAAATTACTCCTTATAAAACATACAAAAAAGGCAATTTGAAGATTGGCGTAACAGGCGTAGGCATTGAGTTAGACGGATTGGTTCCTCAAAAGCTGTATGGTAAAGTTAAATACAATGACCCTGTGGCCGGTTTAAATAAAACGGCTTCCTTTCTTAAACTGGAAAAAAAATGCGATTTGGTGATATGTTTATCCCATTTAGGCTATAAATACAATAGCGATAAAGTGAGTGATGTTTCTATGGCACCATTAACCAGCCATGTAGATTTGATTTTAGGCGGGCATACCCATACTTTTTTGAAAGAGCCCACTATTTTAAAAAATGCGTTGCAAAAAAATGTAATCATCAACCAGGTTGGATGGGCCGGTTTAAATTTAGGAAGGATAGATTTTACATTTAATGAACAAACACGCGATGGGTTTATGCACACTTCGCAAAATGTTGATATTGTAGATACAAACATCTGATGTTGAAAACCTAGAGCCGTAAGGGTTTTGCAATCGTCTGGTAATCATTAAATGTTTTCGGGAATCTGTGCTTTATGATACACAATTTATTAACAAAAGCATATAAATTATACAATAAAAAAGTCCCGAAAAAAATTTAACACCTTAGAATCAGATACAAAAAAAAATAATGCGACTTTTGAAAAAAAAGATGTTGAAAAAACTTTGACATGTAAACTTTTTCACACACTTTTACAGTCAGAAAAAGGTATTATGAACATGAGTGAACAGTCTAGCGAAACAGTGTGGAATGAGTGCTTGAAATTAATTCAAGATAATGTTAATCCCCAAAGCTTTAGAACCTGGTTTGAACCCATCAAACCCATTAAATTAGATAGTAAAGTATTGACGATACAAGTACCCAGTCAGTTCTTTTACGAGTGGCTTGAGGAGCATTATGTGACGCTACTGAAAAAAACCCTTAAACAAATACTTGGTACAGGCAGCCGTTTAGAGTATAATATCATTGTAGAAAATGGTACTTCTAATTCAAATCCATATGTAGTAAACTTACCGGGCAGCAATAATTCAAAAATTGATGTACAGGAAGCGGGTTTGGGTGCTGCTTTAAATGCAAGCATTAAAAATCCGTTTGTTATACCGGGTTTAAAAAAGGTAAATATTGATGCCAATTTAAACCATAACTTAACATTCGATAACTATATTGAAGGTGATAACAACAGGTTAGCTCGCGCTGCAGGTATGTCAGTTGCTTCTAAACCGGGCGGTACTGCTTTTAACCCGTTAATGTTTTTTGGTGAAACAGGTATGGGAAAAACTCACCTGGTACACGCTATTGGTAACATGGTAAAGCAAAACAACAAAAACAAAGTTGTTTTATATGTGCCTATTGAAAAATTCACCAACCAGTTTGTTGAAGCAATCAGGAATAACTCTAACCAAGATTTTTTAAACTACTACCAACAGGTTGATGTATTAATAGTGGATGATGTTCAGTTTTTAGAAAATAAACAAAAAACGCAGGAAATATTCTTTACCATTTTCAATCATTTACACCAACAAGGTAAACAACTTATTTTAACCAGCGACAGGGCTCCAAAAGACTTAAAAGGAATGGACGAGCGTTTGTTAAGCAGGTTTAAATGGGGTCTTTCAGCCGATATTCAATCACCTGATTTTGAAACACGCTTAGCCATATTGGAGCACATGATGTACAATGATGGTATTAATTTACACAGAGACGTGGTAGAATATGTAGCACATAATATCAATACCAACGTAAGAGAATTACAAGGAGCTTTGGTAAGCTTGTTGGCTCAGTCATCGTTAAACAAAAAAGAAGTTACGCTTGATTTGGCTAAACAGATATTGAAAAACTTTGTGAAAAATAATACACGTGAAATTTCAATTGAGTTTATTCAAAAATTAGTTTGCGATTACTTTACTATTCCGGTAGAGCAGGTAAAATCGAAAACACGTAAACGTGAAATTGTACAGGCTCGTCAAATAAGCATGTATTATGCTAAGGACTTAACTAAATCATCTTTAAAAACAATAGGAATGCATTTTGGAGGCAGAGATCACTCTACCGTTATACATGCCTGTCAAACCGTTAATGATTTAATGGAGACAGACAAAAAATTCCGTGCGGATATTGAAGAGATAGGCAAACGTATTAAAATGAATTTGGTGTAAACACCTGAACTAAACAATATTTAAAAAGCTCCGTGATCAAAAAAAGATTACGGAGTTTTTTATTGCATAACAATTCCCCAATTGACGTTGTTTAATATAGCTGCTTTTTGTATTAGAACACTTATTGATGTGTAAAGAGAAGTATTTAACAAGCTTATAAAAGCAAAAAGCCGGACTCCTCCGGCTTTTGCTTGTTGTTGCCAACGTTTCATTAATTATGAAAATTTACTCACTCATCCTAAAAACGTAATTTTTAGGCTATGAGTTTTTGAGCAGTGTAAAATAAAATGTACTCGCCTCATAGATAGGTATTTAATTTTTTAAAACTTTAAAACTTCTTTGAAGTCCTTCCATGTTATTTAGTTTTAAAATATAAACTCCGGCCGGAAGCCAATTGGTGTTAACCGTGTTTTGGTTAGGTATTAAATGTTGTTTGTACATTTCTTTACCAACCAGATTATAAATGCTTACATCAAAACCATTTTTATTGTAAGGCAAATTTTCAAGCGTTAAATAGTTATTGAAAGGATTAGGGTAAATAAGTACCTGCGGCAATTTGTTTTCCATCATACCAATTGCATCGGTGCCGGTTATTACATATTGTGTAATTGCATCGCACGACTTATTGTTAATAGTAATAGCTGTAGTATCAATACCCAGATTGTTTCCTTTCTGAACGGTTAAAGTACCGTTTGCCAATTGACTGTTGCGCTTAGGTACATTGCTGATGAATGCAGTGCTGTAATAAGGTAAATTAATATCAATATCCAATTGGTTATCCGTAGTTAAAAAGTATTTGTTAATGTTTGCATTGGTGTAAAAAACGTTCGGTTTAACATTTATATTAATCACGTAATTTTTTGAAACACTGTTTTTGTCTACAACAGTTGCAGTATAAACAGCATTGCTCAGTGGTTGTACCATTGGGTTTGAAATGTTAGTGGTTAAAGAAGTATCAGCCGGCACCGCAGACCATGTTATGGTTGATTCAGTATTACTGTTAAACGGATACACTAACTGTACTTTTTCCATTTTACAAATACTTGCTTCGGTTGACTGGAAGTAAAACCAAGCTGTATCAGTAAGGTTAGCCGGGTTGCTTACTATTAATTGTATAGAGTCTTTTCCTACCCAAAAAGGGTTTTGTTTGTGCTCCAGTTGTAAAAACTGGTTATCGGCTATAGTAGCATTGAAGTTGCCCGCATTTAATACTGATAAAGTTAAATTAGCTGCGCTATAAACTTCATCGGCTATATAGTTGCGCATATTTATGTTACCAAAAGTGTTATTGTTGGTGCGTTTAAATGTAGTAGCTCTGAATCTTGGTTTAGCTACACCTCTTAATTCAAAACCACTCACTGCAATATCGCCTACATCAATATTGGCATAACCATATAAATTAATATAATTTACCCCTTCAGGAATTTCATATTCAAAAATAGTTTCGGTAAAGGTACTGGTAGTACATTTAATAGAAAACTGTTGGAACTTAGCTACCTCCGGGTAATCAAAATACATGGAAACTAAATTATTAGAGCCGGGCGTACCTTTAGCATAAAACTTTAAAATGTTTTTACCACGCTCTACACCGCTTAACCTGTTTATACCAAATATTTGTTTGGTCTGGTTTATTTTAATACTTGTATTCGGGCTAATACCTGCGCCTTGCGTTTTATCTAACTCTGCAGGCAGTATTTGTATACCATCGGGCATGTTATCTCCATCAAGGTCGGTAGTTAATAAAGGAAAAATATTTTGACTAGGTTTTGTTATTGAATCATAAAGTACTGCACCCCATTCGCTATAAGTTTTAACAGGTATTTGTTTGGCGTTACACCATTGTAAAAGCGAGTCCATATTACTTAATAAAGTTTGAAAAGGGAAGCCACCAAAAAAGGATAAATGGTTTAAGCCTATGGTTATTAAATGACGGGCTTGTCTGTCAGCTATAATAGCCTTCATGGTTGTTAAGTCCTGAGTTTCTTCAAACATATCGCCCCATTGCATAAAGAACCTCTTTTCAGCTTCGTTATCCATTTCATTAAACCCTTTAATAGCTCCCGGATATGTAGCAGCCGATTTAAATCCGTACTCATGTCCGCATATATCAGCAATAAAAGATTTTGATAAATAGGGATGAGGTCCACCCGGTTGAATCCAAACCGTTGGTGCATTGATGCCGTTTTTCTTAAAAATATCGAGCGAAAATTGCTGCATTACTTTAAATCCTTCCGGGTCTACTGTTACATCGTAATTGTTTAACTTTTTGTAAGCAATGTTACTGTAATTACCAATTGTTATTTTCTCGTTCCAAAACGAAAGGAGTTCAATGGTATCTGGATCGTTGCTATTTAAATTGTATAAGTTAGGAATATAACTGCATAGCAGGTTTAAGCTGGGGAAATAAAATTGACTGGTATATCGTCCACCATAAATTTTAGCGTTGGAAAACTCCCCATTATTTTTTGATATTACCAGATTGCCTTGTATATCAACCAAACCTTCATCGCCAGCACCACCCGAATTTAGAATAATATATTTTAAGCAAATACGCGTTCCCAAAACAGGGTATTCGTTTACAAAATTAATATGGTCAATACCTGCGCGGTTTTTAAAACGTAAAGTATCCGCTCCATTTATTTCAAAAAAATGAGGGTAATGATTAGGGCTATGGTCTGCTATTTCGTTTCCGTGGTCCTGTAAAATTTTTACTGTTGGCCAGAAACTGGCAGGTTGTGTAAAATTAGCCCTTTGTGAGTTAGGTGAGTATACAAAGTGAACTCCGTTTTTCTGAAAAACAGAATCAATTGACTTTAACTTAATCGGGTCCTGATCATCATCTATTCTGAAACAGAGACCTCCTTTTTTATTAATCATTTGAGCCTGAAGCACTGTATTTATTGCTAATAAACAGAAAGTGAGTAAATAAATCTTTTGCTTAATCATATAACATATAAAATTGTACAAATTTAGCAGTAAATATTATTTTTTAGATTAATTATTATTACGTTCAAACTATATGCTACAAACTATAAAATCGGGTGCTGAAAACTCGTTTACCTGGATTGATGTAAATCAACCAAGTGAGCAAGAATTAGCAGGCTTAGGGGCTCAATATGGATTACCGGAAACGGCTATAAAGGATTGCTTAGACCCTGAACACTTGCCCAAGTTTGAGCAACTGGAAGACAAAACATTTATAATCATTCGCAACTATGACGCCACATGTGATGGGGGAGCCGATAGTATTCAGAAATTAACACGCAAAATTGCTATTTTTTATGCTAAGGACTTTTTATTAACCATTCACAGGCACGAATCGCGGATTATAAATAATGTAGTTAAAAAGTATGCCAACGGCCCTATCTGCAAATCGCCATTTGATATTATCTGTAAAATAGTAAAAGATTCATTGCAAAGTTTTGAAGAGCCTTTGATGAAACTGGACAATGAAATTGATTTATACGAAACACGTATATTTCTAAAAAACAGAATACCCGATTTTTTAAAGAACCTGTATTTGATTAAGCGGAAAATGTATGTTCAGAAACGTTTAATTACACTCACCAAAACGGTAATTGACCAGTTGGGAAGCTTACACAAACGCAATACTATTTACGAAGATTTACGGGATACTTATGTTCGGGAAGAAACTATAACGGAAGAAATTTATGAAAGTATTCATAGCTTACTGAACATTTACATTTCTCTGTCGAGTCAGAAAACAAATGAGGTTATGCGCATTTTGACCGTATTCTCTGCATTTTTTTTACCATTGACTTTTATAGTGGGTATTTATGGAATGAATTTCAGGATAATGCCTGAGTTAAATTACCATTATGGTTATCCGGGCGTTTTAATTTTTATGTTTTTGGTTACAATAGTTATTTATCAGTGGTTTAGCAGAAAAGGCTGGATTTAACCAGTGTTGCTTATGTAAGTTATGAAAACTATTTACTTTTACATTATTACAAATAAATATAGGTTTGCGTTATGGCGTGTTATAAATTAATTACAAATATTAAACAAATAGCAGGGGTTGATGAGCATTCAGTTCTGATAAAAAAAGGTAAAGAAATGGATGTGTTGCCAACCATTGACGATGCTTTTATACTGATTGAAAATGATGTAATACATAGCTATGGCGCTATGAAAGATTTACAGGCCCATATTGAAAATAAAAACATAGGAGAAGAAATTAACGCTTCGCAACGCTATGTAATGCCCTCTTTTGTTGATAGCCATACCCATATTGTTTTTGCCAAATGGCGTGAAGAGGAATTTGAAATGCGCATCAAAGGCAAAACCTATGAAGAAATTGCTGAGGCAGGAGGAGGTATTTTAAATTCAGCCAAACGTTTACAAACCATGAGCGAAAATGATTTGTACGAACAGGCTTACGAACGCCTGTGGCAGGTAATACGTTTTGGTACTGCCGCTATTGAAATAAAAAGTGGTTATGGATTAACAGTAAGTGATGAACTGAAAATGTTACGTGTAATTGCACGTTTAAAACAAGCCTCACCAATAACCATAAAATCAACTTTTTTAGGGGCCCATGCTTTTCCTACAGCCTATAAAAATAACCATCAGGATTACATTGATTTAATAGTAAATGAAATGATGCCCAATATAGCAGCCGAAGGGCTGGCTGATTATTTTGATGTGTTTTGTGATAAAGGATTTTATAGTGTGGAAGAAACGGATACTTTATTGAACGTTGCCACTAAGTACAACTTAAAAGCAAAAATACATGGTAACGAATTAGGTTATACAGGCGGTGTGCAGGTGGCGGTTAAGCACCATGCACTAAGTGTTGACCATTTGGAATATACCGGTGATGAAGAAATAGCCTGTTTAAAGAGCAGCAATACCATGCCTGTAGGTTTACCTAATTGTTCTTTTTTTCTGGGCATTCCGTATATGCCGGCCCGTAAAATGATAGATGCAGGTTTACCTGTTTGTTTGGCTACCGATTACAACCCGGGCAGTTCGCCAAACGGACGCATGGGTTTTGTAGTAAGCTTAGCCTGTACGCAAATGAAACTAACCACCAACGAAGCCATTAATGCAACAACTATTAATGGTGCTTATGCTATAGAGTTAAGCAAAACACATGGAAGCATAGCCGTAGGTAAAAACGCAAACCTTATTATAACCAAACCTATTTCATCGCTGGCTTATATACCCTATAATTTTGGATATGATTGTGTAGAACGTATTATTGTAAACGGACAATTGCTATAACAATGAAAAACTTTTTAAAAATAATAATTGCACTTTTAGTAGGTAACCAGTTTGTTTGGGCCCAGGAGGTAAAAACGTACGTGGTTTATTTAAAAGATAAACCTACAGAAGGCTTTAACCCCTACACCTACTTTGATGCAAAAAACATTGAACGTAAAACCTTAGCCCATTTACCACTTTTTGATGAAAGAGATTTGCCAGTAAATGAAAGCTATGAGCAGCAGGTAAGAAAAGAGTGCAATAATGTTTTAGTTGCCAGTCGTTGGTTAAATGCACTGTTTGTTAAAGCCACACCATTACAGATAACACAAATAACAAAACATGCATTTGTAAAGGCAGTTGATGAGTTTCATAAAAGTGATGAAAAAGTAATTGCCGGTAGTGAGCAGGTAGCAATAAATGATGCCAATAAACAAATACTCAATTACCAACTTACCCGGTTTGGTGCTGGTGAGTTTGAACAAAAAGGCTTAACAGGAAAAGGCATTCGTATAGCATTATTTGATGTAGGTTTTAGTGGTGCTGATAAGCATATGGCATTTGAGCATTTACGCAAGAACAATCAGATAAAAGCTACGTACGATTTTATAGCAAAAGAAACAAACGTATACAAAGGTGGGGCACACGGCACCAATACCTTAAGCTGTATTACTGGCTTGTTCAATGGCGTAAAAATGGGCATGGCTACCGATGCGGAATTTTTATTGGCCCGCACTGAATGGACTATAAAAGAAGACAAGCAGGAAGAATATTTTTGGTTGGCTGCGGCTGAATGGGCTGATAAAAATGGAGCACAGATTATAAGCAGCTCATTAGGTTATGGTAAAGATTGGTACTCCGTAAGAGATATGGATGGTAAAAAAAGTGTGGTGGCATTTGCGGCAACTGTGGCCGCACAAAAAGGTATTTTAATTGTAAATTCAGCCGGTAACGAGTACCAGGATTCATGGAAAACAATTGTTACTCCTGCCGATGCGGATAGTGTATTGTGTGTGGGAGGAACAAACCCTTATACTGACAGGCATATTAACTTTTCATCCATTGGGCCCAGTGCTGATTACAGGGTTAAGCCCAATGTAAGTGCTCCGGGTCATGTAGTGGCTGCAAATCCGAATGGAACCATTAGTCAAACATTTGGTACTTCGTTTTCTTGTCCGCTAACAAGCGGTTTTGCTGCCTGCGCCTGGCAGGGAAACAGGAGTTTAACCAATATGCAATTGTTTGCCGAAATTCAAAAAGCAGGACATTTATATCCGTACTTTGATTATATGCACGGCTATGGCATTCCGCAGGCAACACATTTCACAAATCCTTCAGCCCAAAAAGCAGCAGCTAATTTTAAAGTAGAACAAAACGATAAAACAGTGGAGGTGTATGAAATAACTTTTACAGACTCTTCCGTTACCAATAAAATTGTGCGATTTCAGGAAAAGCAAAAAGAAAATTTAAACGATAGAAGGCCTCCAATAGGATTGAATTTTTATTGGAATATAAAAAATGAAAAAGGAGAGATTACTTATTACGAAGTAATATCAGTTAGGGAAGTAACTCCATTAATTATAAAGCCAAAAAACGTACGTAAAAACTATACCCTTACTATACATTTTGAAGGTTATACATACTCAAAAACAATTGAATAAAAGACATGAAAAAAATAATTGCTATAGGATTAATGCTGATAAGCTCAGCATATGCACAGGCACAAACTGTGGTTATTGAAGAAACAGTTAAAAGAGATACTGTCAATACAAACAAGCAAGATAAAATGAGTCTGGGCCTGATGCTTGATTTTACTTTTTATGGTGGTGCCAATGAAAAAGGATTGGAAGGTACATTGGCTAATTCATTAGGTGTAAATACCATGATTAACTTAAAATACAAACTACAGAAAAACCTGAAACTGGTTTCGCAATTTGGTATCAATGTAGAGAATTATGCCTTTAAAAAAACAGATACCAATACCAGCTTTCCGAGTACTTTAAATAACAGTTATGATCGTTTTATGGTTACAGCCCTTTCATTAAGCTTGGGTGCAAGAGTAAATTTAGGCAAAGGTTTCTATGCTGAAGCTGGTGCTATGGCTAAATGGAATTTTGCCAATGCTTATAACTACGAAACCAAGGATGCCAACGGAAATAAGATGGAGGTTTTTGTACGTAATTTAAATTACATCAAAGATTTTAATTACGATGCTTATGCAAGACTTGGCTACGAAGCCATTAATATAGTAGCGTATTACAGGTTAAACGATATGTTCCAAACCACCAGTATTGCTCCCGTTGTATACGAGGTGCCGCGTTTACGTTTAGGTATAAGCATAGGTATATAAGTTTATGAAAAATTGGATTGAAGCTTTTCGCTTAAGAACATTAATGCTTTCGCTGGCATGTATTTTAATGGGAGTGTTTTTAGCGAAGTTAAATAGCAACAGTGTATCAACAGCATCAGTTATACTGACACTTTTAACAGCCTTGTTTTTACAAATACTTTCTAACCTGGCCAACGATTATGGCGACAGCAAACATGGTGCTGATTATGATGGACGTAAAGGCCCTAAACGCGCAGTGCAGTCAGGTAAAATAAGTGCAGTCCAAATGCTGAATGGTATTAAAATATTTGTCGGATTAAGTCTGGTTACAGGTATAGCTTTGTTATACTCGTGTATAGATGTAATAGGCTTAAACGGTGTGATAGCGCTGTTTGTGTTGGGTATTGGTTCTATTATAGCAGCCATAGCCTATACCAATGGAAAACGACCTTACGGTTATATGGGTTTGGGCGATATTTCAGTATTTATATTTTTTGGATTAATAGCCGTTTGCGGAACTTATTATTTACTGACAGGCCAGTTAACAGCCCCCATATTTTTACCTGCCATCAGCTGCGGATTGTTTTCAGTAGGGGTACTCAACTTAAACAATATGCGTGATATTGATTCGGACAGACAAGCAGGTAAAAACAGTATACCTGCATTATTGGGTTTTGCTAAAAGTAAGATATACCATTACACTATCATTATTATAGCATTGCTTTGTACACTGGTTTATGTTATGTTTCAGTACGATATGCCGGGCTGGAAAAACCTGTTGTTTGTGATTAGTTTTCCGCTGTTTTTAAAACAGCTTATTACGGTTAAAAATACTGCTGATAAATTATTACTTGACCCATTATTAAAACAACTGGCTATATCAACCATGTTGTTTGTTTTACTGTTCGGTATAGGAAACTTATGGCTTTAAACAATGTTATGCAATTTTACATATTGCAATAACATAATAGTTTTAGCATCTTTTATTTTACCTGTTTCTATCATTTTTAAGGCATCCTGAACCGGCATTTCCAATACTTCAATATTTTCCTCTTCGTGTGCTACGCCACCACCATCATTTACCTTCATGTCTTTGGTATACTCAGCTATAAAAAAGTGAAGTATTTCAGTAACTGAACCTGGCGACATATAAGCCTCAAATATTTTTCTTACATCGGTAATCTTATACCCTGTTTCCTCTTCCGTTTCGCGTCTGATACAGTCCTCCGCATTATCCTCATCCAGTAAGCCTGCACAAGCTTCTATTAATAGGCCGTTTTCATTTCCGTTTATATAAGTAGGTAACCTGAACTGCTCTGTTAAAATAACAGTTTGTTGTTGTTTATTATACAATAAAATAGTGGCACCATTTCCTCTGTCGTAAGCTTCCCTGCTTTGGGTTATGAGGGAGCCATCTTTTTTCACGTATTCAAAGGTTATTTTTTTAAGCGTATACCAGTTGTCGGAAAGAATTTCTGTATTTAATATTTTTACGTTTGCAGACATAGATAGTTAATTAGTTTTGGTTAGTAACGAAAAAGGTTAGTGTTTTAGTGCACGTTTTTTTATCATACCACCTTTGGTATCTTTTACACTATTCATTACCACAAATGCATTCGAGTCAATTTTTTCGATCTCCGTGTTCAATTTGTTTAATTCAAGCCTCGTTACTACCGTATAAACTATATCAATTTCTCCTTTTTCACCATGTTTCCCAAAGCCTCTTTTTCCTTTGTAAACAGTAACACCACGACCCATTTCGTTTATAATCATTTGTCTGATGGGTTCATTGTGCACGGATATAATAGTAACACCAATGTACTCATCAATACC
>CAYTWI010000098.1:0-13142 GCA_964442045.1 uncultured Bifidobacterium sp.
CCGCTGTAATAACAGATAAAAATAAAGAGTAAAGTAAATGAATGCCTTTTAACTGAACAAATACCCCCAGCATTATATAAACCCCCAATGAAAGAATGATAAGTCCGTTGTATAGCTTTAGATTAATAGTGGTTTTTTCAATAGTGAATTTATAATACCAGTCAGCAGCATAAGCCCCCAAAACCCAGAATATATAAAAAGCAAAAAAATTACGACCAATCCAGGTAGTATCGTAACCTTTTAATGCAAAAAGTATGTTTAAACAGTATAGCACAAAGCCAAGTACAAGCGGTATAATTTGTAGCTTTTTTCTTGTGTAGATAAATACAGGATAAAATACATACAGCATCATTTCGACAATAACGGTACTTAACACAGGGTTGCCCAAAGGCACATCAATATTGGGTAAGAAAGGATATTGTACTATAACTATTAAATCTTTAACAATGGTTTGTATGAATGAAACAGTCGTAGTTGCAAATAAATTAATAGCAATAATGCCTAGAATGCAACCCCATATATAAGTTGGAAATATCCTTATAAAGCGCCTTGCAAAGTAGTTTTTCCAGAATGCGCCATCAAAATTGGTTTGTTTGGCATGCGGTAAGTGAATACAAAACCCGCTTAATACTATAAATATAATTACAGCCGGATGAAGCCCTTTGTTGGCACCAAAAACAAAAAGAAAACTATCATCCAGCATAGCAATGGGTCTTAGCAGCCATGTATTCGGATAGTTAGCATACAAGAATTGTTTAAAGTGAGTAATGAAAACAAATAAGCCTGCTAATCCCCTGATTATATCAATATACTTTAGCATGCTTACTTACATTTTTTGGTAGCTTTCAATATCGCTTATTACTTGCTGATAGCTTAATTCTGGCTTATTGTTAAAGTACCAGGTAAGCGTTTTTTCAATGGCTTCTTTGGCATTCCATTTTGGTTTCCAATGCAGGTCATTGATACTTTTATTAATATCCAGCTTCAATAAGCCGGCTTCGTGTGGTTGTTTCCTAAGGGTAGGAGTGTGGTACTCGCCATGCCCCCAAATTTTTAAAGCTATTTTTACCAAATCTTCTACTATGAGGTTATCTTCTGCAAAAGGCCCGAAGTTCCAGGCATCAGCATAAGTTACCGGATTTTGCAATAACTTTAAACCTAAATGTAAATAACCGGCTATAGGCTCCAACACATGCTGCCATGGCCTGATTGATTTAGGATTGCGAACAGTTATAATTTCATTCTTCTGTAAGGCTTTTACTATATCTGGTATAATTCGGTCTTTAGCCCAATCACCTCCACCAATTACGTTTCCGGCCCTGGCACTGGCTATGCTTTTCTTATGCTCATCGTAATGTTGTGTATTAAAGAAGGAATTACGGTAGCTGCTTATTACCAGCTCTGCACAAGCTTTACTGGCACTGTAGGGGTCGTAGCCTCCAAGGCGATCATTTTCACGATAAGGATAATGCCACTCTAAATTTTCATATACTTTATCAGTAGTTATTAAAACCACTATACATGGCTTTTCCAGTTTTCTTACTGCATCTAAAACATGTGCAGTACCAATGGCATTTACTTCAAAAGTTTCTGACGGAATTTCGTATGATAAACGCACCAATGGCTGTGCTGCCAAATGAAAGATAAAATCAGGCTGAAAAGAAAGAATTTCCTCTTCCAGCTTTTGTTTGTTTCTTATGTCAGCTATAATCGATTCGCAAAGCGAATCGCCATTAATGGTATGATACAAATCGAAAGCATTTTCAGGAGCTAATGAATAACCTTTTACGGTTGCACCCAATTGGTGTAACCAAGCCAGCATCCATGAACCTTTAAAACCTGTATGGCCTGTTAAAAATACTTTTTTGTTCTTATAAATAGAAAAATCCATTCGAGAAATTATGCTTTAATAGTTTATTGAGTTTGGTCTGTTATTACCAAATTTTCCACTGTGCTTTATTGTCGTTCCAGTCGGATTCCAGCTCTTGTTTGTCGCGTAAAGTATCCATCGGTTTCCAGAAACCATCGTGCTTAAATGAAGTCATTTGTCCGTCACTGGCTATTTTTTCCATTGGTTCTCTTTCCCAAATAGTACTGTCACCATCTATGTAATCAAAAACCTTCGGTTCACAAACAAAAAATCCGCCATTAATCCAAGATCCATCACCTTTAGGTTTTTCAAGGAAAGAAAGCACATCGTTATTTTCATTTAAATTTAAAGCACCAAAACGGCCTGAAGGCTGCACAGCTGTTACTGTGCATAACTTACCACTTTGTTTGTGGTGTGCTACCAGCTTATCAATTGCAATACTACCAACCCCATCACCATAGGTAAGCATAAAAGTTTCTCCGTTTACATGTGGGGCAATACGTTTAATACGCCCACCTGTCATAGAGTTAATGCCAGTATCAACCAAGGTAATTTTCCATGGTTCCGCTTTCGAATCGTGTACTTTGATAGAATTGTCATTCATATCAATGGTTACATCCGATTTATGCAAGAAGTAATTAGCAAAGTATTCTTTAATCAGGTATCCTTTGTAGCCAAGGCAAACAATAAAATCATTGTACCCGTAACTTGAGTAAATTTTCATGATGTGCCATAAAATAGGCATGCCGCCAATTTCAACCATTGGCTTTGGTCTTAGCGATGTTTCTTCACTTAATCTGGTGCCTAATCCTCCGGCTAATAGTACAACTTTCATAATAGTTTAATATTTGTTTTTAGTCAATTCGATTATAATCTTCCATCTACCATTTCTTTTGGCAGTACAGATTTTACATCATAAATAACTCCGTTTTCGCTCAGTAAATTTTTTATATTAACAGTTTGAAACTCTTTATGAGAAACTGCATGTATAACAGCCTGGTATTGGTTATTCGATAAATTATCAATTAAACTTAAGCCATACTCATGGTTTACTTCTTCCTTATCAGCCTGTGGGTCGTAAATATCAACCTGTATACCAAATTCCTTTAATTCTGCTATTACATCAATTACTTTTGAATTACGTAAGTCAGGGCAATTCTCTTTAAAAGTAATACCCATTACTAAAACATTGGCCCCTTTTACAACCAGGTTTTTCTGAATCATTAATTTAACAACTTTATTAGCAATAAACTCGCCCATATTGTCGTTAATTCTACGCCCGCTATGTATTACCTCAGGGTAGTAGCCCAATGATTCTGCTTTGGTTGTTAAATAATAAGGATCAACGCTTATGCAATGTCCGCCTACCAAGCCTGGTTTAAAAGGAAGGAAATTAAATTTGGTACCTGCTGCTTCTAATACTTCAGTAGTGTCAATATTCATTCTGTCAAATATCAAAGCCAACTCATTAACAAACGAAATATTTAAATCGCGTTGGCAGTTTTCAATTACTTTGGCTGCTTCAGCTACTTTCATGCTGGCTGCTTTATAAGTACCTGCCACTATAATTTTTTTATACAACTGGTCTACCGTTTCAGCTATTGCCGGAGTAGAACCTGAAGTTATTTTTTTTATTTTGGTTAATGTACGTTCCTTATCACCCGGTACAATTCGCTCAGGAGAGTAACCACAATAAAAGTCTTCATTAAATTTTAAGCCTGAAAACTTTTCCAGTACAGGTACACAATCATCTTCGGTACATCCCGGGTAAACGGTTGATTCGTAAATAACAATATCACCTTTTTTCAATACCTGACCCACACTACTGCTGGCGCTGATTAATGGGTTTAAATCAGGCTTGTTGTTTTTATCAATAGGAGTAGGTACAGTTACAATAAAAATATTAGCTGCTTTTAAATCTTGCAATTGATTGGTAAAAACAAGGTTTTTAGATGACAGTATTGACTCTTCATTTGACTCTAAAGTCCTGTCGAAACCTTTTTTTAATTCATCAATACGTGTTTGATGAATGTCGAAACCAAAAGTATTAAAATGTTTTCCAAATTCAACAGCAAGTGGTAGTCCAACATAGCCTAATCCAATTACTGCAATTGTATGATTGTTCATAATGTTTTTAATGTAATAGTTGAGTTATTATTTAATAGCCTAATAGTTTTTTCCAGAAAGGTTTTTTATCTACTTCAATATTGTCGCCATAGCTGTATGATGAATTAGCACCATAACTGTAGCCATAACCATATCCGTATGCGTAACCATAACCATATCCGTAACCGTATCCGTATGTGTAACCATAACCATAAATAGGGGCAAAGTTCACATCGTTAAATACCAGACCTATGTTTTTCGTTTTATCTCCATTGCGCACATCATTAATTAAGTTTAAGTAGTTTTTACGGCTTAAGCGTTGGCGAACAATGTATAATATAATATCAGAGTATTTCATTAAGTCCAACCCGTCTGCTACTAGTCCGATAGGTGGCGTATCTAATATAATATAGTCGTAATCTTTTTTAAGTTCCACCAATAAATCAAAAAACTTATCGGCAATTAACAACTCCGAAGGATTGGGAGGTGTAGGGCCCGCAGTTATTACATCCAGACTGCTGATTTTTGTTTTTTGAATAATTTGCTCTTTTGATGCACGGCCAATCAGGTAATTGGTTAAACCAATAGAGTTATCCAATTTAAAATCCTGGAAAATTTTAGGCTTACGTAAATCCACCCCCAAAAGAATGGTTTTAGCTCCACTGATAGCAATTACAGAGGCTAGGTTCATGGAAACGAAAGTTTTTCCTTCACCACTTACGGTTGAGGTAACTAAAATAACCTGCTTCTCTTGCTTCTTAATAAAGTAACTCAGATTACTCCTTAAATTCCTGAACGATTCAGCAATACTTGATTTCGGGCTTTCTTGTATAACTAACGGGTTTTTCTTAACATTATGAATAATATTTCCAATTAACGGTATAGAAGATGCCGCCTGTAGTTGTTTGTGGTTATTTATTTTGGTATTGAAAGCTTCTAACGAAGATATAATAACGGCAGGTATCAATATGCCTATTAACAATGCTATCAGGTAATTATTACTTGCTTTCGGATAAGTGCGTCCGGTAACAATGGTTTTATCTACAAACTTATTATCAGCCACAACCGATGCTCCCGCAATGCCGGCCTCAGCTCTTTTTTCCAATAAATAAGTGTATAGTTTATCGCTAATGGTAAACTTTCTGTTCAGGTTTAACAACTGGCGCTCCGTATTAGGTAAAATGTTAAGTTCTTTTTCAATATCCTTTACCTGCTTGTCATAGTCTTCAATCACTATTTGTGATTGTTTCTTAATATTTTTTACATTTTCAACTAAGGTTTGCTTGATGTTTAAAATATCATTATCAATTTCAGATAAGGCAGGGTTTGCCGATTGCATGCTGTTTTGTAGAGTTATTCTTTTTACATACAATTCCGATAAACTAAGTATTAAAGAGTTGAGTAAAGGGTCGCCAATACCCATAGAGCTTGGTGCTATAATTTCATTTATTTTTTTGTTTTTACTAATGTAATCCGATAAGTAATTGTAGTAATTCAGTTTCGATTCTTCTATTGCTTTGTTTTTTTCAATAGAAGTTAATTTTTCCATGATGTACTTACCCTCATCACTGATATTTACAATTTTATTAGCTGCCCTGAAGCTTTGTAAATTATCTTCTATAAATTTTAAAGAGTCCTGTATATCGTTGATTTGGTCAGTTATAAAACCAACAGTATTTTTTGAAATACGGGTTTTTTCTTCCAGACCCATATTAATATAAGTTTCTCCTAATTTATTTAAGAAAACAACATCCTTCTCCGGGTAACCGCTTTCTTTTGTTACTTCAACTATTGATGATGTTTTATTAATTGGTTTAACTCCATAACTGCCTGCATATTGGTTAACCAATGTGGTTTTTGTATTCAATACAAAGTAGTAAACGTTTTCATCATCATTCACCAAAGAAGGATCTAAAAGAATGATTTTAAATTTAAAGTTCTCGGCTTTTATCTCCTCATTTAAGTTGAATTTTTGTTTTGGAATAGCGCCTGAAACATTATTTATTTTTTCTTCATTATAAGGTATTAATACGGAGCCGCTTTTGTTTTTGCTAGTTAACTCTACCTGATTATTGGCTAAAAAATGAATATAAATAGGTACTCCATAGGGTTGTAAATGGTTTGTATCCATTTCAATAATAAACTGTGTATTAGGATACTGTTCAGATGTTTTTACTTTTCCCTGATAATAATAAGAAATACCAAAATTAAGGTTATTAATGGTTTGTTCTACCAGGAAACGTGATTTAAGAATACCAATTTCATTTTCAATGTTTTTAGAAGCATTGATCAAAGATGATCCTTGTAAGAATGTTTCAGAACCGTCAAAAGAGTTACGGCCTTTGTCTTTTATTAAAATGGTTGTTTTTAATGCAAATCGGGGGGTAGCATACCTGTTAATGAAATAAGCAAAGGTTATAGCTATAAAAACACTTATTATAAAGTAGGGTAAGAAAACCAAAAATTTGGCAAGTATTACCCTTACACTTAATGAGTTTTCGTCAAAAATGGTTTGCCTTTCAGCAGAATTAGTTTGAATATTTTCTTTTTCCATGTAACGGTTATTTATTTAAAATGATGTAGGTGTTAAGTACCAGTAAAGCAGTACTTAAAAGGGGGAGTAAAAAGGCAATGGTATTTTGTCCTGATGTTAAATTACCGTATTTCCTTACACCCAAAGGTTCTACATAAACAATGTCGTTAGGTTGAAGGTAGTAAAACTCGGTATTGATTAAATTGCCCTGGGTTAAGTCAATATCAAAAACTTTGTTTTTACCGTTCTCTTTTCTAATAATATGGATTGATTTCCTGTTTGCTAAGTCTTTCAAATCGCCTGCTGTGGCTATTAGCTCCAATATGTTTACATTAGATTGTAGAAAGCTGTAACGGCCGGGTTTATTTACTTCCCCAATAATGTTTATTTTGAATTCGGCCAGATTTACAATTAAATTAAACTCTTTATAGTACTTTTTAAACTCAGCTTCTATCATGGTATAAACCTCAGCAACTGACTTACCTGTTACAGGTAATGCATGAATAATTGGTAAATGAATATAGCCTTGTGCATCAATAATATAACCTGTATAATACAATGGTGTTCCATTGGATGAATTGGCCGCCATTTGTAACATTTGCCCTGTTCCTGCAAATATGGCGTTTATCTTTTCGTCATTGGTAGTGAAACGAATAAAAATCACATCGCCTGCCTGAACTTTATAATTGGTTTGTGCCTGAACACCAAAGTTATTGGTGTCGCTTGCTGCTGTGTTTTTTGGCATATTCTGCACCAATACGTAGTTCTTGTTTGATACGCAAGAGGTTAGGCCTACAGTAGCACAAAGGAGAAATATTTTGAATAGTTTATACATGTATTAATTTAATTTTTAAACTCTTATGGCTTTAATGGACGTTTTGAAAAGCGTTATATAGGGTAAAATCAGAAGATTGGAAATGATATTTGATTTTAGTGCAAAGCTTCGCCAGGTCAGTTACATTTAACAATAATATATAACTGATTACTAGGTTGTTTGGAGCGTTCTTCTTAAAATATTATTGGGAACCTGAACTAAAATAGAGAAACCAATGTTATTAACACGTATAAGAACTCTTTTCTGAGACTTATACTCAACTAACTCTCCTTCTTGTCCTATTAACGGTCCTGCAATAATTTTAATTTTTTGCCCCGGTGCAATGAATTCTTCAACGGCTTCAATGTCTTGATAGCTGGAAACCATGAGTTTAACTAAGTCGATTTGCTCTTGACTTACTTCAACGGGAACCCCCTGCAAGCTCACAAATTTAACAATTCCAGTGGTATTTAAAAGTTCATAATACTTACTTAATGCAGTATGTACGAAGATGTAGGAGTTAAACAACGGATTTTCAATCCATTTCTTCCTATCGCTCCATTGAACTAATTTTTTTTGTAAGGGCAAAAAAGTAGTAAAGCCTTTTTTGATTAACTCAGTATTGACTTTTTTTTCTGCTCTGGGTGCAGTGTATAACAAATACCATTTATTTACTTCTTTGCTCAATTCCATTGGTTAGCAATTTTTTATATTTGTTAAATGTGTTCTTTCAAAATTTTGTTTAACCATTTTAAAAGCATAAACATAATTACGGTTGCAAATGCCAATAGTAAGAAATTAACCAGGAAATAATTGGCTTTATTGTCGTATGTATCCCATGTTTTAGCTAAAATACCCGATAGTTTATTACCTATTGACGTGGAAAGGAACCAGCCACCCATCATTAAAGCAGTTAAACGCTTAGGACTTAGTTTTGAAACCAATGATAATCCCATTGGACTTAAAAATAATTCGCCAATAGTTACTACACCATAACAACCAATGAGCCACCAGGCAGAAGCCTTTTCCAAACCATTGTTACAATAGTAAACAGCACCTACCATTACCAATGTACTGAATGAAGAAATAAGTAATCCTATTGCAATTTTTGAAGCTGTACTAGGCTCCATATTACGTTTTTTTAGGAACGCAAAAAAGGCAACGGCCAGAGGTGTCAGTAAAATAACCCAAAGTGGATTAATTGACTGGAATAACTCGGTATTGAATAGGGATATCTCGGTATTGTCTGCAGGGGTTAGAGCGGGTTGTAAATTCCTGAAATAAATATTCTTATCCCACACTCTTTTAACTTTACCATTTTCTTTTATGATGGAAAATTTATCATTGAAAGCTTCAACCGAATCTACTTTATTGGTAACCTTTTCTACCAAATATAAATGCTCGGCAGTAGGTTTTACAAACGTTGGAGTTTCCCTGTCAGTATAATATTGAGCCCAAGTAGTTAAAGCAGTTCCGTTTTGCTTAAAAATAGCCCAGAACATAACAGAAACCAACATGATTACTAACAGTGCTGCAATTGGTTTTTTATCAGCTAGGCTTGCTTTTATATACAAACCAACATAGAATATAATTACGGGAATAGTGCCAAAAATAAAAGCATCGGTACTGTTACTGCCAAAAATATCTCCCGGAATAAACCATGCACCTATACCTACTGTGATAGCCGGTAAAAACACGGTTGTGAATATTTTTGCCATAGGCATATCTTCTTTTTGTGCCGGCTTTAAAACATCAGCATGTTTATAGTTTTTTAAACCAATGTAATACACAATAAGTCCTACAAACATACCTATACCTGCAGTGGCAAAGGCATAGCTCCATCCATATTTATTACGCATAAAGGCTGCAATAAAGGTACAACTGGCAGCTCCTATATTGATGCCAGAATAAAATATATTATAACCTGAGTCTTTTAAATGTTTGTATCTCTCGTCATTGTATAAATTACCTAAAAGCGTTGAAATATTGGGTTTAAAAAAACCATTGCCCAATACAATTAAAAACAAAGCAATATAAAAATAGGTCGTGCCGGGAATAGCCAATCCTAGATAGCCCAAGCCCATTAAAATACCACCTAAAAAAATAGATTTACTGTAACCTAAAATCCTGTCAGCTAATAAGCCTCCCAAGAAAGGAGTAAGGAAAACAAAGGCTATAAAAGTACCGTAAATATCTGCTGCTTCTCCACGGGTCATTTCCAGCCCACCGTTTTCAATTGAAGTTGTCAGGTACAATTGAAAAATACCTATCATTAAGTAGTAGCCAAAACGCTCCCACATTTCTGTAAAAAACAGGAATGGGAGCCCTATAGGGTGTTTTTTGTTCATGTTCGGGCGAATTTAAAAAATAATTTAAGCCATGCAAATATTCTTTACAAAAGGGAGTTTTTGTTTTATAAAGTCAATAAAAAGGCTATCAAAAGTTTGTAAACAACAAAGCCTCTTTACATAAAGAGGCTTTGTTGTATTAATTAAAATAAAGTCTTGTTATGAGATGCCGTGCATCATTTTCTTTAATTGGTTTGAAATAATAAGTACTATTAACCCAAGTACAATTACTACAGCTGATATAATGGTAAAAATGGTTTGTGCACCCATGGTAGCAAAAAACTGTACCAGATAACCTGATAAGAAATTGGCAATAAAACTGCTTAAGAACCATACTCCCATCATTAATGAACCTAAACGTAAAGGAGCTAATTTGGTAACCATTGATAAGCCTACAGGTGATAAGCAAAGCTCTCCCATGGTATGAATTAAGTATGTGCCCACTAACCACATTAGGTTTGCTTTTACTGCGGCATCTGCCACATCGCCACCACGTTCTAACGCGGCTCCAATCATTAAAAAGAATCCAACACCTAATAAAATCATGCCTAAGCCCATTTTTATAATGGTATTAGGTTCCTTTTTCTTTTTGGCTAAAATGGTCCAAAGTACTGTAAATACCGGGCCTAATAATACGATGAATAAAGGGTTTACTGACTGGAACCAAGAAGTAGGAATAGTCCAATCTAAAAAGCCAACATGCCTGTTTATATATCTATCGGTATAAAGTGAAATTGAACTACCAGCCTGTTCGAACCCTGCCCAGAAGAAAATATTGAATAACATCATAATAACAATAACAGTTAATCTGTCTTTTTCTTGTTTGGTTAAAGGCGGGTCAACTTTACCTTCGGCAGCAGCTTGTGCTTTTAATACTTTAGCACCAGGTTCTTTACCTAAATCTCCTAAATATTTTTGACCTAAGGTATTAAACATAATCTGGCCTAAAACCATTCCGATACCTGCTGCTAAAAAGCCGTAATTGAAGCCAAATGATAGAATAGTTCCTGTTGCTGCATCTTTCACAGCGAAGTAATCTTCGGCTAAATAACCGCAAACCAAAGGAGCTAAAAATGCACCTAAGTTTATACCCATATAAAAAATAGTAAAAGCTGCGTCTTTTCTGTTATCTCCTGCCGGATATAATTGGCCTACAATGGTTGAAATATTAGGTTTGAAAAAGCCGTTGCCTATTATTAATAAAATTAATCCTAAATAAAAAAACGGAAGGGCATTTGCTGACGACATAAATAAACTGAACTGGCCTAATGCCATTAAAATACCACCAATGGTAATTGATTTTCTCTGACCAAGAACATTATCGGCTAACCAGCCACCAAAAATAGGTGTTAAATAAACAAGCCCTGTATAAATACCGTATAATAAACCGGCATTGGCATCGTTAAAACCTAAACCACCTTCAATGGTTGCTTTTGTTAAGTATAGCGTTAGTAAGCCACGCATACCGTAGTAGCTAAAGCGTTCCCACATTTCGGTGCCAAATAATAAATACAATCCTTTTGGATGTCCGGTAGAAGAATTACTCATATTGTTATGTTTTTATTTTTTTGATTGATTGCAATATATACAAGCTATATTCAAAAGCAATTTTTTTATGCAAACATTTGATTAAAATTGCGGTGTATGAAGAAATTAATTTTAGGATGCAGTTTGTTGGCATTGTTTAGCGCCTGTGATCCAAAGATGCTGGAAGAGCTACAAAAGCAGGCGGGAGGTTTGGCTAAAACAACCAATATTCCTTTAAGTAATGATGAAGTAATTAAGGGCTTACGTTCGGCTTTAAGTGTAGGCACTGACAGCTCTGTTTCTATATTGGGCAGAACAAATGGTTTTTTTAGTGATGCTTTAATTAAGCTGGCATTACCAAGCGAGGCTCAGCCTATAGTAAATAATTTAAGTAAAATTCCGGGCGGGCAAAAATTAGTTAATGATGCTATATTAGCTATTAATAGGGCTGCTGAAGATGCTGCTCCGCAGGCTAAAACTATTTTTATTGATGCCATTTCTAAAATTACTATTCAAGATGGATTTGCTATTTTAAATGGTGGTAATAATGCAGCAACTACTTACTTGAAAAATAATACCTATCAGCAGTTAACAGATGCTTTTGCTCCGCGCATACGGACTTCGTTAAGTAAACCTTTAGTATTGGGTTACTCTGCAGAGAAGGCTTACCAACAACTTATTGATGCTTATAACCTGGCTTCGATTGGTGGTTCGTTATGGAAACCTATTAAACAAAATTCTCTGGCAACTTATACGACTCAAAAGGCATTGGATGGTTTGTTTTTGAAGGTAAGTCAGGAAGAAGCCAAGATACGTCAAGACCCGTTTCACAGGGTAACAGATATATTGAAACGTGTGTTTGGAAAATAATTTTAATAACAATAAAGGCTATTTGAATTCAAATAGCCTTTATTGTTATGGGTTAATTTAAAGTAATAAGTTGGTTATAACCTTCCAGCTTTAAATAAACAGTTTGTTTTTTGTTGTTTGTCAGAATGCTTATGTCATAACCAGTTTCTCTTTCAAAATAAGCTTTACAATATTGTGGGTCTGTATCTACTAATTTGGCTGCATATACAGGAGGCCCGTAAGTTGATAATAGCTTACCTGTACTGGTTAATTGGAAACGATTGGTATTTTCGTTACAGCCACCAAAAGCCATTTTTATTTGTAAGCAGCTACCATTTACTTGTGCTCCTAAAATGTTTAAATTGTCGCTTTTAGGTGTATTGGCGGCAGGAGTAATTTTTATAGGTGTACACGAATTAACAATATTAATAAAGTCAATAATAACACGTTTGCAAGCAGGCAATACCATGTTACAGATATACATACTGTCAATATAGCTAAAGCCTGAGAATGGCCTGTATTTTACATCAACCCTGTCGCCTTCGTGTAACAGAATAGGGCATAGCGTTTGAAATGACTGTGCACAAGGTTGTAATAATTTTCCATCGTCTGTTTGTATCCATAAGTTATCATAAATACTTCCTCCGCAGGATATTCTTACCATGGTGCCTTTTAAAGCGGTACTACCGGGATTTCCTCCTCCGTTAGATCCACCTCCGCTGCCTTCTTCGTCATTTCCCCACCATTGCTTTTTACAACTGGTAAAACCTAAACTAAAAATTAATGCCAATACTAAAATTGACTTGCCGATTAGAATTGCTTTTTTCATATGGGTATGTTTATTATAACTCATTTGACAAGGTTTAGTTGTCGAGTGATGCATTGTTTGATTACAAACAATGTCATATTTACAAACTGTTTATAAGGTAGGTTAAAAGTTAAACTTTAAACCTGATTCTATACCTATAAACAGGGGAGGATTTCTTTTTATAAAATCGTCATTATACAATTGATTTTGGTGTAGTTTTATAATTGGTCCTGCAAAGAAATTCCATTTGCCTATTTGATAATTAGCATGTACCGAAGTAAAGTAAG
>CAYTWI010000099.1:0-13089 GCA_964442045.1 uncultured Bifidobacterium sp.
AGTATAGGCATTTCAAACATCAACCCGCAGGCAAATGTTATAGTAGAAACAAACGATATGTAAGACTCTAAATTGATTTCATTGCTTACCAATTCACTTACCTTGTAGCTACCCATAAACGAAACCGATACGGGAGCTAAAAAGAAATAGCCAAAAGCAATCCCAATAAAAAACAGTATAGAACTGAAAAACACCAGGCCTTGTGCATAGCCAATTTCTTTTTTACTCAAAGCCGGTTTAATAAAGCGCCATAGTTGCCATAAAATATAGGGGAAAGCTATAATAACCCCAGCTATAAAGGCAATCCATAAATGCTGGGTAAACTGCCCCGTCATATCAATATTTTTCAGCTCAAAATTGATACTTTTAATACAGTATTCGTCAGTGCCTTTTGCCCAGTATGATAGTTTACATAGTATACGGTAACTTAAAAAGTCAATCCGCATAGGGCCAAAAATTATAACATCAAAAAGGATATATTTATTGAAAAAAGCCAGAACCGCACCTAAAAAAATGGCAATTACCGAGCGCATTAAATGGCTGCGTAACTCATCAATATGATCAAAAAAGGTCATTTCCTTTTTATCGCTAAAATGGTCGTCTGGTAATTGGTCTAAAGACATGTTTAAATAAAATAGTGCGCGAATGTAGTAAAAAGGAATATAACAACTAAAAAACTAACAATTATCCTAAATCAACCCGCGTAACCGATATTAACTGACTGGCTTGTTTTATTTTATTCATCAATTCTTCCAGGTGATTGGTATCATTTACCTGTAAGGTTATATTACCTTCAAACATACCTTCATTAGCCGTTACATTAATAGATTTCATATTTACCTGTAACTGGTTAGAAATAATGGCAGTAATGGTGCTTACAATACCCATGCTGTCAATACCCTGCACTTTAATGGAAGTAAGGAACGATTTATTGCTGTTTAAGCTTGAATCAGCCCAACGTGCTTTGATAATACGATAACCGTAATTACTCATTAAACTAATGCCATTGGTACAATTGGTTCTGTGTATTTTCACCCCTTCACCCACAGTTACAAATCCGAAAATATCATCACCTGGAATCGGGCTGCAACATTTGGCAAATGAATAGTCTACAGGGTCACCATCGCCAATTATTACTGCATCTTTGGTTACCGGTTTAGTAGTGTAACGAGGTTTGGCTGTTACTTCTTCGGTAACCGGTTTTTGATTTTCCTGTTCTAATATGGAAACAACGTCTAGCTTAGTGCGGTCAATTTTTTCCGTTACCAGTTGATAGTATAGTTCTGTTACACTGGCCAGCTTATAATGCTTCATAATTGCATTCAGTGCTTCGCTGCCAAAAGGAATTTTAGCGTTTTTAAATTTACGTTCTAAAATTTCCTTACCCATGGTAACAGATTGATTGCGCTCCTGTTTAAAGTAATCGCGTATTTTGGCTTTGGCCTTACCCGTAACTACCCATGTTAACCAATCTTCGTGAGGTTTCTGTTTGGTTGATGAAAGTATTTCTACCTGATCGCCATTACCCAGCTTATAAGTAATAGGTACCAGCTTATTGTTTACTTTAGCCCCAATACATTTAGCCCCTAATTGCGAGTGTATTTCAAAGGCAAAATCAAGTACGGTTGATTGAGCAGGTAATTTGCGTAAATCACCTTTAGGTGTAAACACAAATATTTCTTCCGCAAATAGGTTCAGTTTAAAATCATCTAAAAACTCAACAGCTGAACCGTCTGTGTTTTCAAGCATTTCGCGTACACGTGCCAACCATTGCTCCAATCCATTGTCGTTGTTTTGCGTTCCGTCTTTGTATTTCCAATGTGCCGCATAACCTTTTTCAGCTATTTCGTCCATACGTTCTGAACGTATTTGTACCTCTACCCAACGGCCTTTAGGCCCCATTACAGTAGTATGCAAACTTTCGTACCCATTGGCTTTTGGTATACTTACCCAATCCCTTAACCTGTCAGGGTTGGGTGTGTAAAAATCGGTTACCGTTGAGTATACTTTCCAGCAATCACTCTTTTCATTTTCATATTCCGTATCAATAATAATCCTGATAGCAAACAGGTCGTACACTTCATCAAAAGGTACACCTTGCTTTTTCATTTTATTTAAAATACTGTGTATACTTTTGGGGCGCCCTTTTATCTGGTATTTTACTCCGTTTTCATCCAATGCTTTTTGAATAGGTTCAATAAATTTTTTGATGTATTTATTGCGTTCCGCTTTGGTTTCCTGTAAACGGTTTTTTACATAGTTATAACTGTCTGGGTCCAGGTATTTGGTTGATAAATCTTCCAGTTCCGTTTTCATGCTGTATAAACCCAAACGATGTGCTAAAGGGGCATATACATAAGCAGTTTCACTGGCAATTTTTAACTGACTCTTGGCACTCATGCTTTCCAGTGTACGCATGTTATGTAACCTGTCGGCCAGCTTAATTAAGATAACCCTTACATCTTCACTCAATGTAAGCAGCATTTTCTTGAAATTCTCAGCTTGTAACGATTTATCCTGTTGGTCAAAAACGCCCGAAATTTTAGTAAGCCCGTCAATAATCTGGGCTACCTTATCACCAAACTTCATTTTAATAAGCTCCAGTGTTATATCAGTGTCTTCAACAGTATCATGTAATAAAGCACAAATAATAGAGGTAGTTCCTAACCCAATTTCTTCCGCACAAATTTGTGCTACGGCTATCGGGTGTAAAATATAAGGCTCACCACTTTTTCGCCTCATTGTTTTATGAGCCTCCAAACTGATATTAAATGCTTCGCGGATTAAATCGCGGTTGGCTTTGGTTAAAGTAACTTTACATGAGCGTAATAAATGCCTGTAAGCTTTTACTATTACCTCGTTTTCTTTATCAGTATCGTGCATGATTGTCATACGTAAATGTGTGGTAAATATAGACACTTTGCCGCATTGTGCAAGGAGCGCTATCAGGTGTTTTATAAACAATCAAACACCCCAAAATCTATTTTTGTTTGCAACCGATTGATTTAAAAATCGGGCATAATGCTTAAACCAAATAGCGCATAATCGTATTTTACAGGATCTGCTTTGTCCAGCTTTTTTAAGTTTTCAGTCAATTCAACAACCGCCTTCCAGTCGCTTTGAGTGCGTGTGATTAGCTGGTGTTTAAGTGCTGTTCTTTGTACATGTAAATCCAAAGGCATCATTAACTGTGATGGTTTAATGTTATTCCATAAGCCAAAGTCAACACCGTTTGAATCCTTTCTGACCATCCAGCGGAGGTACATACAAAGACGTTTGCAGGCTGAGTTTTGCAAAGGTGAAGCAATATGTTTTTTAGTTCTGTGTGGCACATCTTCTAATGAAAAAAACAAATCCCTGAACCCGTTCAACGCTTTTTCAATATTGCTGTCCTTAGGTTTCAGGTGTTTGGCAAATGCATTTTCAAGGCTGTCGTTTTCCCTGTACCAGGCATGAAGAAACGCAATAAAATACAGTAAATCAGTATCGTTAAAAGTCCGGTGTTTAAACTGAAGCAGTTTCCTTAATTCGTTCTCACTATGGTTAAGTACAAAATCATGAGGTGCATTATCCATTTTCTGCATCAGCTCAGTGCCTTTATTAATAATGGTAATGCGCTGTCCCCAGGCAAATGTAGCAGCAAACAATCCGGCAATTTCAATATCCTGTTTTTTCGAAAATTGGTGCGGAATAAAAACAGGGTCCAGGTCAATAAAATTGGAGTTGTTATATTTAATTACCTGTTCATCCAAGAACTTTTTTAAAGACTGCATATTTTCCCTGTTCGCTTACAGCGGGCAAAGTTAATTATTCCTATTATTTAATCGGATTCCTTTTTTAGGAGGTAAAACGTTTCATATCCTGCCAAATCTTTAAGCAAAAAAATAGCAACATTCGATTATATTTGCGCCTCAAAATTTTGATTAAAATTACATGATTGCTTTAACAAATATAGCCTTTGAGTTTGGCGGACGATATTTATACCGTAATGCAAACTGGCATATAAAACCCAATGAACGTATAGCTTTAGTAGGTCGTAACGGAACCGGAAAATCTACTTTGTTGCGCGTTATTAATGGTGAGTATGGTTTAAGTGAAGGCACTATCAGCAAACCAAAAGATTTAACCATTGGTTTTTTGAATCAGGATAATTTAAGTTTTGAAACAGACGATACCATTTTAAATGTAACCATGCAAGCATTTAGCCGGGCTTTGTTTTTAGAAAAAGAAATAGAGGAAATACTGGTTAAAATGGAAACAGATCATAGCATGGAAATTATTACCAAATTAAGCGATGCGCAAGAGGAATTTGACAGGCTTGATGGGTATAATATGAAACACAAATGTGAAAAAGTGTTGGAAGGTTTAGGTTTTACTACTGCCCAATTACAACAACCGTATAAAAAGTTTTCAGGAGGTTGGCGTATGCGTGTTATGTTGGCTAAGCTGTTATTGCAAAATCCTGATTTATTAATGCTGGATGAGCCTACCAATCACTTGGATTTACCAACCATTAAATGGTTAGAGGAATATTTAATTGGATACCCGGGAACTGTTATTGTGGTAAGTCACGATATGGAGTTTTTGGATAAAATGACCAATAAAACAGTGGAAGTTGCCAACCAGTCCATATACGAGTATAGCGGAAATTATAGTTTTTACCTAAGCGCCAAAGAGGAGCGCATGGATTTACAACAACGCCAGTTCGATAACCAACAACAATTTATAAGAGAGCAGGAACGTTTTATTGCTCGCTTTAAAGCAAAAGCCAGTAAGGCTACCGCAGCCCAAAGCAGGGTTAAAATGTTGGATAAGCTGGATAAAATTGAAGCTCCTGAAGATGATAATTCAGCTATTAATATACAATTCAGGTTAGGACAACAAAGTAGCCGTTTGGTAGCTGAATTAAATGATGTGAGCAAATCATTTCCCGATATAGACATTGTAAAACATGCCAACGCACGCATAGAACGTGGCGATAAAATAGCCTTGATTGGTGCCAATGGAAAAGGAAAATCAACCTTATTGCGCATTATTGCCGGAGTTGAAAAATATGAAGGGGAGGCCAAACTTGGATTCAATGTGCGCGATGCATTTTATGCACAGCATCAGTTAGAAAGTTTAGGACAACAAAATGAAATTTTAGAAGAGCTTGCACACCATGCTACAGACAGGCCCGAAACAGAGTTAAGAACAATTTTAGGTTGTTTCCTGTTTGCAGGCGATGATGTGTTTAAGAAAATTAAAGTATTAAGTGGAGGAGAGAAAGCGCGTGTAGCATTGGCTAAAACACTTTTAACCGAAGCTAATTTCTTATTGTTAGATGAGCCTACCAATCACTTGGATATGCGTAGCATAAACATATTAAGTCAGGCATTGCAAGCCTACGAAGGAACATTTATAACTGTAAGCCACGACAGGCATTTTATAAGCCAGATTGCTAATAAAATATGGTATATAGAAAATTTAGAACTGAAAGAATACCCGGGTACTTATGCCGAGTATGAAGAGTGGAGAGTAAAGAATGAAGCGTTACAACTGGCTAATAAGGATAATAACAAACCTGTTAAAAAAGCAGAGCCGGTAGTAGTAGCCAAACCTGTTGAAGTAAAACAAACGGCTACTGAAAATAAACCTAAGTTGAGTAATAACCAGGTTCAGAAAATTAAAACCGATTTTGAGCAGGCAGAGAAAAAACTGGAGCAACTAAAAACCGATTTAGCCAAACTGGAAGAGGCTTTTGCTTTACCGGAAAACAGCAGCAATGCAGGTAAATTAGCTGAGTTGCAAAAACAACATACAGATTTGAAAAGCTTAATAGGTATGCAGGAAAATGTATACGAAAAAGCTTTTGAAGCGATGATGGAATTAGAGTAATTTTTTGAGTTAATTCTTAAATAAGATAGAACTGTCACCATAACTTAAAAACCGGAAGTTATGTGTTAATGCGTAATCATAAACCTTACGCCAATCGTTACCAATAAAAGCACTTACCAATAAAAGCAATGTGCTTTCAGGTTGGTGAAAATTAGTTATAATAGCATCAACCAATTGTATTTGATAAGGTGGTGCTATTATTATTTGAGTAGCACCCTGTAGTACATTTATATTTTTAAATGCCATCCAATCTAAAACAGCTTTCAAAATATCTTCTTTCGAATAACCAATAGTATTGCTTTCATAAGGTTGCCATTGACTAATCTGAAGCGAGTTAATACTATGCCAGTTTTGCTTATGATGTAATAAATGTAAGCCAAACCAAAACAAACTTTCAATGGTTCTGAGTGAGGTGGTTCCAACAGCAATTATTCTCCCCTTTTTAGTAAGTGAATCATGTATTTGAGCAATTAAATTTATATCAATAACAATATGCTCTTCATGCATTTGGTGGTCACTCATTTTTTCTGCTTTCACAGGCTTGAAAGTTCCGGCACCAACGTGTAGCGTTACATAATTAATATTTATTTTTTGTTGAATGAGTGTATCAAAAACATCCTGTGTAAAATGAAGCCCTGCAGTTGGTGCAGCAACAGAACCTTCAAACTTAGCATATACAGTTTGGTAACGTTCTTCATCTTCATTCTCCGCATCGCGATTCATGTAGGGAGGCAATGGTAAAAGCCCTGCATGGTATATAATATCTGCAAAACTGAAATCATTATCCCAGGTAAACTCAACTATAAACGAATCTAAATGTTGTTTTATTCGGTTTGCCTGTAAGCTTACTTTAGTTCCATTTATAGTTAGCTCCTTGGTTAATAAACCCTCTTTCCATTTTTTATTATTACCAATTAAAGCAACCCATTTACATGTTTTGGTTTGTTTAAAACATAGTGCCGCATCGTTAGGTTCAAAAGGCTCTAAACACATTATTTCAATCCGAGCACCACTGTCTTTTATAAATACCATCCGGGCATGAACTACTTTTGTGTCGTTAAAAATTAAAGTATCACCGGCTTGTAGCTGCTCATGTAAATTTTTAAAAACCGTTTCCCTGATTAAGCCATTTTTATATACCAGTAGTTTGCTTTCATCCCTTTTTGATAAAGGATGGTGCGCAATTTTTTCATCTGGTAGGTGGTAAGTAAAATCAGCTATTTTAAGTTCTTGTGCCTGCATTTAATAAGCAATGTTAAATTTTTTAAATACAGTACTTAATAACCATGCCGGTCCGATTAATAAAAACTGGATATCATACAAGAAAGAAGGTTTTTTACCTTCAATTTTATGCCCGATAAATTGGCCAATCCAAGCTGCAACAAATAAAAACAAGCTCAGTTTAAATAAATGGATAGGGGAGTTTATCATGATGTAAGTACAAAGTACTATACAAATAATGGCAAATAAAGCAATAGCTATAGCCATACGCCAGCTCAGACGTATGTAAAACAGTAAAACTAAAAACAATATAAGATGCGATAATTTAAATACACCCAAATCTACACAATGTAGCATACCAACAATACTAAAAAATATAGTGGGTACACATATCCAATGAATTAGTTTATTAGTTGGGTTTTGATGGCTTACAGCATATTCATCAAACCAGGTTTGTATAGGTTTCATAAAAGTATCAGCATAAAAAAAGCAGAACCAAAGTTCTGCTTTTTGGTTTAGTCTTTATTAAAATGGTAAGTCATCGCTTAAGCCCGGATCATTTTGAGGCTCAGGTGCGTTGTAATTATTGTTTTGTGGTGAAGCATTGTTCGCATTGTTTCCACCGTTATTGTCGTTGTTTTTATTTGGATTGCCTCCTAATAAAGTAAAGCTTTGCACACGCACTTTATACCTGCTTTTTTCTACTCCCTCTTTATCTTTCCATGTTTCGGTTTTTAGTTTTCCTTCAATGTAAACCTGGCTTCCTTTTTTCAAGTATTTTTCGGCTATACGTGCCTGAGCATCCCACATTTCTATATTAAACCATTCCGTTTCAGTTCTTCTTTCGCCATTTTTATCGTTATACGATTCACTGGTAGCTAGCGAGAAAGTGGCAACCACTTTTTGATTATCCAGGTTTTTAATTTCAGGGTCGCGGCCTAAATTTCCAATTAAAATAACTTTGTTTAATGACATAATTTTATTTTTAGCTTGAGTGTTAAATTTTAAAATAAACTTTGTTGCAATTTATCATTTGAAATCAATTTATCAAGCAAACGTGGAATAGCATAATTTTGAAGTTCCTCCAACTTGATTTTTAAAAAAGTAGCAGGTAATTGAGGTACTTTATTACAAGTTATTTTATAAAAATTGGCAAAAAGTGTTTGATGAGTCAACTGGTGTTTATCATTGCCAATCCACTCTATTTGTGCTGTTTTAGTATCAATATGTATATTGTTTTCAGCAAACGCATGTATCAAATCAGTTTCGTTTAATAATTTTGTTTTTTCAACCATCGGGAATTCAAATAAGCCGTGCCATATATCTTTTTCACCACGTTGTTTTATAAAAGTGCTGTCTTTATAGTTTATAATAGCATAATTGAAATAACGCTGTTTTATTTTTACTGTTTTTATTTTTACAGGTAATTGTTGTTGTACTTTATGTTCAAAAGCATAACAGGCATTGTTTAAAGGGCACTCCAAACAATTAGGGTTTTGCGGCTTGCAAACAAGTGCGCCCAATTCCATAATAGCTTGGTTGTGCGTTGCCGGGTTTTCAGTATCCAATAGTGCATTGGCTAGGAGAGCAAATTCCTTTTTACCTTCCGTTGAATTAATATCAGTATAAACACCAGCAAACCTTGACAGTACTCTGTATACATTTCCGTCAACTACCGCTTTGGCTTCATTGTTTGCAAAAGAGGCAATGGCTGCAGCTGTATAAGGCCCTATGCCTTTTAGTTTAATCAGTTCAGCATAAGTTTGAGGGAAAATGCCATTGTAATTATCTCTTATTAAAACAGCTGTTGCATGCATGTTCCTGGCCCGGCTGTAATAACCAAGCCCTTGCCATAGTTTAAGCACTTCGTTCAAATCAGCATTGGCAAATTCCGTAATAGATTTATAAGCATTTAAAAAATTATTAAAATATGGTAAACCTTGCTCTACACGCGTTTGCTGTAAAATAATTTCACTCAGCCATATTATATAAGGATTAGTGGTATTTCGCCAGGGCAAATCTCGTTTGTTTTCATTGTACCATTGGTGCAATTGCTGCTGCATTGTGTTTTGTTTTGGAAATAATTAAGTGCAAATAACTTTGTTTTGTTCTGTATTAGGTGAAAAAGATTTTATTACGTTGAAAAATAAACCTCTGAAATAAAATTACAAAGAGCAATTTATCAGGTAAATAGGAGGGTTTTACAGGTTAAAAAAAATATCTTAACTTTTTTCAACAATTTAACTGTCAAATTTATACATTTGCAGCCCTTGTTTAAATAAAAACAGAAAATTCATTAAATCAATAGTATAAAATAACATGACAAAAGCAGAGATTATTGCAGAGATTTCAACAAAGACAGGTATTGACAAATTACAGGTTCAAGAAGCGGTTGAGTCATTTTTTAAAGTAGTTCGTAACAACATGATTGAAGGTAAAAACGTTTACTTCCGTGGTTTCGGTTCATTCATTTTGAAAAAACGTGCTAAGAAAATAGCTCGTAATATTTCTAAAAATACAGCAATGGTAATTGATGAGCATTACATTCCTGCATTTAAACCGGCTAAGAGTTTTACTGAGAAAATCAAAAAAAGTGAGTCAGTAAAAACCAACGCTGCGAAACGCGAAAGAGAAGCTAAATTAGCAATGAAAGAAGACTAATTAATAGCTTTCTAAAACAATAAATGCAGAATAATAAATTATATATCATCATAATTGTATCGCTGGTAATTTTGGCTAGTGGTTTGGCTTACCTTAACTTTGGTTCTATTGGAACAGAAGTACCGTATGCTGTTACTACCGACTCTACAAGCAGTATTGCAAAGCCATTCAATTATGATGAGTATTATATTGCCTCACGCGATACTTTATCACCCCTGATAAAACAACAGGTTGATAGTTTAGAAAATCTGATCAAAAGAGATACCTCAAACTACCAGGCCACCGTTTTATTGGTAAGAACTTATGACCAGGCGGGATTAGGTTTAATTGCAGCTAATTATTTACAAAATATAGCTACCCGATTGGGTGATGAAAGATCATGGTTTAATGCAGGCTTTAAATTTTACGATTTTGCTGCTACTACATCTGATACATCTGCCCAGGTTTATGCATCAAAAAAAGCCATTAGTGCATTCGAAAAAGTGGTTTCTATTAATGAACACAATTTAGAAGCAAAAAATGCAATGGCTATTTGTTTTGTTCAAAACGATTTGGATGTAATGCGTGGCGTACAACTTTTAAAAGATGTTATTGCCCGCGATTCAAATAACGTGCAGGCTAATTATACCTTAGGTATGCTTAGCAGACGTAGCGGACAGTGGGACAAAGCTCGCATCAGGTTTGAGAAGTTAACACAACTGGAACCTTTAAACAGCGAGGCTTATTTTTATTTAGGCGAAGCGTACACCAGCTTAAATATGAAAAAAGAAGCCATTGTTGCCTATGAAACAAGCATGAACCTGATTTCAGATAATGAATCAAAAAGAGAAATAAAAAAATTAATTGATAATCTTAAACAAACAAAATAAACACTATGCCAAGCGGTAAAAAAAGAAAACGTCATAAGATTGCCACGCACAAGCGTAAAAAACGTCTTCGTAAAAACAGACATAAGAAAAAATAATTTAGTATAACTAAATTATTTGCAATCTTACAAAAGCCTGCCGCTTTACGGGTAAACCGGTAAAGGCTCTTAAAAATATTAAAACTTAACCTATTAAATCATTTTGATATGGGTTAAGTTTTATTATTTATTACCCCAATCAATTACATTTAACTAAGAAAAAACCTCAACCTACAGTAATTGAATAAAATTTATAAGGGGAATATTAAATTGTGAGTAACGAAATTATTATAAACACTGATCAAGCAGGCAATGTACACATTGCTTTGATGCGAGATAAAAAACTGATTGAACTACACCACGAAAAAGCCGACAACGCTTTTTTGGTTGGCGATATTTACTTAGGAACCGTTAACAAAATAATGGTGGGTTTAAACTCCGCCTTTATTGATGTTGGCCATGAGAAAGATGCTTTTTTGCATTACCATGATTTAGGGCCACAAATTCAATCGTTACACAAATACACCAAACTGGTACGAAACGGCAAGCAAAATTCCGGCATTGAAGATGATGTAATGGAGCCGGATATTGAAAAGCACGGTAAAATAAATACTTTACTTAGCAGGTTTCAACAAGTGGTGGTGCAGGTTGTGAAAGAACCTATATCAAATAAAGGGCCCCGCTTATCAAGCGAAATTAGCCTTCCTGGACGTTTTATTGTACTGATACCTTTTGATAACAATATTTCTATTTCGAAGAAAATTGTAAAACACGATGAGCGCAACAGGCTTAAAAAGCTAATGCAAAGCATTAAGCAACCGAACTTTGGTGTGATTATAAGAACCAATGCAGAGGGTGTTAGTGTAGAGGAATTACAAAAAGATTTAGAAGAGTTAATGGCTAAGTGGGAGATTGTGTATACACAATTGAAAACAGCCAAACCTCCTCAGAAATTATTAGGTGAGAGCGAACGTACTTTAACACTGATACGTGATTTAGTAAACGAAGATTTTACAGGAATACATGTAAACGATAGTTTTTTGTATAACGAAATTAAGAACTATGTAAAATCAAAAAGCCCTCAGTTAGAGAAAATAGTAAAGCTCTATAGCAATACCAAACAAAGCATTTTTGAGCACTTTGATATTGATAAGCAAATAAAGGCCAGCTTTGGCAAAGAAGCTAACTTTATGGGCGGTTGCTACTTAATTATTGAACATACCGAAGCTATGCACGTGATAGATGTAAATAGCGGAAATATGAGCGGTAAAAACGAAGCACAGGAAGAAAATGCTTTACGTATTAACTTAGAAGCTGCCAGTGAAATTGCCCGCCAATTACGCTTACGCGATATGGGCGGTATTATAGTCGTTGATTTTATTGATCAGAAAACAGCGGGTAACCGTAAGCTGGTATACGAAAAACTGAAAGAAGAAATGAAGAGTGATAGAGCAAAGCATAAAATTTTGCCTATGAGCCCTTTTGGTTTAGTAGAAATTACACGCCAGCGTGTACGCCCTGAAATGACCGTAATTACTACAGAGAAGTGCCCTACTTGCAGAGGAACCGGTGAAATACAAAACAGTGTGGTATTGCTTGATGAAATAGAAAACCAGGTTAAATACTTAATTGAAAATGTAAGGCACAAAGGTTTCAGCTTAGAATTAAATCCTTATTTAGTAGCGTACTTTACCAAAGGTGGTTTAAAATCGCCACGTATGAAATGGTTTTTGCGCTACAAGCGTTGGATTAAAATCAAGCCGGTAAATTCTTTATCAATGCTGGATTACAGATTTATTGACAGGGACGGAGAAGCCGTAGTATTTTAAAACAAAAGAAATTAATAATAGAAAACGCCAGGTTTTGCCTGGCGTTTTTGTTTTATTTAGCTCCTTTAAAGGCGCGTATATTGTAAGTAAATACCAGCATAAAATATCGGTTCAATACCAGTGTCCTGTTGTCTTCAATATAATTACCGGTTACGGTACGACTAATGCTGTTATTTTGGTTTAAAACATCAAAAGTATTTAAGGCTATTTCAGCAGCATTATTTTGTAAAAACTTATAGCCAATTCCTCCACTCCATAAAAAGAAATTCTGGTTAAAACTGGCACTTAATCCGGTATAGTTTGTATTGCTTATATCGCTTCTTATAACCCAGTTTTTATAAGGTATTATATTAAACTTTATGCTTGATAGCTGGTTTAAATAGTTATTATTTAAGTTAGCCTGCACACTATTTTCAACTATACTGTAATTGGCAGTATAAGAGATAGTGAAATCAATTTTTTCGCTGATATTACTTCCAAGCACACCACCGGTGGTAATGGTATAGTTACTGGCTAAGTTTACTAAGTTATTTATTTTACTTGGTGTACGTGTGTATGCCACACCACCATTAATATTTAAATTACTTTTTAGCTTTT
>CAYTWI010000100.1:0-12950 GCA_964442045.1 uncultured Bifidobacterium sp.
AGTTCATCCTGCCGTTTACGTGTTTAAATATCTGGTTAATATCAATAACACTTACATAAAAACCAATGGGTTTTCCATGCGCATAGGCAAACCAGATTGCCTCTTCAATAATAATAGGCTTTAATTGTTTCAGCTCGGCCATAATACGTTCTTCCGTCATGGGTACAAAATCATCGCGGTGTGACCATGCCTGGTTGTATATTTCTACAAAGTCCATCGCATATTTTTTGAGGTTATTCATTTTAAAATGCTCAAAATTATAATCAGGATTTGCCAATACACGGTCGGCCATTTTACGGAAACGCATCATATCAAACGTCTGGTAGGTTATTTCGCTGGTGGTCTGTTCTGTTAATTGCTTAAAGCCATAGCTTAAAAACAGGTTTTCGTAATAAGGCCAGTTAAAGTTTTCTTTGTACGATGGATTTTTAAACCCTTGTACCATCAATCCCCAAAAAGCATTTTTTTCGCCAAAGTTAATAGGCCCGTCCACTACGTTAATACCTTTCGATTTCAACCATTCAATGGCCGTATCAAACAACAGCTTTGAAGCAGCGGTATCATCAATACATTCAAAAAAACCTACCCCTCCGGCCTTTTCATTATCCTTAAAATTATCGCTGTTATAGAATGCCGCAATGCGTCCAATTGCCCTACTGTCGGTACTTTTCAGTATCCACTGTGCTGATTCGCCAGTTTTAAACGAGAGGTTATGAGTAGGGTCAAATACTTTTTTTATATCATTGTCTAAGGGGCAAACCCAGTCAGGATTATTTTTATAAATGAGACGGTGTACGTTAATAAACTCAGCTAATAAGGGTGCTGAATTAACCTGTATAATTTTCATTTGTTGTGTGGCTATAAAAAACAAAAGCGATAGTATTGTTTATCGCTTTTGTGGTATTACATTCTTTTGTATAAGTCTTTAATGGTGTCAATAGTCACCTTATCTTTCCAGTCGGTTCCAATAGCGTGGTTCCACATGTGTGGCAAGTTGTAAGCTACGTGGGCCATGGCTGTAATTTCTTCATCGCTCCAGTTTTTACTCAGGCCTTGCGGCAAAGTAATGTTATGTTTGGCTAACATGGTATTAAACTCAGCTACGCCAGCCGGATAGTAATCAGTCAGGTGTTGAAAAGCCAGACAGTTGGCATAACAATGCTTTTCGCCAAATATTTTACTTAAACCGTAACTCAAAGCATGGCATACACCTACTTCGCTGTACGTTAAGCTTAAACCTCCCATTAAAGAAGCTACCATCAGCTTATCATCGTTTTCAGGGCTTTGTCCTGCCGTTTCACTTAAATAGATATCTCGGCAAAGTTTTAAGCTTTGCTCGCCATAAGCCATGCTGTAAGCATTGTTTAAAATACCATCGCGGCTTTCTATACAATGTATAAAAGTATCCATTCCGGTATAAAACCATTTATCAACCGGTACAGTCGCAGTTAGCTCAGAGTCCAGTATTACCTGGTCAAAAATGGTCCACTCACATTTTAAACCCAGTTTTTTTTCCGGCCCTGTTAATACAGCTGTCATGGAACATTCGGCTCCGGTTCCTGAAATAGTAGGCACGCCTACATGGTACACACCCGGTTTTTTTATCAGGTTTAGACCCTGGTATTGTTGTGAAGGCCCTTCGTTGCAAAGCATTAATGCCAATGCTTTGGCTATATCCATTATAGAACCCCCGCCTATACCAATTACACCGCTTGGTAAACCTTTGGCGGCTAGTATTTCATCGCGCAACTGGTCTATTTGCTCTGTAGTTGGTTCATGCGGATCTACATCTATAAAGTAAACGGTATCTTCGGGTCTGTTCTGAAGCTTATTGGCTAAGCTTTTTCCTTTAAAGTAGTTATCTACAATATATACAAAGTATTTATTGTTTTCGCTGCGTTTCGGGGCTATAATTTCATCCAGCTGGCTAAAACTACCACGACCGAAAACGGTTTTTTCTATGCTCTTAAAATTTTTATGACTCATTATATATATAAACACAGGCTGCATAGTCTTGTTTGCAACCTGTGCCGTTAATTTTTAAGCTGTTTGTGATAATGCTGCCTGTATTGAAACAGTCATTTTAGCTACTAAAGTGGCTAACTCTTCTTGTGTCCAGGTGGCTTTAATACCGAATGATATTAAACGGCCTATAGTTTCCTGCGTTTTAGGTAAATCAAGGTTTTTGTAATCTTGCGGAGCACCTAATAACTGCACATTGGTTCTAGCAGCTACGCGGCCTTCTTTAATATGATCCCATTGGTTAATAAAATGGTACATATTGGTAAACCAGTAATTAAACCCGGCTACACCGTTTTTGTTAAACTCCTCTACTGTTGCTTTGGCAGCAGCTGTATCGGGCATTAATATATTTAAGAAGGTAGCTGAATCGCCATTGGCATCAGGAATAGTAGCAAAGCTCACGCCTGCAATTTTACCTAACTCGGCCATCATGTATTTTTTGTGTTGGTTGTTGGCTTCGCGTATCATAGGTACTCTGCGTGTTTGCGCCAAACCTACTGCTGCGTGTAATTCCGAAATGCGGTAGTTAAAACCTAAAACCGGATGGTTTTCCATACCACGGTTGTTGCCAATATGGTCGTGTCCGTGGTCGGCATAATTATCGGCTAGTTTATACGCTGTTTCATCGTTGGTTACCATTACTCCGCCTTCGCCTGCGGTGGCTATTTTAAAGAAATCGAAACTATAGCAGCCTGTTTTACCGAATAATCCGGTTGAGGTACCTTTGTAGCTTGCTGCCATAGCCTGACCAGCATCTTCTACCAAAACAAGGTTATGCTCTTTTACTACGGCCATAATTTCGTCCATTTGGGCCATTTGTCCGCACATGTGAACTAAAACAATGGCTTTGGTTTTGGGCGTAATGGCTTTTTTTATACCGGCTGCGCTTAAGCAAAGGGTTTCATCTATTTCGGCAAAAACAGGTAATGCACCCGCAAATATAACGGCTTCAACGGTGGCTATATAGGTAAAGGGTGGTACTATTACTTCATCGCCTGCACCTATACCGGCTGCAGCTAATGCGCAGCTTACGGCAGTACTGCCGCTGCTTACTGCATGTGCATATTTGGCACCTACTAGTTTGGCTACCTCTGCTTCAAACTCTTTTGCTTTCCATATATTGTTGCGTTGAGCATCGTGGTTATAACGAAATAAAATACCTGTTTCTAATACATCGTTTATTTCTTTGCGCTCTTCTGCGCCAAAATATTCGTTTCCTGCCATGTTTGTTAAATATTATTATGAATTAAAATTTTATTGGACAAATATAATTTTTGTGCTGATTAAATGAAAGGTAGTTTATATGTTAAAAGATTGAATGGGTAAATGCTTGTTTTTTCAGCAAGTTGAGATTATTAAAACTGTTATATTGTCGGATTGCTTAAGCAATAACCTTTTCAAACAATTCAACAATGCTTTTAACAACATAGCAATCTAACAATTGTTTAACCTTATTAACCAATCAACCCTCCCTCCAAAAAAAATCCCCAATTGACAAAGCAATCAGGGATTTTATATAGTTAGCGGTTCTTATTACAAACCGAATTTACCTCTTAATTTTTCTACTTCGGCTACGCGTTGTATAGATACTGCGTAAGCTGCTATACGCATTGGTATATTGTATTTTAATGATGCTGCGTAAACACCTTCAAAAGCTGTTTTCATTACGCGGTCAGCTCTGCGGTATACGCGCTCTTCTGTCCAGTAGTAACCTAAGCGGTTTTGTACCCACTCAAAGTAACTTACGGTTACACCTCCTGCATTGGCTAAAATATCAGGCACTACCATAATACCTTTTTCGTTTAATATATGGTCGGCACTTGCACTTGTAGGGCCGTTAGCACCTTCTACTATAACTTTAGCTCTTATGCGGCTTGCGTTTTCTTCCGTAATTTGGTCTTCCATAGCTGCCGGAACCAATACGGTAACGTCTAATTCCAATAACTCTGCATTGGTAATTTTAGTGGCGTTAAAGCCTTCTAATGTTCCGTTGTTTCCATCACGGTAAGCAATGGCTGCTATTACATCAATACCTTCGGCATTGTAGTAAGCTCCGCTTACATCGCTGATGGCTACTATTTTTAAACCTTGCTGTGCTATTAATTTGGCACTGATTGAACCTACGTTTCCAAAACCTTGTACGGCACAGGTTGCACCTATTGGCGAAATGCCTAATTTGCTTAATGCTGCTCTGGTTGACACCATTACACCACGGCCTGTAGCTTCCACGCGGCCTAATGAACCACCTAAAACAATAGGTTTACCGGTAACTACGGCTGGTGATGAATGGCCTACTAGTTTTGAGTACTCATCCATAATCCAAGCCATTTCTTGCGGGCCTGTTCCCATATCAGGAGCAGGTATATCTTTATCAGGTCCAAATACATCAACCATCAGGTCCGTATATGAACGGGTTAATCTTTCTAATTCGCCTTTACTCATGCTGCGTGGGTCGCATTTAATACCACCTTTACCGCCACCATAAGGAATACCCACTACGGCACATTTCCATGTCATCCAGGCCGCTAATGCTTTTACTTCGTCTAAATGCACATCCATGCTGTAACGAATACCTCCTTTACTTGGTCCAAGGTTAGCATTATGTACTACCCTGAAACCTTCAAACACTTTCACTTTTCCATCGTCCATCGTAACAGGAATGTTTACTATTACTGCTTTTTGTGGAGCTATTAATACGTTGTAATCGCCTTCGTCAAGACCAATAATTTTTGCTGCCTGGTCAAATCTTTGTTTCATTGACTCAAATGGATTTTCTGAGCCATGTTTAATCACGTTATCTTTTTGTGACATAGTTTTATTATTTATAGTTTAATTAAAATAAAGTGGTGGCAAACCTAAACATTTTTTATAAAAATGCTAATTATAATCGTTCAGTTATCCACGCTTTATTGGGTATTATTTCTTTTTTTATATTTTATGAAATACGAGTCATTAAATCGTGGGCTGTTTGCCTTAAAATACTGAGCTTTTGCTCGCCTGCATTCAGCTTGTTTAAATGGTCAAAAGCCAAGTTAAGGTATTGCTGTTTCTGGTTTTGGGCAAATTCTTCAATCATGTATTTGCTGTACAGGCTTAAAATGGTGCTTATCTTTTCTTCGGTATTCTCGTTTTTAACAGCGGTTTCTATCAGCTTTTTATCGTCTTTGTTTACACTGGCTAGCAGCTCTATAAACAACAATGTTTTTTTATTGGCTGCTATATCGCCCCCTATTTTTTTGCCTACAGTGCTACCTTCGCCAAAGCTATCGAGTATATCGTCCTGTATTTGAAAAGCTATACCTATGTTTTTGCCAAACTCATACAGGTGTTGTGCTTCTTCTTTGCTTGCCCCTCCTATTAAAGCGCCTATTTGTAAAGAGCAACCGAGTAGTACGGCTGTTTTGAGCTTTATCATTTCCAGGTAATCGTTGTGCAGTACGTTAGCCTGTGTTTCAAAGTTCATATCTATCTGCTGTCCTTCGCATACTTCTATGGCAGTTTGGTTAAATACTTCCAGCAGTGCTGCCAGATGGCTGTAATCGGTTTTGCATAACAGCTGGGTGGCTTTTATCATCATTAAGTCGCCACTCAGTATAGCTATGGGCATATTCCATTTTTTATACACTGTTTCCTGCCCTCTGCGCAAGGGTGCATTGTCCATTATATCATCGTGTATAAGGGTAAAGTTATGGAACACTTCTATGGCGTGGGCTGCATGCAGGGCTTTCTCTACCTCTTCGCTGTATATATTGCAGGCCATCAGTGTGAGTATAGGGCGCAGGCGCTTGCCGCCCAGTTGCATCATGTATTGTATGGGTTGGTATAACTCTTTTGGATTACTGCCGTAATGGGCCTCATTAATATGAGCCATAAAAAGGTCGTACAGTTGCTGGTATGTTTTCATTAATTGTTTGCTAAAACGTATAGTTTATAAGGTGGTGGCTTTTAGTGCAGTTGTTGTAATGCGGCTTCGAGTTTTTGCAATAATTCGGGTATATCGCTTTCTTTGAGTGTACCTACTGATATGCGGTACCAGTCGGTTCCGGCCTCGCAACCAAAAGCAGTAAATGGCACTACGGCCAGTTGCGCATGGTTAAGCAGAAAAGCGGTTATTTGTTCCGTTTTTTCAATGGTAATGCCCTCGGGTGTGGTTTTGCCCATTAAGGCAAATTGAGCTGTAAGGTATATAGCGCCTTCGGGTGTAATAATCTGTACGGGGTACCCTTTTTGTTTTAAGTCCTGGAAACCTTTGTACAGGGCGTTAAAGCGTATATCGAGCTTTTGTTTGAGCTCGCTTAAAAAACTGTTTAATGCGGTATCGTTATTTAAAAAGTTGGCGGTGGCCATTTGCTCGGCTTTGGGTGCCCAAGCTCCTATATGGCCCAGTATGGATTTCATACGACTTATTACATGAGCGGGGCCTAAGCTCCATCCTACTCTTACACCGGTAGCGGCTAAGCTTTTGCTAATGCCATCTACAAATATAGTGTAGGGTTTCATGTCGGGGCGCAGGCTTACGGGGTTGTAATGTTCTATGCCGTTGGTGCGCAGCATCCAGTATATTTGGTCGTATATAATGTACAGGGGTTTTTCATCAGCACTGCGTCTTTTGTTTTCTGCCAATACCATATCGCATATAGCTTCCAGCTGGTCTTTTTTAAAGGTGGTGCCCGTTGGGTTGAGTGGTGAGCAAAGGGCTAACAATACTGCTCCTTTCAGGTGCGGTGCCAGCTCCTCAGGTGTGGGCATAAAGCCATTTTCTGCACGAGTTTGTATCTCTACTTTTTGCGCATCGCTCAGGTGGCAATAGTGGTTATTGTTCCAGCTTGGTACAGGGTATATTACTTTGTCGTTTGCATCTACTATGGTTTGGTATATGGCGTGTATGAGCGGGCGACCTCCACCGGCTACCATCAGCTCGTCATCGGCAAAATTAATATGCTCGTATTTACTGATAAAATGTTGTATCGCTTTCTTTAGCTCCAGTACGCCATCGGCAGGCGGATAATTGGTCTGGTTATCCTGGTAAGCGTTAATGATTAACTGTTTTAATTCGGTTGGTATTGGGAATACAGCCGGGTTAAAATCTCCTATAGTCAGGTTATATATTTGGTGGCCTTCGCGTATTTTCTGATTGATTTCGTTACCCAGTTTTATAATCTCTGAGCCTATTAAATTGGCTGCCTTGGTCGATACTTTTTGCATGAACCGAAACTATTATTATTTTATAAAACTAAATAATAAATATTTCAACAATTGGAAGGTAAATTGATTGTTGTATTGCTTTTAAGGCGTTGCATGCAATGTCTCTACGTTTGTTATTACTATTACCCTCGCCTACTTTTTATTTCTATACAGCCAGAGACTGACTTGTAACCTCACTAGCGTTGCGCTAACGAGTACGGGTTTGCTTTTTTATTTGTTGATACAATGCATCTTGAATGCTATCAGCGGTTGGTCTATCAAACTTAACTATTTTTAATATATCAATACAATTGTAGTAGTTTTTATCAAAGTAGTACCAACCTCCTGAGGTTGTTGAATAACCACATGGCTCATTAATTTGAATACTTTCTACCATCTCGTTATTTTGGGTTATAAAAACCAAATAACCAAAACCGCAAGCCATTCGTTTATCTGTAAGTCTTAAACCCCAGTTTTCTTTCAGTTTTTGTAATACTACTTTATCTGTAATTACAAAATCTTCATTTGCTTTTTCAAACTCTCCCCAATCGCCCATTGAGCGAATAAAATAAACAGCACACTTTTTATTTAAATCTAATTTACCAAATGGATTGTAATCAATTTTCGTAGACTGACAACCTATTAAAAGAGTTATTAGAAATATAGAAAGTATTTTTATGGTAGTCATAACTATTTTTTAGCCTTGTAATTGCAAATGTATTGTTAGCATCGGTTGTATTTCCGTTAGTCTTCACCTAAATAAGTTGTCTTGCCATTGTTCTTATTTTTTACAATTTGTGCTCGTAACTTTTATGCAAAGTTCCCATCATTAAATAAGGCTAAATATTATCGGCATTGTAATGCAAAAACTTTGAGGCTGACCGTTAAGTGTTGGCGGAGTTGAAAATCTTAACAGCCTTATTACCCTCAGTGCCTCTTTGTCTAAAAAAACATTTACACCCTTTTTAATATAAACATTTTCAATACTACCATCTTTTGTAATGGTAAATACTACATAAACTTTCCCCTGAATTCCCTCTTCTTTTGGCAAAGTAGGATAAACCAGATTATCTGCGATAGATTGATAGATGCTGGTTTCTCCTGCAGCAAGCTTTGGGGCTTTGTAACCTATGGTATCGTTATCTTCAAAATAACTATCCATTATTACAGATGGAATACTATCCTTGCATTCTTTGCCTGCATAGGTAAGCGGAAAGTTATATTCCAACTGCGAAGTTCCTTTGCTTGTCTGGTAAATCCAAATGCCATAAGGTTCCGCCCCTTTATAGGTTTCACTATATTCTATTTTGTTTTTTTTAATGTTTTTAACTTCAATTGTAACCGTCTCGTCAGCATTTTTTGTTATTGTTTTCGAAAACTTACCCTTCCCGGCACTTACCTCTTTTTCAAACCATCTGTTATTATAATATATAGTTTGTGTTGTTTGTGCACTACAAATTTTTGTAACTGCTACAATTAAAAGGGTTACTATTATTTTATTCATCATGTGTTTGTTTTATGTTCCTGCATTCGCTGGCGTCCCGCTAGTGAGTGCAGGTATTGTTTTTAAGATATAGTTATTTTTCCATTTTTAATGGTAATGCTGTACAATACAACGTTGTCAACTGAAGGATTCCTGATTGCTGTAAGTTTGTTTCTTTTCATTTTTATTTACGGCTACTACCTTATTTATTAGTTACAATTTTCTCTTATCAGCAAAAGTATTTTATTATTCCACACCTCAAAATACTGCTAATAAAAAGGTTGATGAGGACACCAACCTTGGACAAAAGATTTATGGGAGTTGAATTATAAAGGTACTATTTATTTAATTTGCCAGTCCCTAACACTGTTAGCTGCTGATACTTTTCCTATTATTAATTTCTTCTTTAGCACTTTCAATAAAATATTTCAATGTATTGCTTCTTGTTCTTTTGTACTCTTTATCCAGTACTTCAAAACACTTGTTGGTTCCCGTGCTTCTCAATGTCGCACAAATCATTTCTTTTGTATGCTGGTCACTTGTTTTAAATTCTTGAATTAACAGGTCTTCAATATCAGCATGTTCTGAATTTTGAAGTCCTGACAGGGCATCAAGTCTGTTCTGATATGTACCATTCGTCAAGAGAAATTTTAAAAATTCAATGTTTAAAGTCTTCGGTTTTCTAAGGTCTTTAAGACCTCTTAATACTGCCTTTATTGCATCTTCATTATCGGATTGTTTGATAGCAGAGATAAGAAAATCAAAAAGTTCATAGTCCTGTGTATTAACACATAAATTACTTAAGCAACGTAATATGTATTTTTTATATTTATCAAATTCTACATCTGAGAGTAGTTTAATTAACTCAGGTTTTTGATTGCTGTCGCTAAGTTCGCATGAAACTCTATAAGCAAACCAACTTATAGTATCTTCACTTCCAAAAGACATATCTCTTTTTTGCTTCTTTACAATGTTTTCAGATATAGGCTCATTGTTATCCATTTGAATAATCAAAGTTCTTATATCTGCCGATTTTAGTTCGGAAACAAGTCGTTCTTTATCTTCTTCAACTTTTTTGTCAAGACTTTTAAACAAGTTAAATAGCATAAGGTATCATTTTTAATAGTTGCAGTAGCAGTGCATTCTACTGTTTTATTGTTGTGCATGAATATAAAGCAAAAACTCCAAATGAAATGATTATTAAACCAGAAAGCCTGTTTATCCAAATCAGTTTGTCGGGTGTAATTTTAGATTGAAAAAAACTAACTATAGAGCTTAATATAAACCACCATAAAGCAGAACCCAAAAATATACCCAATACAAGAGTCAGAGATGATGTATAGTCTGTGTTGGTGGTACCCAAGCCAAGTCCGGCAAATATAGCCAGGAATGATATGATGGTTGTGGGGTTGGTTATGGTTAAGAAAAAAGTGGAAATAAAATTACTGACAAGTCCTTTGCTGTCCACATTTGCAGCGTTTGATGCGGGTTTGGTTACAAATGATTTTATGCCTAAATAAAGTAAAAACAATCCTCCTGTTAGTTTTATCCAAAACTCCTGTGTTAACAGAAAAGAGGAAATGGTTGTGAGCCCGAAGCCTGCTACAATGCCGTAAACGGTATCGGCCATGGCTGCTCCCATGCCGGTAACAAAACCGGAGCTACGCCCCTCTGTTAAAGTACGTTTTATGGTGAGCACACCAATGGGACCAACCGGAGCTGCTATGGAAAAGCCAATTATTAATCCTTTTATTAAATAGTCCGTCATCATTTGTTGTCGTATTGCCAGGGTGTTATAATACACGCATACGTTCCGGCAATATATTCAGATTCCAACAATCATCAAACAGACTTTTTAGTTGCGATGAAGGCTTACATACTTTACAGGCAGACTGTTAGCCTCACGAGCGGCACACCCGCGCCAGCCGGGTATTTAGTTCAATGTCCATATTGCACCATTTTTTGTTGTCAGCTTTTTTAACTTTCCGTTGGTGCTTAGGTCGTCTAAATATTTTTCACTTTCGTTTCGTGGTGTTCCTGTCAGTTCTGAAAACTCTTTGGCTGTTAACGAATGGTATTTAGCAAATACAAAACTCCAGGTTTTGTCGTAGGTGGCTTTGGCAGCCGCAGGAAATAGCTTAAGCAAAGCATTTTCAAATGTGCTGTATGGTTTGGAGCCATAAACCATTTCTTTATTTCCCGTTGTGTCAGTAAAAAAAAGTGTCGGGAAACCTCTTACGCCTAATTCCCTGCCTAATTTCAAATCTTCTTCAAAAAGTTCTTTTGCTTTTCCTTCGTAATCTGTTTTGAACTTAACCGTGTTAAGCCCCACTTTCCTGGCCGCTAACTCTAAATGCTCCCATTTTGTGATATTCTTTTTTTGAAGAAAAACCATTTCCCGTATTTCGCGAAGAAACAAAACCGCCTTTTCATTGTCCTGCATTTGCGCTGCTTTAAATGCTATTGAAGGTGGATAGGAAGAAGCTAAAGGGTCTTCCAGCCAAACATTTCCGTCTATCGGCATATCGTAATAAACACTTACCTCATCCCAGTGGTGAGCCACATCAGCAGGTTTGCTAATTCCACCACTATTGTAACTCCAATCCGGAAGCAAGCCGCCCATTCTGTATTCCACTTCTATATTGTTTCCGTATTCTAATTTAAGTTTTCGCAGTTGCGGTTCAATACCCCAACAAGAAGAACAGATTGGGTCAGTGTAATAAATTATTTTTACCGGTTTTTGGTTTGATTTTACCAAACTGCTATCCGCTGCATTTGTTTTGGGAGCCGGTATTTCGCAAATACCACTCTCCGGGTCGCACATTAAAGGGTTGTTATTTTCCATTTTGTTTTTTACAGGTGCCTGGCAACTTGAATTGCTCATTATGAATGTGATTAAAATAAGATAGGTTATTTTCATTTTTTCAAGTGTCTTACACCTTTTGTTTATATTTGTACAAAGTTGAGGACTTACTTTCAACTACACAATAAGTCAGAAATTTATGACTACTAAAAAAGAGATTATTGACAATGAAACCTGTCCGGCACAAGGGCTTTTAAAGTTGCTATCGGGCAAGTGGAAGCCTGAAATTTTTCGTTTGGCTGTTGAAGCACCCTTGCGATTCAGCAGTTTATTGCGTCAAATAGAGGGTTCTAATAAGCAAACATTATCTGTTGCTTTAAGGGAATTGGAAGAAGTTAACCTGTTAGAAAAAGTTATTGTAAAACAAAAACCTTTGCATATTGAATATACGCTTAGTGAAAAAGGAAAGTTATTAATTCCCGTATTTAAGCAGTTAGAAAGTATTGGGTAGTGTGTGTTATACTTGCCCTATGATGTTCCAATACTTGGCGCAGTAAGTTATAAATACTTAGAGCGGCACGCTCGCACCAGCGAGGTTTGGCCTGATAAAACTTGTTGGTGAAGAACACCAACAAGGGCGAAATAGAGCAAGACCGCTGTTATGTGTAGGCTTAATTGTCGCAAGAACTAAGTAACCAATGACGTTGACAATACATAAACTGTTGCAATAACAAGGCTTATTTCTTTGGCTTCCTTAAAAGCTATAATTATGTCAATGCAATCTGGCATGATGCCATTAGTTACTTTAACGAAAATTTTATAGGAATGCGGTATTTCACCCGAACAGGTTTCCCATTGTTTTTGCCACATCTCCAGTTGGGCATTTCTGTTACCAAACGAATGGCTTCTTCGTCAAATCCAAATCCCTCTGGCTTTATTATAGAAATGTTCGAAGTGTGTCCATCTTTCTCAATAATAAAATCAACCCAAATTACCCTTTCAATCTTATTAGTCAATGCTGTTTGTGGATAGCGTAAGTTATTCTTGATGTATGATTGCAACCCATCATTCTCTCCGGGAAAAGCGGGCATTACTTCACAGAAGCTAACTACGCCAGCATCGCTTAAGTTAGTGCTTTGTTCCGATTGATTGTGCCGGATAGTATAGTAAATACATGCATTTACGTATCTGCCATCATCACTCTTTTGTGCAGGAGAATACCTAGGTAATTGCATTGCAATCGAAAGAAGTACCCTTTTTATCTTATTCCGTTTAATTGTGTCTTGCTTTTCAAAATTTACAACCTCGGCTGTTTTTAAAACCCCAAGTTTATCAATACACACTTTTAAAATAATGCTGAATGATTCATTAGGGAACTTTTCTATCAACTGCTTTTTAAGATAATTTTCTACATCTCTTTCACTTGTACTAATTGGAGAAACTGGTTTCTTATCTGTT
>CAYTWI010000101.1:0-12922 GCA_964442045.1 uncultured Bifidobacterium sp.
CAATTGGCTACTTCTCATGGGACCCGTTTATTCTAATAAATCCTTTAGGATAACAATAAACTTAAGCAAAATTTATTAGCGAGTTAAAACAGCTGTTTTCCTGCATAGGAAAGCTTTTTTGACCGCTTTAAATCTATACTATAAAGCTTTATAAACAGTGGAGCAGAACCCACTAAAAAAAACGGCTTGCTTTGCACAAGTTTTAAAGCAGAGGCGTAATTCCGAAAAGCCTTATGAGTAGGAAAACTAAAACATTAAATAATATGTCAAACGCTCAAACATTATTAGGTGGATGGACACCTTATCACCCACTTACACCAGCAGACAAACAAGTATTTACTGAAGCTATGGCTGGTTTCGTTGGAGTAACTTACACTCCACAAACAGTTTCAACACAATTAGTTGCCGGAACCAACTACCGTTTTAAATGTACGGCTACGATGCCCCCTGCCGAGGTAATTTGGGAAGCTATTGTTGAAATTTTTCAGCCATTAGAAGGTAAGCCTTACGTTACGGGTATTACGAGGATTTAAGTATTCAATGATTAAGCTCACAAGCCAACTTCATTAAAACATAGTTGATTCATAGTTCAGCTAAAAACCAAAACAACAATAAAAACAGGTATGTATCAATAGATATATGCCTGTTTTTATTTTATACCCAAGCTGAATTAGTAGTTAAAATACCTGTTTTCTTGTATAGGAAAGCCTTTTTAGTTGCTTCAAATTTGTATCCATAAAGCTTTATAAAAAGTGGAGCAGAACCCACTTTAAAAAACGAACTGGCTGTAACAGTAAAAACAGGGCGGAACCGAAAAGCCTTATGAGTAAGAATTCTAGTAAAAACTAATTCAAAATGAGCACATCAAACATTCAACTTAATTTTATCAATCAATCAAATGATGCAAACAATTCAGAAATTGTTATTTTTCAAAAAAATGAAGCTCCAGGTTATGAAGAGATAGCTGTAGCGTGGCAAGTTATTAAGAATTGCGGAACAGGTGATAACCACCCATTTACTTACCCTATGACCATGGAAGTTGCAGCAAGCGACAGTTATGGTAACTATACCCCTAAAATGACTGTTAGTCCAGGAGATGCATTTTCTGTGCTTTTGACCAATTCAGGTGACCAGCTTATTAAGACTGGAAGTGCGAATTATCCAACGGAAGTGGACGTAAAAAATCAGCTTGGTTCAGGCTCAATCAATGCGAATATCTACAAAGCAGGAAAACTGCTTGCAACCAAAACAAATGTAGTTCCTGGTCAAATGGCAGCATTCGTATTCAAACCAACAATTTACATCGGTGTTGCATCGCAAGTGGTAGAGGGTACCATAATGGATTCAGCAATCATATCTCAGATTAATACACCGTTCTCATTACTTGGTATTTCTAGTGCTGATATTGTGATGACTGGTGGGGGATCAGGATCAGATGCGCAGCCTTACTCATTTTCTCTTGTGAATATAGTAAAGGGATAGTATTCTTTTTGATGACTGGTGAGAGCTCAGTAAGATACTTTTCTTACTAATCTCACTGGTCATTTTTTAACCAAATAAATAATCATATGTCAGTCACAGAAATTTGTTTTGTAAATAAATCGCTGAGCGTTGTGCCAGTCGATGTGATTCTCTTTGAGCCATCACATTTTTTCGATAAGTGTACACAACGGTTACCATTGTTTCATATTGAGCAATGCTCCTACGGCTTTTCTCATTTGCTCCAGTATGATTCATCAATGCATATACAGATCCGTGACGCATACGGTAATTTTTCCCCGCCCCTTCTGATTAACAAAAGCTTCAGGTATATTATTAAGGAAGTAATGGGACTGATAAAACTAACAAATGAAAAATCAGATGAAATTTGTTCCATTGAAGTCTTTAACAACCTTCAGAAAGGTGCATACGATATTATTCTTAGCAGAGGGAAAAATATTACTGCCATCCGTTCTGGTCTTGCCCCTGGTGAATTTTTTACGTTCAATGTACCAGATTCATTTCTAGCGCGAAAAATTTCCGGTACAAACCAAATTAAAAGATTATTGGAGATGGAAAATGATGGTTATTCAACAATGATTAGCATGAAAGATCAATGTAAAGGGAGTCTGGTGCTTACAGGTGGAGGAGCAGGGGTACTTGCTGTCAAGTATGAATTCAATTTTTATAAAGACAATTTTTAAAAATAATTAAAGGAATTAGCAACTGCATTCATTGGCAATGTGATAACTACATTAAAAGAGTCGCAGGTAAGGCAACCCAATTTTATAAAAGGTAAGAAAGTTATCGTAAAAATGAGCGCAGACGGAATGCAAATCTTGTCTGGCACTGTTGACATTGTATATGAGCCTGCAAAATATCAAATATTGGGTTTAGCTTAGAAAAAGATTGAGATTTTTCCTTTGTTATGTAACAAATGAATTAAAAACAGGAAAGTCGAAAACTGTGCAGCGTAGGCAAAACAAAACAGGTGCAGACCCAAAATCTGCACCTGTTTTGTTTTAAGACCAATACTACGTATAAACACCTGTTTTTAAAAAGGGTATTTATACGCTAAAATATACCCCCTATATAACATACATTTGAAAGTACGAAAGCTTTTGCAGTGGAGTAGAATCCACTTTTAAAAAACGGAGCTGAGCCGAGAAGCCTAATGAGTAGAACAAATAACTAAATAAAAAAATGAAAAACTATACACCACCATTACCAGGAACGGTTCAAAATGCCAATCCAAACTTAAAAGGATTTGATACAGACACTATTGTAAGTGCTAGTCAAGCAGCCTACTTAAATAGTAATGGATATTCTTTTTGTATCAGATATCTATCTCTGGGAAATGGTCAGCAACCAGGCGATCTGACTTTCAATGAGGCAAGTAATATACTGAATGCAGGATTAGCATTAAGTGCAGTTCAGCATGTTCCTAATGAAGGTTGGAATCCCACCGCAAGTTTAGGAAACACATATGGGCAAAATGCCGCTTCCAACGCCAGCTCTATCGGGCTATTATTAGGGATGAATATTTGGTGTGACTTAGAAGGAGTGGTTTCAGGTACACCTGCACAAAATGTAATTGATTACTGCAACGCTTGGTACAATGCTGTGAATAATGCGGGGTATATACCCGGAATATATGTTGGGGCAAACTGTATTCTTAATGGCAATCAATTGTATGATTTGGAATTTCAGCATTATTGGAAGTCTTTGAGCAATGTTCCCTCTATTCCCCAACGTGGATATCAATTAATTCAATCTTTGGAACAAAGTGTAATTGACGGCTTAAGTATTGACAATGATTTGACTCAAAATGATGAAAAGGGAGATTCTATGTTATGGCTTAAGATGTAAAACAAGTAAGAAACCTAAGTATTACCAGAATTAAGTATTCAATGGCTAACTAATAAGCCAATTTTATAAAGTATTATTGATTAATTAGTTAAGCTAGAAAGCAAAACAACAAATTAAAACAGGCAAGTATCAACAGATACTTGCCTGTTTTTAGTTATACCCAAGCTCAACTATTAATTACTGCTCTAGTTGATATAAATATAGCTACATGTAATAGTCTCACTAATCATTCAGTCCTTTTCCATTGAGTATTTGCGGTATACATGTTGCAATTCTCGACTCTCTGGTTTTAGATTGTTTGGCAGAAGAGAAGTGTAGGAGGTAGGCTCTTTGCCTACCGGGCGTTAATGCCTCAAATGCGGTTTTTAACTCTGGCATTTCATCTAATACTTGTTTAAATTCATCAACCATTTTAAACTCAGTAGTCTTTTTTAGCTCCACTTTCAATCCGGCTTTTTCTGCCTTAATGGCTTCCTTAATATAGACTTTTATAGTATTACTCAGCTTTACTATTTCCTGCACATTGGTAAAACGCATCTGGCGTGCGGCCTGTACATTCTCTGTTTGTTGAATAAGGATACCTTTCGGGTCTCTTAATAATGCACCTTTGAAAAATAAAAGCCCACAGTAATCTTTAAATACGTGTATTAAAACAATATTACTTTTTTCAAATGTATAAGCAGGGCAGCCCCACTTTAGTTCTTCTATTAATCCGCAGTCAAGTACAATTATTCTCAATTGTTCTATTTCTTGTTGCCACTTTTTTTCTTTGGCAAAGTAAAAATCAACCTTTGGGTTCATGTTATTTATTAATTAATGACCGGCTTTTATATTTGCAATGAGCCTCGGAAACCCCTGGCTGCATAGTATGATTCTGCTCCATTATGGTATACAAAAACCTGCCCGTAACGGTAATCAGCAAAAATAGCACCGCCCAATTTTCTAATACAGGCAGGTGTTTTTATCCAGCTAGATGTTTTAGTATCAAAAGTTCCCAATTGCTGCAATACCCTGTATTGCTCTTCTGTTAAAAGTTCAATACCCATTGCTGCTGCTACATCCTCAACATTACTAGTAGGTTTATTTTCTTTTCTGGCATCTAACGCAGCGCGGTCGTAACACAAACTCCTGCGGCCTTTGGGGCTTTCAGCAGCGCAATCATAAAAAATATATTCGCCTGACTTTTTATCAAAACCAATAACATCAGGCTCGCCACCCGTAGTTTCCATTTCGTAAAGCGACCATAGTTTCGGGCTGCTTTCTAGCTTAGCCTGTACTTTATCCCATGCTATATCTTTGTGCCAGTTTTCATTTTTATCAAAACGTGTTTTCAATATGCTAATCAGTTCTTCACGTTGTGCCGGTGATAATTCCTTTTTATTATTCATATTTATTGCAATTTATCAATTAACCGGCTACTGAAACTATTTTTCTGTTGGCAGGTCTGAAATACCAAGACATTACTGTTAATACCAACAGTAATAAAGGGCCAAAAAGTTCTTTGGATTCATCACCACAAGCTAAGTGCGAAAACACGGCACCTGACATAGCAAAAAAGAAACCAGCATAGGCCCATTCTTTTAACATTGGGAATTTAGGAACAATTACAGCTATTGTACCCAGTAGTTTCCATATACCCAATATGGTTAAAAAATACTGAGGATAACCCAAATGTGCCATCATATCTGTTTCCTGTTTCATTTGGAATAATTGCACGATGCCTGTAGATACCATGCCTAATGCAAGCCATAGCGTTGAGATCCAGTAAATAATTTTGTTTGTTTTGGCGTTCATAATAATATTATTTTAAGTTGTTAAATGCGTTTTGCAAACGGTTATGTGCCATGTTAATGCCTTGGGCAAAAGGCAACTTTAACATTTGATCTCTGAAAGCAACCGATTTATAGACAATATGCATAGTAAGTTTGCTTGTTTCGTTGCTTAGTGGTTCAAAAGTTAAGTACTCTAATTGAACAGGAAAGGGGGTGTTTTCCATTTCAAAGGTGCGGGTAATTTTTGTATTTGGCACAAACTCATGAATTGTCCCATTCGCCCTAAACACTATATTTCCAAAGGCATCAGTCGTTTCGAATTGCCAGCTACCATGTTTTTTATTTTCTAGTTTAAGTACTTTAGTGCCCATCCACTGCTCTACAATTTCGGGCTCTATATAAGCTTTAAACAATAGCTCCAAAGGCAAATCAAATTCCCTTGTAATGATTAAATCCTGCTTGCCATCTTTGGCATCTATTTTTGTTTTTCGTTCCATATTACTTTGCTTTATATTTTTTCATTATGGCTTCCAGTTTATTAAATCGGTCATCCCACATCTGACGGAAAGGTTCAATAAAGTCGGCCACTTCTTTCATTTTTTTAGCATTAAGGTGATAGGAAATTTCTCGTCCGTTTTGCTCCTGTGTAAGTAACTCGCACTCGGTTAATATTTGTAAATGTTTTGATACAGTTGGTCTGGCTGTATTAAAGTTGGCCGCTATAGCTCCGGCAGTCATTGACTGTGAAGCTACCAATAATAATATGGCCCTGCGGGTAGGGTCTGCTATGGCTTGAAATACATCTCGTCTTAAATTCATTGTGTAGCTATTCGACTACAAATATATATGTAGCTACTTGACTACACAAGTACTAAATTTGCTAATGTGGAGTTTAACTACTTAACTTCTTTAATATCCTGCCTCTTGGCCTATCTCCTTCATCAAGTACCATTTCTGAATGCAATAACTCAGCAGCCAATTCAGAAGCTTTTACTTTTACAGCACTTCGTTCTAACATTTCTGATTCAAACTCATTTAAAACACTTTCTCTTATTCCAATTTTTTGCCAATTTGATAAAGGTCTGCATCCTTTTGATATTCCCCGAGCAAGTGCCAATGCATCTAACAACGCTTGATTTGCTCCCTGTCCTTTAAATGGACTCATCGGGTGGGCAGCATCTCCAATTAATGTTATTTTTTTATGTTTTCCCAACATTTCAGGCTCAAGTAATGCACGGTCATAAACTGGATAGCCTGAAATTTGAGCATCCATGGTTGCCATTACAATTTGTGGAATTGGATGATGCCACTGAGTTCTTTTACAAGCTTCTTTTTTTAGCGCCATAGAGCCTTCAATACTCAGTGCTTTAGCCTCATTTTCTGGCATTGGAAAGCTAAGTTGCCACATTACAGCATCTTCAGTAAAAGGCATAACATAAATCCGCTCATTGCCATTGGCTGTTTGAAATACTGTTGCAGAGTCTAACAATGAACTTTCAATGCCTTTTAAAGCGCTTAATGGGCAAATCCCAAGTATTACAATACAGCCCAAGTATCGTAAAGGGGTAGTTTCTTCTTCAATTATCAGCTTACGAACAGCACTACGAATGCCATCAGCTCCTACTACAAGATCAGCTTTGACACTCTTCATCTGTCCGTTTACTTTAAAGTTTAATTCAATACTTTTATCTTTATTTTCTTTAAAATTCACCAATTCGTGCCCCCAATTCACAACATGAAGTGCGCCAAGCTGCTCAAGTAATGCCAAACGTAACGATTGGCGGGCAATATGAATATTTGTTCGTTTTGGAGATGTTTTTGACTCCGGATTCATTCTCATTCCCCATTCACCAATAACTTTCCCGTCAGTAGTATGAACTACATGTTTTGTTGAATGAACCCCATCTTTTAAATTAAATATTCCGAAACCCTTCATTGCTTTACTGGCTTGCTGTAAGGTAAGTCCATATCCTTGATGCCGAACATCAAAACTCGTATCGCGTTCATAAATGGAAAATGGGATTCTACGGTGTAAACAAGCCACAGCCAAAGCCACTCCTCCAATACCACCACCAATAATGGCAACATGTGGAAAGGTTTCATTATCTGCTATTGGAATACTTTCTGCTTTTATTAACCCAGAGCCACTACAATTTAAACATGTATATAAATGAAGATTTGGACGAGCAGGTGCCAACCCTTCTTTCTTGCTTTTTTCAAATTGAATTAACTCATTTTGAAAATTTGAAAGTACCTTTTTTTTAAACTTTCGGCTTTTTTTTCCTTGCCCCATACATTCTGTGCAAATGGCCCAACTATTCTCTATATTTTCCACCTTTTTATCTTCTTTATCTTAGTACTTTACACTTGTTGGTGTTTAGTGCATCGCAACCAATACAGGCTTTTTACACCATTACAATTTTAGCATGTAAGCCTTTAAAATCTCAACAAATAAAACATATTTAGTAATTAAGCGCCCTTTAGTTTTGGAAAAATTTGTGGATAATGACAAGGATAGAAATTTAGATGAGGGGGAAGCAATCCATTAAGTATTCAACTGTTTAGTATAGAAATACTCATTCAAAAGCTAAATCATATTCACAAAAATCCTTATCAGGAAAAGTGGAAAATTACAAACCAAGATGAAAGTTATTATTACTCATCAGAATTGTTTTATTAGTTTTTGATAAGTATAAATACTTACATAAAAACCAAAACAAGCATAAATACTTGTTTTTACAAACAGGTATATATTCTCTTACGCAACCCTTTTTCTTATTGCACATTTGTATGATAAAGTTTTATAAAAGTGAAGCAGAACCCACTTAAATAAACGGCTTGCCCCACACAGGTTTATTAAGGTGGAGGCGTATACCTGAAAAGCCTTATGAGTAGGGGATTAAAAAAAATAAAGCTATGATACAAAACATTTGTACAGCCAATTTCTCGGTATCCAACTTTGAAGCAGGAGCATCAACTTTGACTTCAATGGTTGCCGAAAACTATGTAATTAGTGGCTACCGCTTATTGGTAGAAAACGTGTCAGGAGGCTCTGCAACAATAACTGCCCAGTTTTGGCAAGGAGCCAAACCACTTGGTAAGCCAGCCTCTTTAAAAATCACCGATTCTTCGCCTTCGGGCAATTCTATTACAGCGCCTAAAAATGCAACCATGGTTGTAATTAACTTCGAAAAAATTACGTTTCCAATGGGCACTGTTATACTTAGTGTTACAAGTGGATAATCAGTAGCCTCTTAGCCTGCTAAAAATACTTAAACTTACACGATGGTAATTTACTTATGGGCGGTAGCATATTTTTATCTTAATTCTTGCTATTTACATTGATTTAAATAAACAACCACCTGCAATAAACATGCTACTAGTGATATGACAGCCATTAAACTAATGATTAGAAATGCTATTGTTTTTCCTTTTAAATCAGTATGTTGGATGGAAGTTAACTCCAATACTTTAAATAATGTTTTAGTACTGCGCCAGGCAAATACAACAAACAGTAACAAAGTTAAAACAATGCCGGCAATAGGCGCAAAGCTGTTTTGCTGGTTAATTAGGTAAGCAATTACCATAGCGCTTAAACCGGAAATTCCACCGGAAGCCAAAGCGGTTTTAGCTTTAAGCCCAATAAAAATAACCGAAGTAATGCCACATACAATAAGAAATAATCCGTAGCAGAGAAGTAAAATTGAAATATTCATACAATTTAAAATAGTCGTGTTTGGTTTGCGGGGGTAAAGGTAAGTTTGACTGAACAGAATTGTATAAAGTAAATTTAACAAAACGGTATCTGCGTTATTTATAAGTACAGAAAACAGGAGTCAAATCAGGTATTACTGCCTTTTCTGCATATTATAAATTTTCTTATAATTAACATTATGTTAAGTAATGTTTTCCTTAATAAGCCGATTCTATTTTTCTTTGTATAGAATCGGCTTATTGTATTTAGATTTTAATAACCCCTATTTAGCTTTATCCATCATGGCTTTAGCTTCTAGTCTTTTCTTATCGTAATCAGTTGCGGTTTTCTCGTCTCTCATACCTGCATAAATTAAACGTAAACTTAAATATGCATCTTTTAAGTAACCGTATTTAAGTATTTTTTCATCAGCGGTTTTTTCAGGTTTGCTTAATGCAATTTCTTCTACCTTTTTAAAATATCCTGCAGCTACGTTAAAAATACTGTCTTGTACTTTTTTGTAGGCAGCTAACTTCTTGTCATATTCAGCTTGTGTTTTGGCATCAATCGCATTTATTTTACTAGCTATTTCGGCCGTTTTATTATTAGTTAAAGCACCTAAGTTGTAATAAGCATCTATCATATCAGGGTTTAAATCAATGGCTTTTAAGTAATCTGCTTCGGCTTTGGTGCTGTAGCTTACATATTTAACATTTAATTCATTGGCTTTACTGGTGGCGGTTTTAGCATCTGCTTCTAATTGTTTTTTTACAGCCGGATTTTTCTCTGTTTTGGCTTTTTTGTTTAACGATGTAGCCTCATCACGGTATGCTCTTATTTGTTTGGTAAAACCATTGGCAGCATTGTCGTATAAGTTACCACGGGTATAAATTAAATCAGGGTCTTCTGGTTTTTGCTCGTTGGCTAATTCCACTTTTTGCAACAATACATCCATTTTGCCTTGGGCTATGTATATATTAATTTCCTGTGCTATTAAATCTTTCTTTTCCGGGTAAAGTGTACGGCCTTGGTCTAAGTATTTTAAAGCAGTTGCAGTATCACCTTCTTCCAGGTAAATATTGGTCATGTAAGCAAAAATAATCGGATCCTGATAGTTTAGTTCTATTAACCTGCTCAGGTATTTTTTCTGATCAGCTTTGTTTTTTTCTTTGCTGGCAAAGTAAAACTGGTTGTACACAATTGATTTTTCGGTTAAATTATTCTTTTTCATATCGCCATTTTTATCAAAAGGCAATAAATCAATTACCAACTGGTAGTACGATTGTGTTTTTTTGTAATCGCCTCTTTCACTGGCTTTGTAAGCTTCACCATAACAAGCAAAAGCTGCATTTACAATAATGTACTCCAATACATCTTTGTACATTTCTTTTTTATCTAACTCTAAACCACGTTTGGCAGCCAAAGCCCATTTTTCGGCAGCATCTATATCAATGCTTTTAAATCTGTCGGTTGTGGCTATAGTGTCGTAAATTAAAGCTCTGTAGTAAAGCATTTTTACATTGTCTTTGGTATCAGGATGTTCAGCAGCAGCGTCAATGGATTTTTTAGCATCTTCCATTTCCAAATTGTTAAAATAAAGTGCCGCAGACTCTATTTGACTTTTTTGTGCCCAGCCGTTTAATGCGATTAAGCACAATAAAACTAAAAGTGATTTTTTCATGATTATATAAATTATAGATTGTTTGTCGTTATTCAAATTACCTGCCAAAAGTAATTGTAAAATGTATATATGCAAAAGTCATTAGCCATTAGTATTAGGTTGCATGTTGTTATACTCATGCTAATACTAATTGTAGCGAACTTCTGTTTCTTTGCTCCATCAGTATTTTTTTGCTTTGCGTAAACAATTGAGGTTGAGCAATTTCGTAATTACTAATGGTTAGCAACTCCAGGTCGGCATTGGTTTTTACTTTGTAATGCATTTCCAGTTCATTGATTAACTGGGCGCATTTTTGTTGGTTATAGTCAACGCATACCGTAAAGCTGATGGCTGAATTTTGCATCACATTTATTTTAACCCCATTAGCTGCAAACAAGGCAAATATATTGCTCAGATTCTCCTCTACTATAAAACTAAAATCTTTGCTTGATATAGATATAAGCATTTGATTTTGTTTAAATATATAAGTAGGTACCTGGTCTTCCTGTTCCTTATCTACACCCACGGTTGTTCCTTCATCGTTCGGATTGATAAATGATTTTACATACAAAGGAATACCTTTACTTAAAAGTGGTTGTATGGTTTTTGGATGAATAACTGTTGCGCCATAAAAGGCCATTTCAATAGCTTTATGGTAACTTAAGCTTTTTATTTTAATAGCATCCGGGTAACGTTTCGGATCGGCATTCATTACACCGGCTACATCTTTCCAAATGGTTACACTGCTTGCATTTAAACCGTAAGCAAAAATAGCCGCACTGTAATCAGAACCTTCTCTTCCCAGTGTTAACGTAACATTACTACCACTGCGACCAATAAACCCCTGGGTAATAACCATCTTTTTTTGTACAATTGGTAATAGTGTTTTGGCTATTTTTTCAGTAGTTAATTGCCAGTTTACTTTTCCTTCACGGTAAGTATTATCGGTACTGATAAAATTTTGAGCATCCATCCAGCGGTTTTTTATACCAGCCTCATTCAGATAAGTGCTCACTATTTTGGTCGAGAATATTTCACCATAACTTACTATCTGGTCGTAATGGTAATCGAACGATTTATCGGGCTCTGCTTCCAATAAACATTCCAGTTCGATAAATATGTTTTCAATATCATCAAAAGCATGGCTTTGTGTTTGTGTGATTAATTGATTGATGATATTGTAATGGAATTGCTTGAGTTCTTCAAATAAGGTTTGCTTGTTGCTTTGCTTATTTACATAAGCTTCGTGTAATTTTTCTAACAAATTAGTCGTTTTTCCCATGGCCGAAATAACCACCAAAATATCTTTGTCGGGAAAATTGCTTAATACTTTTGCTACATTTTTTACTGCATCTGCATCTTTAACCGATGCTCCACCAAATTTAAATACTTTCATTCAATACGCTTGTCTTTCTTTTTGCGCAAAATAAAACTCCTGAGCGGTTTATTGAAATTTGTGGAAATTTTTAACTGTTATTACCTGCTGGTAAACTAGTTCAGCTCCTCAAAAAAGCCGGTTTGTTTATTCTTTTTGCAATTATTCCAGTCGTAATAACGGCCATTCATGGCTATGTAAATGCCATTGGGTAAGCTTTGTACAAAAGCCAATGCGCTGCCTAAATTAAACAAACCATCGCTTGAACCAAACTTGTATGGAATCATAGCACCTGTTAAAACCACTGTTTTGTTAGGTATATGGTTAGCTAAAAATTTAGCCGTTTCTGTCATGGTATCGGTTCCATGGGTAATTACAATCTTATCTTCTTCGCAACGCTGGCAGCTTTCCAATATAATGTTGCGATCCACATCAGTCATATCCAGACTATCAATAAGCATTAAAGTACGCACACTTAAATCCAGTCTGCTTCTCCCCAATTTCAGTATTTCGTTGATATGAGAGTCTTTAAAAAACAACTGCCCATTCAATTCATTATACTCTTTATCAAAAGTACCACCAGTAACAAATACTCTAATTGCCATATTTATAAATTATTTTCTGCTACAAGAATAATGATTTGAACAAGCCCATTATATTTGACCCATTAAATTTTTTAAACATTTGAGAAAATATGTACTAGGCATTGGAGTTTTTTTACTCGGAACTCTGTTATTAGGTGCCACTTATTCATTTAAAAACAAACCTAAAAAAATAAAAAAAGTAATTTTTATTATAGGTGATGGCATGGGTCTGGCTCAAATAACGGGCGCCCTAAGCCATATCAATGACCAAAATGCTTTTGAGCGCTTTCCTGTTATTGGCTTAAGCAAAACATCATCGGCTGATAATTATGTAACTGACAGCGGTGCTGGTGCTACGGTATTTGCCATTGGTAAAAAAACATTTAATTATGCTATCAGTGTTGGGCCTGATTCTTTGTCTTACCGAAGCTTGTTTGAAATGATGAAGAAAAAGAATATGGCTACCGGTGTGGTGGTTACTTCATCTAT
>CAYTWI010000102.1:0-12913 GCA_964442045.1 uncultured Bifidobacterium sp.
GTATAATTTAACAACTCAAGATTACCATGCAATTTACCATAGAAAAAATAGCCACTCAAAAAACCAACTATGGAAAGCATAAATGCAATACGGGAAAATATTAATAAACCTATTGCCAATAATGCACCAGCCAAAATATTGTATTGAAAAATAATAGCTCCTAATGATTTCAGATAAATTTCAAGTAAAGCAGGTAAATGAATACTATCGTATAAACGATAAGCGTTAAGCATAGACTCTCCGCCAAGTTTCACTAAATCATTATAAATAAAAATACCTCTATCATTATTTATTAAAGCACCAAAATGAGGAGTGGCTAACTGAATTAACCACACCGTTAGTAAAAATGGGATGCTTAAATAAGGTAAATTTTTATTTGACTGAATAGCTGATATAACAATTGTTAAAACAAAGCAAACAAAACTGACAAAAGATACAAAAAGTAATAATACTAAGCTTGGCTGATAAGTATAACCTATAAACAAACCTACCAGTAAGCTATTAAAGCCATAATATCCTTTACCAATATGTGTTTCGTTGTAATTTAAAATTTGAGCAAAAAAATTCGTTAATAAAACGGCAACTAAACCAAATATTCCTACATAAACATCAATAAAAGAAGCCAGCACAATAAGTGCAGCAAACCAATAGCTATCAGCTAAAAAAAGCTGAGAATAGCTGTTTATAAAACCATTACTATGTAGTTTTAAATAATATGTAAATTTTGTTTTGCTCAATTTTTTTTATACAAATGTTACCCATTAAAATAATCCATAAAAATAATTACACCTATACTATTTATAATTTAAAGTTTTTTAAATAATCAGGCGTTTCTTCCAAGCTGTTCATGTATTCCAATGTTTCTTTTTTGCGTATTAAATGGGGTTTACCGTCCATATCTATAATAACAACATTAGGGCGCATAGATATAAACTGCATCCATTGAGTCATATTATAAGCACCCACTGTATGCACAACTACATTATCGCCCTTTTTCATTGGAGGTAATGTTACATTTTCACGTATTACATCAATATTCATACACAAAGGTCCATATATAACGGAATCTTCCGTGTAATGACTAAACTCCTGTGCCGGTGAAATTTTATGTTCGTACCAAAATGAAGTAAATAATAAATTTACACCAAAATCCATAATAGTTGCCTTACGTCCATCACTTAAACGTTTATTAGCCAAAACAGTTCCTAATAAATAACCGGCATCATCAACCAATGAACGACCACTTTCCAAAATTAATAATGGTAATTCGTCTTTACTATAATCTGAATTTAATAAAGCAGAACAAATGGCCTCAGCATAATCATCAAAACTTGGAACAGTATCAGCTCCCATGAGGTATGAACCTTTTAAAGTATTACGAGAAGCAAAACCTCCTCCCATATCAATATAAGTTATATTTTTACCAAACTTGGTTTTAATATGGTAAGCTAAATCTGATAATTTAGTAGCAGCAACTGCATAAGCACTTGGGGTTAACATAAAAGTACCAATGTGCGAGTGCAAGCCTATTAAATCCATTTTATCGGTTAATATAATTTTATTAATTGCATCCCAGGCCTGACCACTTTCATAGTTAAAACCAAATCTATCCCACATAGGATAAACACCAGTATCCATATTTACGCGAATGGCCACTTTAGGACGCTTCTTTAATTCATCAACCAACTCTATGATTCTATATAATTCGTCTAAATGATCAATATGAATCATTGACTCATTATTAATAGCCAGTATTAAATCTTCATCTGTTTTGTCCGGGCCATTAAATATAATTTTATTGCCCGGAACTCCATTTAACAAAGCTTTATTGTATTCAAACCCTGATACCACCTCTGACCAACTGCCTTCCTGGTGAAATACACTACAAATAGCATTGTTATAGTGCGTTTTATAACTCCACGCGAACTGCACCTTAGGATAACGGGTAGTAAAAGCACGCACCGCATCCTTGTAAGTTTTGCGTATAGTTTGCTCACTCATTACAAATAATGGAGAACCAAACTCTGCTATTAAATCTTTTACTTTAGCACCATCAATATGAGTAAATGGGGTATATTCCGTTTTGGTCCCATACTTATTCATTACGCCAGTGTTTAATTTTTTAATTACTGGTCTTTCATATCTAATTTTTTCCATTGCTTTTATTTTTTTGCTTCTGGCGACTGGCTTCTGGCTTCTGGCAAAAAAGCCAGTAGCTATTTGCCAGAGGCTAGCAGCTATTTTACAATTCTCCTATTGTTGAAATTTGTTCAAATTCCTTTAAATCAACTATCATATCATAAGAGTAGCGAATAAACATTTTTCCTATGTCATAATCTTTAAATGGCTCTACCTTTTGCCCTAAGGCCAATTTTACAAGTGCCTCAGGTTGGTTTTGTCCACACCCCGCAGCTAAGTATACCCAAGCAGGAAAGCGAGGATTAATTTCCAATAAGTAATATTTATTCTCCGCTGTTTTTATAAATTCCAATTCCATACCACCCCTCCACTTTGAAGAAGAAATTACTCTGTTAGCAATACTTACCAACTCATCATCATCTAAAGAGATACCAGCCCAGGCTTTACCCTTATCAGTTATAAACAGTTTACGCATGGGCACTGCGCTAATGGCATTACCTTTACCATCACCTAAAGCTGTAACATTTACTTCACTTCCAAAAACATATTCCTGAATAATAATAGGTAAACCCCACTTGGCACTTAATTTATTAAAATAATTGGCTACCTGTTCCGGATTATAAGCTATGTATGCTTCATAAAATCTACCTTTTACTACCATTGGATAAGAAAAATCTGACGACAGGGATGGGATTTCAGATGTACTAAACATCATTTTACTAAAAGGCACACTTACATTATGTTTCTCACCAAACTCAAATAAATTAGCTTTATGTCTCTCATCAAATTGCTCTTGCGTAGGTAAAAACATACTAATACCTAAATCCGATTTTAATCTCAATTCTATTTTCATAAAATTGGCTAATTCGGCATCGAAATTTGGGATAATTACATCTAACTTTTCTTGACCATGTATGTATTTAAGACGTTCCAGTAAAGAATCAACGCCAGAACCAGGTAATGGAATTTGATAAGATTTATCTACCAAATCATGCATATACAAACCGGGTTCAAGCGTTTCATAACTCAAGCCTATAATTCTTACATCAAAATCTTTACTTTCTTTTAATGCCCTTATCACAGGAATACCTGGGCCAGGACTGTCAATATTATTTAACCCCGATACTGCTACCGTTATTTTAAGTTTCATGGCTATTTAATTAAATTCAAAAATTATTCGCTGTCTTCAGCTACTTGATTATTTTGTAACATCATTACAAAATCATAATAATCCTTTTCAAATGTTGATTCATCTGTATTATACTTCAATAAAATAGCTCTGCGTATTTCATCTTTACTATTTTCATCCTTAAGCATTCTAATAATTTCTAAACCAATCGGATTAGTGCTAAACGAATCTCCTGTGGTAGGATTAAATATAAATCCTGATTCACTGATGGCCACATTCTTTTTTATTTTCATGAGCATTATCTTTAAATAAAAGCTACTAGCTTTCACTTGACGAAAAAACAATTAAACATGAAAATAAATGTTATAATTTAAATCTATTTGTTATAAAATTAGGAAAGCAAGGTAAAAAACGCTGACATAAGAAAGACAAAAACATTATATTAATTTATCAAGCGGAATCCTTGGTTTAATTGACAAAGCCTTGTATTCGCTCACCGAATAATTAGTAACCTGTTTAAACTGGTTACTTAAATATTGTACACTGCTGTATCCCATCTGGTAGGAAATTTCACTCAGTGTCATTTCATTGTAGCTTAGCAGTTCCTTAACCCTTTCAATCTTCACCAGAATAATATATTTCTCCAGTGTAGTATTAGTTTTCTCACTAAACAGTTTACTTAAAAACGTATATGGGTGAGCCAGCTTATCGCTTAAATAATCTGAATTACGAATAATCGTATTTAAATTATTACCATAATAAATCATCTCCAGCACCGCCACTTTAATTGCTTCCAGCAAAGCTGCTTCCTTATCGTAAATTAAATCAAAATTTTGCTCCTGTAGTTTTTTTTGAAGCAATATAAAATCAACGTTCCCATTAACCTGTTTTATTTGAGCAGCACCTAAATAAACCTTTTCAATAACTACATTAGGCGTATTTTCCAATACCTGCAGAACCAACGCAATACACCTTGAACTTACCATATTCCTTATTTGTAATATAATATTGTTTGTGGTGCTACTCATTACTAACTGCAATAAAGCATATTATTTGAAAAATATATGAAAAAAATGTGCGTTTCATGTTAAGTAAAATCACTCGTGCATTTCAGGTAAATTGCTAATTTGCGCACTCGGTATTAAAAAAATGAATAAACGCACACAACTCATACAACTACGTGAACAATCGCTGCTTGGTGGCGGAATTGATAGAATTGCATCACAACATAAAAAAGGAAAATTAACAGCCAGGGAACGCTTACACTTTTTATTTGACGAAGGCACCTTTGAAGAAATAGGCGCTTTTGTAATGCACCGCTCCAAAGATTTTGGTATGGAAAACCAACAGTTTTTAGGCGATGGTGTAGTAACAGGTTATGGCAATATAAATAGCCGTTTAGTGTATGCCTTCTCTCAAGACTTTACCGTGTTTGGTGGTTCATTATCAGAAACACATGCTGAAAAAATTTGTAAATTAATGGATTTAGCTATGAAAAATGGTGCTCCTTTAATTGGCTTAAACGACAGTGGTGGCGCACGTATACAGGAAGGTGTAGTTTCATTAGGTGGTTATGCCGATATATTTTACAGGAACACCATGGCCAGCGGGGTAATTCCCCAAATATCAGCCATTATGGGGCCATGCGCAGGGGGGGCAGTTTATAGCCCTGCCATTACCGATTTTATTATGATGGTAGAAAACACCAGCTACATGTTTGTAACGGGGCCAAATGTAGTAAAAACAGTAACACACGAAGAGGTATCAAGCGAAGATTTAGGAGGAGCCTCCGTACACTCTGCCAAAAGTGGTGTGGCACATTTTACTGCTGCTAACGAAATTGATTGCATTAACCAGCTAAAAAAACTAATCAGCTACATTCCCGAAAACTGCGAGGAAAAAACACCTGATTTCATTTACGAAGCAACAGATGAAACCAGGATGGCTTTAGCCGATATTATACCGGAAAATGCTAACCAACCCTATGATATAAGAGACGTTATTAATGAAACAATTGACGAAGAAAGTTTTTATGAAGTACATAAAAACTTTGCCGAAAATATAGTAGTTGGATTTGCCCGTTTAGCAGGAAGAAGCATTGGTATAGTTGCTAACCAACCAGCTTATCTGGCAGGTGTATTAGATATACACTCATCACAAAAAGCAGCTCGTTTTGTGCGTTTCTGCGATAGCTTTAACATACCATTATTAGTATTTGAAGATGTACCCGGATTTTTACCCGGAACAGACCAAGAGTGGAATGCCATTATTACTAACGGAGCTAAATTGTTATACGCATTTTGTGAAGCTACTGTTCCTAGAGTTACCGTAATTACACGTAAAGCATACGGTGGAGCATACGATGTAATGAATTCAAAACACATTGGTGCAGATATGAATTTTGCCTGGCCAACTGCAGAAATAGCAGTAATGGGAGCAAAAGGTGCAGCCGAAATTATATTTAAAAAAGACATTGATAAAGCAGCCAACCCTGCACAGGCACTTATTGAAAAAGAAAAAGAATATGCTGATTTGTTTGCCAATCCGTACCGTGCAGCCGAACGTGGATTTATAGATGAAGTAATACTACCGGAAGAAACAAGAAGCAAGTTAATAAAAGCATTTAAAATGTTAGAAAACAAAGTAGTAAACCTGCCAAGAAAAAAACATGGAAATATTCCTTTGTAATGTTTAATACTAAATTTTAGAAGTAATAATAAAACACCTATTCAATCGTTTATCGCTTTATGCAAAAACATAAATTCATACTTGTAGCTACCACACTTTTTTTTACTTTAAATTTATTCGCACAAACAGGAAGTGTTCAGGACGACTTTATAACTACTAATAAAAAAAGTACAGAAAAAAAAGTGCGCAGTACCGTTACACACGTTACCGTTTTCAATGGACAGGCGCAGGTAACACGTATAGCCAAAGTAAATGTTGAAGCAGGGGTTTACAATATTATTTTCGACAAGCTTTCACCTTATATCAATATAAACAGCTTAGAAGTAAAAAGCGATGCAAGCTTTACACTACTGTCAGTAAGTAATAGAAACAATGCACAGAATAAAACCGAAAAGCCAACTGATATTATTGAATTAGAAGATTCTTTGAGCAATATTAATGCAGCTCTCGCTGATTTTAAAGCCGACAAAGAAACCATTGTATACCAAAAAGATTTAATGCTGGCCAATAAAAATGTAGGCAGCAGTCAGGTAGGAGTTAAGTCAGATGAGTTAGAAGACTTAATGGATTTATATAAAAAGAAACTCGATGATTTTAAAACAAACTGGTTTAGACTAAGTGCATTGGAAAAAAAATACAATGATTATAAACAAGCTGTAGAAATGCAGTTAAATGAATACAACGAAGGAAAACTATCCCTGTCAAACGAAATTATTTTAACCATTAAAGCAGAAAACAATATAGAACAAGCACCTATTGTTTTAACCTATTTAGTAGGCAATGTAAGCTGGACGCCTTTTTACGACATACGCGTAAAAGACAATAAAAGTAAAGTACAGTTTTATTTAAAAGCCAATATAAACCAAGCTACAGGCGAAGACTGGAATAACGTACAGTTAAAACTAACTACAGCCAACCCAAGCTTAGGAGGTATCAAACCTGAGTTGCAAACCAACTGGTTAGGGTTTCTTAATAATCAACCTCGAAAAATTTATGATAAAGTAATAACTGGTGGTACTCCTGCAAGTTATGGAGATAAAGGAGTTCTTGAAGACTATGATACTCCAAATCAAGCAACTTTAAGAACAAAGTTTTTAAAACCAAATATTTCTCAAAACTTATTCAATACCGAATTTGAAACCAATATAGCTTATAGCATACCAAGCGATAATCAAAACCATCAGGTAGATTTATCAAATTTTGCTCAAGATGCTATATATGGATATGCAGTAGTACCCAAATTAGACAAAGACGTTTTTGTAACAGCACAGGTTTTAGCCAACGACTTAATTAATCAAATTAGTGGTGAAGCCAATGTCTATTACGATGGTACATTTACAGGCAAAACATTCATCAGCCCAACAGCCAACGATACCTTATTACTTACCTTAGGAAAAGACAAACGCATACAGGTAGAAAGAACCAAGTTAAAAGATTTCAGTTCAAAATCATTCTTCGGTTCAACTAAAAAAGAAGAAACCACTTACGAAATAAAAGTAAAAAATACATTGAAAGACAAAGTTATCTTAATGGTTGAAGACCAAATACCGGTCTCAAACAACAGTGATATAGAAATAAAATTATTAGAATATAGTGGTGCAAACTACGATGTTGCTTCAGGTAAGCTTACCTGGAAAATGGAGTTAAATGCAGATGAAAGTAAAACAGTTAAGTTTAGCTTAGAAGTAAAATATCCAAAAGATAAGCAGCTTACATCTTACTAAAACTTAATCTACTTTTTGCAAGCCATCCTGACTTACTTTAATAATATTTAAATAACCATTTTGTAAACCCTGCGTATCTGTTTTTTCTTTAAATAAAAACTGGTTCGACATCAATGGTAACGCAGCCATCTTTTGAACCTTTTTTAAATTCCCATTTGTTTGCTTATACGCATACATGCTATAAAAAAACTGGTCATACCCTACAATAGCGTATTCACTGGGTTCGGTTTCATAATAAATACGGTAAGTTTCAATAAACTTTTTAGCCAGTTCCTTTGAATAGTCTACATAAAAAGGAGTTACAATATGCATACTACAGTTTTCCCAAAGCATTAAATCAATGGACTTAAAATCCAACATCTTTCTTAAACCATAAGTACTTATTTTGTAATCAACCGTAGTATCAGCCAACCTGTTTAAAACTGCATTTATCTGGCTTTCGTCATCACAGGCAAACAAAACAGTATTTGGCTTATCCGGACTAAACAATTTATCTAACTCCGTATTTTTAGCCATCTCAAGCGTTTTTACTTTTATGCCGGCTCCTGGTTTCGACAAATCCTTAAATCTGTTCGCCAAGGCTTTATCAGCAGCATCCTTTCCTGTTAAAACAATCAGGTTTCCCGTTCCAATCAGGTTTGTTAAATGTGCATATACGTAATCAGCATAAAAACTTAAATCAGGATAAGCAGATATAGATTTAGGATTGTTAATTTTTGTTTTTGTGAAAGTAAATAGTGGTGATAACTGATAAGCATTTTTTTTATTGTTATAATTTTGCATCATCAATTGCCCCTCCTTTACCACAGGCCCAATTATAAAATGAGCATTTTGTACTTCTTCTTTATTTAAAATTTTAAGAAACTTTAACGAATCACGTTCTGTATCAAATACAGTAATTTCAATATCATAACCAGCCTTACGTAAAGTATCACAGGCTATTAACATTCCTTGATAATATTCCCTGCAGGCATTAGCTAGTTCAGCATTTTTGTTATTGGGTGAATGAATGAGTTGCTTGCCGCAAAAAGGCATAATTAAAGCAACCTTGATTACCGTATCACTTTGCGCAATTACATTAATGGCAAAACACAATAAAATAAACAGTACATTAATTTTTCTTCTCATCTACTGCAAATAAAGCTATTATAACCATATTTTGATAGGCTATCTTAAGAAAAAAGCACTGCTATTATTCAGGTATTAGAATGAATCAATTTGTAATTCAACTAATTTCCTATAAATACCCTTGTCATTTTTTATTAAATCATCGTGAGTGCCCTGTTCAGCAACAACACCTTTATCAATAAGTAGTATTTTATCCGCTTTACGTATAGTCGATAAACGATGAGCAATCACAAAAGTAGTCCTGTCACGCATCAAATTATCCAAAGCATCCTGCACCAAACTCTCACTTTCACTATCCAAAGCACTGGTAGCCTCGTCTAAAATTAAAATAGCCGGGTTCTTTAAAATAGCCCTGGCAATAGCAATACGTTGACGTTGACCACCCGATAGCTTAATTCCCCTTTCCCCAACTATAGTTTGCATTTTGTCAGGAAATGCCATAATAAAATCCAAAGCATTTGCTTTTTTAGCAGCCGCTATTACTTCATCTTCACCGGCCAATGGATTACCATAGGCAATATTTTCATAAAGTGTACCGCCAAATAACATTACATCCTGCGGTACATAAGCCAACTGTTTTCTTAATTGACTCAACGGAATTTCATTTACGTTCCTCCCATCGTAGAATATACTACCTTCAGTAGCCTTGTAAAATTGTAATAACAAAGAAGCTATAGTTGATTTACCTGCTCCGCTTGGGCCAACCAAAGCAACTTGCTCTCCTATATTAGCCACCAAATTAATATTATTCAATACCGTAACATCCAACCTGCTTGGGTAAGCAAAAGCTACATTCTTAAATTCAACAGCACCTGCTAGTTTATATTTATTATCAATAGCCGTTTCAACAATAGCAACATCCTCACCTTTTTCACGCATTAATTCCCTTACCCTTTGCGTAGCACCCAATGTTTTTTGCAACTGGCTGAACATATCGGCAAAACCTGCAAATGTTCCACCAACGAAACCCGAAATAATAACAAACATAGTCAGATCACCAATGGTTAAGGCTCCCGTTTTTATCATATTAGCGCCAATCCACATAACAAAAGCAATAGTTCCAAAAACACTGAATATCATAAACGAAACAAAAGCACCTCTGTATCGTGCATTAGAAATAGCCGTATCAACCACACCAAAAATACTTTTAGTGTAACGTTTTATTTCATTGGCCTCACTGCTAAAAGCCTTAACAATAGCTATTCCCTGAAAAGTTTCATTTACAATTGTTCCACTTTCAGCCAACTGGTCTTGTGCTTTTCTCGACATTTTTCTGATACGCAAACCAAACACCACAGCCAATACAGCTATAACCGGTACCACCGCCAACATAGCCAAAGCCAGCTTAGACGATATGATAAAAATAACAGATAAGCCAACTACCAAAGTAAACAATCCCCGTAAAAATTCGGCCAGAGTCAAAGAAATAGCATCCTGTATTTGCGATAAGTCAGATGATATCCTACTACTTAATTCACCCACACGTTGCTCCGTATAAAAACTCATTGGCATAGTAAGTAACTTAGTATATAAATCCTTACGCATATCAGCCAGCGATTTTTCACCCACCTCCGTAAACAAATAAATTCTCATAAAAGAGAAAACAGTTTGTAAAGTCAGTTGTACAAATATCAACACCAAAATCGTATTCAGACCTAATTGCACAGATTTCAGATTAAAACCCATTGATTGTTGAATTGGATTATTACCTGTAGGCAGTTGGTTTGACAAACCAGGAGATGCAGCATCAATCATTTTGCCTAATAAAATTGGAAATGCCAATGTTGATATAGCCGATAAAACTATAAATACCAACCCACCAATAAACTTAAATCTATAAGGTCGTAAGTATGAAAATAAAGCCAGTGCTTCCGATAAAGTTTCCTTATTTATAGGAGCTTTCTCTACTTCAATTTGTTTTTCACCGTTGTTAAATCCTCCACGTTTAGCCATTCTTCTATAAGCTTTAATTAAACTACGTAATCTTTTAAGTAATTATATTTTTCGGTTAAGCTACCATTCTTAGCTATAGTAGCATTAGCAATTATTTTATCCTTGTCTTCGATTAGCAAATTGGGTAAAACATGCCTTAGCAATTGTTCACCAAATTCAGTCGAAGCATCTACAGGTAATTCACAAGGTAAATTACCCACCGCTTGTACATCAATAGAATTAGGTAAAAAAGCGTCAACCTCTTTTTCTAAAAATGCATTGTAACCATAAAACGGATCTTCAATGGTAGTACTCCTAACTGTTGATGGTAAAGGTCCCGGGATATCACAAGTAATATCACTAATTACCTTAATTCTGAAATTACTGCTTTTCATTTCTTCATGAGAGAAAAAAGTAGGAATATCCTGTTTCCAAAATATACCATTTAACATGATATCTGCTTTTTGATAATAAGGGTAAAAAGCACTGATATAATCTTCGGGATGTTTGTAAAAATCAGCCTTATCCCATCTCTTACCATCTTTTCTTACGTAATAATCTTCACTTCTTAAATGAACATATACTGGCTCATTATAATTGTTATCTACAAACTCTTCCTGACTAACTTGGTGAATTTTCAGTTTACGTAATAACTCCAGACACCCATGAGCAACCCTGCCATCTCCACATAAAACAATCTTCATAGGAGGCAATACAAGTTCGTCATATTGTTTAATCATATCAGCTAAATCAATACATTCATTAGCTGCTTTCAAATTATAAAATCCATATTTCCTACCCCACATTAAAAAAGCATAATGAGTACCAACCAGTCCCGCAAAACGACCAAAACCAATAATTCTGTTACCGGCTTCCCATACTAGGGTTTCATAATCAACAAGCGTAATATTGTTTTCTAAAATATGGCGAAGTAAATTTCTATTATGAGCTTGTTTTTTTATAGTGTGCGAAAAAAACAAATATGTCTTATTAGCCATCAATTCTTTAATAGGAACTTCCTTTACCCCTAAAAGAATATCGCATTCAGATAAATCTTCTTTAAGTTCAATTCCTGCATTTATATAGGCTTCATCTTTAAAACATCTTGATGAAGATGGTTGTACAATTATTTTAACTTGGGGGAAATTTTGCATTACCTCTACACATTGTTGAGGTGTTAAGGGTGTTCTTAAATCTGCTGGTTGTTTACCTTCTCTTATAATTCCAATTACATTCATGCGGCTGCAAATGTAATCATATTGCTATAGTAGCAACAAAAAGTATTTATGATAAATGTAAATACTCACTTACTACTTTTCTGCCATAAAATATCTTTGCATTCGTATCAAATAATTCAGGAGAATCAGTGGTATAAAAAGTACTTTTACCATGTTTACTACATACTTGTTCTATTTCAGAATGTCTTTGTAAATAATCAGCCAAACTATCAGCCACAATCTTACCTTGGCTTAATACCTTAATATTTTTTGGTAGTAACGATTCAATCTTTTTTTGAATCAAAGGATAATGAGTACATCCTAATAAAATAGTATCAATATCATTAGACTGCGCTAATAATTTATTTAAATATTTCTGTATAAAATAATCAGCCCCATCATTTTCAAATTCATTATTTTCAATCAATGGAACCCAGATTGGACAAGCCTGTTGATATACTTTTGCTCTAGGATAAAAATTACCAATCTCAATGGTATAGGAATTAGAATTAACAGTACCACTTGTAGCCAATATACCAATATTATTAGACTCAGTGTAATTACCAATTATTTCGGTTGTTGGCCTTATTACACCAAGCACCTTTTTTCCATTATTAAGCATCGGTAAATTACGTTGCTGTATGTTTCTCAAAGCCTTGGCAGAAGCAGTATTACATGCAAGTACAACTAAATTACAGCCTTTATTAAATAAAGTTTCAACACACTGCCAGGTATATTCATATACAGTTTCAAAGCTTCTGTTTCCATAAGGAGCCCTGGCATTATCCCCTAAATAAATATAATCATAGTCTGGTAACTTATTTTGAATTTCTTTCAAAATTGTCAAACCACCATATCCAGAATCAAATATACCAATAGGTCCAATATCCATAAAACAAACTTAGTTAATGAAAAAGTAAAAGCAGTAAAATTCTAAAAATAAAAAAGGCTGTCTT
>CAYTWI010000103.1:0-12841 GCA_964442045.1 uncultured Bifidobacterium sp.
GACGTGACTTTAAATAGCATGATAACTACCAAACAAGTAGCACATACAGGTAACGATGCTTTATTGCTGCCAAGCGGTTCTGCTATTGCTGCTAGTTTTTATATAGCGGGTACCAATTATACTTCCGATTTAAACAATGCTTTGCTTCCATTTTACCCCTTGGTTGATAAAAAGTATGTTATAAGCGGTTGGGTTCGCAGCAGTAAAAATTTCTTTGATGTTGACAATATAAAAGCCACTTGCAAAGTGGAGGTATTAAACAAAAAAAGGAGCAATGTATTAAGCAGTATTACACTAACCCCGTCAGGTCCGGTTATTGATGGCTGGCAAAGATTTTCAGGAGAGTTTACCATTGCCAATGGCACCATTGAAGGGGTTGCAACCGATGCTTATATTTTAAAAGTAAGTTTACAAAACAATGAAACTACTAATAACAATATATACTTTGACGACATACGTATTCATCCGTACGATGCCGATGTAAAAAACTATATATATGATGAACAACACCGTGTAAAAGCCATTTTAGATGAAAACAACTATGCTACTTTTTATACCTACAATATAAAAGGCGAGCTGGTAACCATTAGGCGCGAAACAGAAAAAGGTATAGTTACAGTGGAAGAAAATAAAAAACACACTTCTAATATTGACTAAACGATGAATGCAATAAAATTAATCTTCCTGTGTTTGTTATGGCTATGCATTAAACCATTGGCTGCTGCCGATAAGGATATGTTTATAAAAGACATGAATTTGTATTTTGAACAAATGGTGAAAAATAAGTTAGACGTACAAATGAATTACCAATTATACAATGGTGGTGTGAGCGGAACACCTATACAGAACACAAGCATTAACTTAAAACTGGACCCTATAAACAAATACATTAACAATAGCCAGTTAACCATGTATAGTAACAAAGCGTTTAGTTTGGTTTTATACAAAAATGAGAAAGTAGCAGTATTAAGCAAAGCAAGTACACAAAAGGAGCTAACCAATTCATTGACAAAACTGATGCCCGACAGTATGTTTTTTAAATACATTACAACGGTTCAGTTGTTATCAGATACCCTTGGACTAAGAACATATCAGTTAGCATTTAATAAGCAAACAGAGTATAAGCAACAGACCATAGTGTTTGATAAGCAAAACAACACCATTAGAAAAAGCATTATTTATTACCACGATAACCTGATTAAAAATTTTGAAAGCAGGGGGGTTATAAGACCCGAAGACACCAAGGTAATACCTGTGTTGGTTATTGAGTACAAAGTTACCGTGCTGAAAGAAAAGGAAGACTTTTTTTTAGCTAAAAACATACTTGTTAAAACCAAAACCGGTTATCAGTTACTGGCACCCTACAGTAATTATAAACTATCCAATAGATTAAAGAACTAACATACTCAAAATAAAATTAAGCCAATTAGTAATGAAAATATTTATAAATAAACGAGTTCAATTTTTTATTGCAATACTCTTATTATTACTTTTTAATCAATCCAAAGCCAAGTCAGGAATAGTCTATGAGCGATTAACAGGAAGTGATTTATCAACAGGCGCAAGCTTTATTGCTTACACAGATGTAATGCAAGGTTATGTAACGCACCCGGCTGCCGGCTCCTATTGGGTGGCGCCAAATACTGCTGGCCTAACGGCCATTATGGATAAAATAAACAGTTACGATATATTACAAAGCAAAGCGGTTATTAAATTGCGCATAAAGGACTTGGTTAAAGAGGAGGGAGACATGGGATGCTTTCCTGATAATTTTACCTATACAGTAGTAATAAACTATAAAAAATTTAATTTAGATGGAACGTATGATAACAATGCCAGCCAGGCTCAATTGAGTATTGAGTATAAAAAAGGACAAGGGTTTAAATATAAAAACCTGGATGTATTGCAATTCAATAATGTGGCCTTATTATCGTGCAATATTGCCTCTATAAGCACCAGTAATCCATCCGTTGATTATAGCTCATTTGTTGAATTAGCAGCCGAAATAGAACATAATTATATACCTAAGCCGGCCTTTTTTACCAAAGCAAACCAGGATGTAACAATTGGAAGTGGTAGCTTATTGTCATTAGTAACACCACAAATATGTTTGTTTACACCATTTTTATCGCTTCAGTTTGATAATGGCACCACCAAAGAAAACATAGTTATAAATGCTACTGTTAGAGAGGCCGGTAATACGCCACTTATTGCCAGCAATACAGGTTATGGCAGTTTAGCGAGTTTTTGGAGTACTAATAAGCTACAATTCGACAATTGGGTTGATTCTATTGAAATTCAGTGGACCATTACCGAAGATGAATATTTTGAATACAACAATAGCCTGAACGGTTTTAAAGTTACCCAGGTAACAGATGAGGTGAATGTAGATTATAATAAATATGCCGTTTCCATTGTGTTACCCTTTCCATTAGACCCCAATGGTTATAAAATAAGCAATATTTTTGAAAAAGGCGTAGTAGCATTCAGGGCCCGATTTATTGGGAGTGTAGCCGTAAAAGATGGTGCAGGTAATATTATAGATACCAGAATGGCACAATGCCCTTGGTCGGGTGAGTTACCAGGCTATCCGGCAAAAGCAAAAATAGCCAGTAACAATGCCGAAATATTTGCCTATACCCTAGCCATACGGGTAGATGATTACAATGCACCTTTTAACTGGATATATAATTGTACTTATGCAGAAGATGGTAAGAAAAAAGAAAGTATTAGTTACTTTGACGGAACTTTAAAATCAAGACAAACAATAGCCAAATTCACTACCAACGATTTTGCATTGATTAAAGAAACCATTTACGATTTTCAGGGGCGACCTGCTATAGAAATACTGCCGGTACCCACACAACCCAATAGTTTAAATTACGTAGCCAACTTTAACATATCAGCTACCGGTGTAAAATACCAGGCAGCCAGTTTTGATTACAATACCAGTGCCTGTACTACTACTACCAATGGTATGTTAAGTACTTCGGGTGCAGCTCAATATTATTCAAACAATAATGCATGGTTAGGAGGAAATAGTGTTGATAATAAACACCAATACATTCCTATGAGTGGGAGTGGCAGTAATAATTTTTACCCTTTTATGCAAACCGTTTATACCCCTGATAATACAGGCAGGGTAAGCTTAACTACACAAGTGGGCGAAGCATTTAAATTGGGTTCAGGTAAAGAAACCAAATATTTTTATAGCCGTCCCGACCAAAGCGAGTTAGACCGCTTATTTGGTGCCGAGGTTGGTTTTGCCTCACATTATACCAAAGAAATGGTACGCGATGCCAACGGGCAATTTTCCGTTGCTATAAAGGATGCCGGTGGTAAAGTTATTGTTACCGCTTTAGCTGGCGATGCACCAGCCAAGTTACAACCTTTGGCAAGTGCCGGTAGCACACAGGTTATTGAAGCAGACTTGCTGGAATACGGCCAGTCAGAAATACCGGATGGCTACCTGTTAACATCACCCATTACCATAATAAAAGACCAGGACTATGAATTTAAATATTCACTCAGCCCCGAAACCTATTCAAAACTGTGCAATGGCAGCACCTTGTATTGTTTAGATTGTATATACGATTTAGAAATAAGCATTGTTGATGAATGTGGGCAAGAGTACCTGAAAGGAGATTTGACAAATCCTACAGTTAGCACACCAATTATCAGGAAAGTAGGTCCGGCTAGCATAAACGGAGTATGCGAGTCAGGCAATACCGGATACAATATAAGCCAGGAGGCCTTGCCACAAAAAGCCAGCAATGGAAACATTAAAATAAGTTTACCCAAAGGCAATTATTTTATCAATAGAAAAATAACCGTTAATAGCGAAGCCAGGGAAAACTATTTGCAAAATGTAGTGGCCGTACAACAATGTAAAACATTAGCCCAGTTTGAAGCAGAAGAGGGGGCAAAAGTAAATTTAGAAAGATGCCACCCATGCGAAGCATACAATGCCGCCAAGAAAAAAGGAGGCGATGTGAAACAACATTATATTAACGATGTATATACTGCACGCTTTGAACAAGACCCCAATGTATCAACCACCCCGGAACAGGTGGCAACAAGAAAAGCGGCAATAGGTGTAGAGTTTGATTTGACCAAAACAAATTGCGATATAGATGTAGATCCTTGTGAGGTTTATAAGGCAGCAATATTGTCCGATGTAGCTCCACATGGTTTATACGGAAATATTTCGTTAACAGTAAGTACCAATTACTCCGTATTTATTCCAAAAACAGGCGCTCCTTATTATCAGGATATTCCTTACTTTAGCGATCCTGCCAATAACATAGGTGAACACTCATTAAATTCATTTACTTTAGAACAATTAGCAAATATTTGGAAACCGGAATACAGCGTGCCACTAATGCCACTGCACCCGGAGTATTATCAATACCAGGCATGCCGAGATTTGGAAGCAAGTAGAAACTACGACTTAAACTTTACCGGTACTGCCGATTATACCGAAGCAAAAAACTTACACTACATGGATAATATATCCACTACAGATAATAAAGACCCTTTTGTAATTAATGGTTTAACTGAAATATCAACCACTCCGGCACAGGCATTTAAGAACTACATCAATACCACTGCATTTAACGGTTTGCAAATACCATCGGTGCATTATGTACCAGGTGTAACCGGGTTAAAATCATTTGTAGCCTATGCCGTTTTTTGTAAAGATGCAGGTGGTTATACCGAAACATGTATAACGGATGCCTTGGCCAATATTGACAATTGCGACTACAAAGCCAAAAATTTGTTTTGGCATTCGTACAAAACCTTTTACCAGGCCATAAAAACAAGAGCTTATGAAACCTATATAGCCGATTACAGAGTAAGTTCAGCTATAGTTCCTACCTTAAGCTATTCATATAGTACCATGTATGCCTTATTAGACCCCAATAACGTACGATTTGATAAAATTAAACCGGCTATTGACTTTGATAAAGGTGCAGAACGAAAAAATAAGGAAAGCGCCATTATAAGCAATTGTGAGCAAACATGCGAAAACATGGCAGATGGTTGGATAAGCCAGTTAAGCAATTGTACTTTTAGTTCGGATGAAAACACTAAAAAAACGCAAATAGCAACATTGAAAGCGGCTTTGGTGGCCGTTTGTAAAAATGGGTGCGATATAAATAATCCATTTGGTGCTTCATCTGTTAAGCCCGGTTCAGCCAATATCGACCGTTCTTTCGAAGATGTTTTTGTGAGATTGGGTTATGCATATAGCGAAAATTGCAATGCCGATTTAATTACTTTTCCGAAACCATATGATGAAAACGGAAAAATGACAGATGCCAAAAATAATCCAGTAGCCCAGTTGCAAAGTGATTTGTGTGCAATAGGCATTAACCCTTGTATTATGTTTGGTAATTGCAACGAAACTTTAACCAGTAGCGAAACCAGTGCTTGCAGCATACTCGACCAGTCAAATAACAACGACATCAAAAAACTGGTCAATGCATTTGATACCATGACTTGCGAAAACGGTAACTGCTTTAGCTGCTCAAAATTCAGAGAACTGTACCAGGAGTACTATAACAAATCAGAAGTTTACATGGCTTATAATACATTAGCCAGCTTCATCAATAAAAAAATAGGTTTTAACTTAGAAGCCAATGATTATGCCGATTTTATGGCAAAATGTTTGGGCTACAACTCTACACCGGAAGATGTGGGTAATGGAAACCCCTATTTTACATTAGAGGCAGCATACCGGCAAGCTTATTTAATTTACAGGCCAACACCTACTTCATACACGTATGCCCAGTTAAACAAGGAGAAATACTACGATGTATGGAGTATAGATACCAAATTAGCCCAATACCATCAACCCATTCAAAAGGTCTATTCATCAGTAACATTAAGCAATCCATTAACAACAGCAACAACTGCGCAGCCCATATTAACTGCCAGTATAGATGGAGGTGCATTTGAGCAAACAAACAAAGAAAAAGGATTTCTTGGTTTTAACTCATCAGTATCAAATAACAATGATGAGTTAACGGATGAAAACGTTGTTAATTTAGACAAAGCAAATAACAATGCTTTGTATTTTGCTACCGAAGAAAATAGTAGCTTAAACACCAAAGCCAGCCCGTTGGGTATTACAAAAATACACACCGTAAACATAGCAGAAATTTGTACCACGCTTGATTATTTGGTAGGAAAATATTTTGGTTACGATACCTATGGTTCCGTATCGCAAAGTCAGTACGATGCCTTGTTTGACAATCCGGAGGCTTTACAGGGAGTAGCTGTAGTAATTATGAATTGGTATGCAGGACCTTTAAACACCCAGGATAAATTGTCGATATACATTACCGAAAACCATATTACTAACTGGCAACAACTGTATAATCAGTTAAAATTTTTATTGTGCCAGTGTAATAAAGTAAGCAGTGAAAAATGCAATGCAGCCGGAGTGCAGTGTTCCCCTTGTATGCAGTTTCAAAAAGATTTATATGAAAACAACATATTTGCAACCAATCCGGTGGATGGATCATTTTCATTAAACCAAATATTTAATTCAACAATACAACAATCAACCCTATTAGAATTTTACAATGTAGTACAGCAAAAATGTTACGCCAACCAGTTTCCACAAATAGCATCAGGTTCTGTTAACTATGAAACCGTTGAGTTGTGGTTAAAAGATATATTGTGTAAGTGTGGCATTAGCAAAGAGTATTGTGCCGAAGAGTTAGTTAAATGCAGAGGCGGAAGTACCAGCACCAGCTGTTCTTTACCTAACAACAGGGTATTGGCACTACAGTCACTTTTACAGGAAATAGTGCGCGGTGGAGGCAGTTGCGCTTTACCACCTCCGGGCAGTGCTACCCATAATAAATTAGCCGGCACCTATAAATGTTTTGCCTTAAACTCAACCAATATAACGGCTTTATTTGGAGGCTTTATAGGAGGCGTACCCAGCGGAACTGAACTTACCTACAATGCCACCACTTACAATGCAGGCAGTATAAAAGAAGTATTAGCCCGTTTTATATTAAGTAATGGAGGAAGTATTGATGAAAGAAAAACAATTAAGTTAAGTATGGTGGAGAGCAATACCAATATAGACTTTAGCAAAATTGACCATATATATGAGTTACTACCCGTTTATTTACCAAACACAAGTACCGCTACCAATTGGTTTGTAATGAGGGCACGTGCCAAGTTTACCATAACCGGTAAAACCTATGCCAAAACAGTATACATAAATGGCTATTTTGAAGACCCTATTACCAGAGCCGTAAGTTGCAGCGTAAAATGCGCCAAGCTTTGCCGCAAGCCCCAGGTGCAGGTAAATGCCTGCGAGCAGGAACTATTGCAAAGGGCTAAGGACATAGCCTATTTTAATTACCAGAATGCCATTAAAAATACCATAGACCAGGAGCGTATTAATTACAATAAAAAATGCTTAAGTGCCCTTAAAGCCAATGAGCAGTTTAAAAAAATTTACAACGATTACCAGCACCACTATACCCTTTATTATTACGATGCGGCAGGTAATTTAGTAAAAACAGTGCCGCCCAAAGGCGTAGTCCCACTTGACCCTACAGCTACTAGTGCCATACATACCGCCAGGTTAGTAGCATTAGCAAACTATAAAAACAAAGACATTACAACCTATACACCCGTTACCGTTCCGGGTACCAGTGCAACCACACACGTACTCGTAACCCAATACCAGTACAATACCCTCAACCAGTTAGTTTGGCAACAAACGCCCGATGCAGGCATTAGCCAGTTTGGGTACGACAGGTTAGGCCGCTTAATTGTTTCGCAAAATGCCAAACAAAGTGCCAAACCCGATATGCATTCGTATACCCTATATGATAAATTAGGGCGTATAAAGGAAGTAGGAGAAGTAGAAAATGCAACCCTGAATGGTGTTTATAACAATACCGATGTATTAGACTATCCTGTTTTTATAACCAATAATATAGAAACCAAAGAAACCAAAAGCCAGATAACACGCACCTATTACGATAGCGACCCCGATGGTGGAATACAGTACAACCTGAACAATACCCGCGGCAGAGTAACCAAAGTAGCCTATTTTGCTTTCTACCCAAATAGTACCACCGACAAACCCAACCAGGCCGTGATGTATAGTTACGATATACATGGCAATGTGAAGCAGCTGTTCAGGTATGTACAAAACTTAGAAATTTTGAACCAGGATTTAAAAGTAGTAGATTACGATTTTGATGTAATAAGCGGAAAAGTTGAAAGCGTAAGCTACCAGCAAGGTAAACTGGACCAATATATACACCATTATAAATACGATGCCGAAAACCGTTTGGTGGGCAGCTACAGCGCTCCCCGACAAGAACTGGTTGATAATTACGTAGGCTCGCAAAAATACGATATAGGATTAGATGCCTCTTATGACTACTATTACCACGGGCCACTGGCCCGGACAGAGTTAGGAGAGTTGAAAGTACAGGGTCTTGATTATGCTTATACCCTGCAAGGTTGGTTAAAAGGCGTAAACAGCATAAGCTTACAAACCAAAACCGATATGGGTAAAGATGGTTTTATACCATCAGGTCTAACCAATAAACACACCTTTATGGGCCGGGATGAGTATGGTTTTATGTTAAATTACTACGAAGGCGATTACCAACAAATACAAAGTACCGAACTTACAAGTAGCAGTGCTTACCCAACCGACTGGTTGTTTAACGGGGTAAATGCAGGCTCATTTTTAGCCACCAACCAAAAATCATTGTACAATGGCAATATAAGCCAAATGGTAACAGCTATAGGCAAGTTTATGGGCGAAGGAAAACCATTAGCCGGCAATTACGAGTACGACCAGTTAAACCGCATTATAAGCGCTAAGTATGTAAATAATTTTGATGCCGCCACCAATACATGGCAAAGCAGTGGCAGTTATTTAACCGATTGGCAAAACACCTTTACTTACGATGCCAATGGCAATATACTAAGCCAGGAACGCAACGGTTCAGGTACCCATACCGCTATGGATAATTTAACCTATAGCTACTATGCCAATACCAACCAATTAGAGTACGTACATGACAATGTTACTAATACCGGTAACTATACCGATGATGTAGATAACCAAAGTAGCCAGAATTACCAATACGATGAAATAGGCAATTTAAAGGCAGACGATGCTGAGGATATAGAAATAATAGAATGGAACCTATACGGGAAAATAAAAAAAATAACCCGTAAGCCCAATAGCGGAAAACCCGATATAGAGTACGAGTACAGCCCCGATGGTTTCCGTACCGTAAAAGTGGTAAAACCAAGCATAGCCAATGCGCCTACCGTGTATACCTACTACATGCGCGATGCACAAGGCAATATTCTGGCTACCTACGAGCGGGAGTTTAATAAAACCATCAATTATGAAGTAATAGACTATGCCGACTTAAACAGCAAGCTGGGAGTAAATGGTTTAGCTGCATTTATGACAGCAACACATACCTCAGCCACATACAGTGGCCTGCATACCGCTTTGTACAATGATATTAGCAGCGATATAACCTATCAAAAACAAACCAAATATTTGAGTTATGTAGGCGCGGTAATCAATGATTATTTGGTGAATGCAGAAGATATAAGTGTGGTAAACAATATCATTGCTTCGTATTCCAATGCCGATTTTTTAGTAGCTTATGACAATTACCAGGGTTTTTCACCATTGGATTTATGTGGCAAAATGGCAGAACGACATAGTGTAAATAATAATTTCGAAAACTTTGCCAGTTTTATATTAAGCCATACCAATACACGTAATCTATTTTTAGATCGTATAGCCACCATAAATTATTCATTGCTTCAGGATATACTGGATGGAATAGGTATTAATGCTTCAAGTGTAATAAGTGACGATTTGACCAATATAGAACAATTTTTAAACAGTGACCCGGGTAATCTGGCTGCATTAATTACAGCCTGCGATAATCAGTTAAGTATATTAAATTGTAATGGACTGGGAGGCGAGGCTACAGGAGTATTGAACTATTTATATTACAACAATGCCGAATTTAAAAACACCCTGTTAACCATACCCGAGTTTAAAGAATTGTTTTACTTAAGTGGCAATGGTTCTGTAAATTTCAGTGCTGACCAGTTAGAGGCATACGATATATTAAATGCCTTGTTATATTATGAAGAAGTAGATTATAAATCAATCGCCATTCCACCATCACGCTTTAATAATTATTTGGCATGGAGTAAAAATAATTACCCCAATAATTTTATTTACGTAAGTACTTTGGTTAGCCCGGCAGCGTTAGCTACCTATCAAAATACCCATAATTTATACAATACGGTTTCCGGCAGCAATGGCGTGGAAAGTTACTTTACCCTTATAAAAAATTACTTTGGGCAAAGTTATGTAGAGCAGTTGCTAAACGGGTATTACCCTGCCTCTAACCAGAAACTATATGCCGATAATATGCAGGTAAAAGAATGGCATATATACGGTAGCAGCAGGTTAGGTATATACAAAGCCAATACAGTAGTAGCCAGCCGCAAAGCCATAGATACCAATAACGATGGTGTAATAAATGCGTCCGACAGCTATGTACTGAACAGTGGCATGTCCGATGTATTGCCATTTAACCATTACAGCCAGGTGCGTGGCAACAGGAATTACGAGCTATGCAACCATTTAGGAAACGTAATGGTTGTAGTTTCCGATAAAAAACAGTTTAATTGTGTTGGGCAAACCATTATAGATGCTAATTTTGATGCAGGCAGCTATAACAATATATTCCCCGTTTCAGGCGTATCCGGTATGACACTATCAGGCAACCAACTCAATGTAACATGTATCGCTAACAATGCGCAGGTAGGCGGCCTGTTTGATGTGGAAGGCCCTGCCGGTACCTACCAGGTTGATTTTGATGTAACCAAAAGCAGCAGCACCACCGATGTATGGTTTCAGGTAGCGGCCAATTACAATACAGCCGGGGGCGGAGTAAACCAGTATACCGGTTATGCCTATACCAATGGCCATTATACTTTTAACTTTACATCTGCACAAGGTATGTACCGTTTTAAATTTGGTGCCGACAATACCGGCAGCGGTAGTTTTACCATTGATAATTTGGTGGTAAAACAAATAGAAAGCCCTGGTTTTAAAGCCGAAGTATTAGCCGCTAACGACTACAGTGCCTTTGGCGCACCTATGCCGGGGCGTAGTTTTAAAGTAGAAAATGCCTTTGTTAAAAATACAGTAAGTACCGGCAATTTTAGCAGTGGCGTAGATGGTTGGGTAGCTACTGCCAATGCCACGGTAAGCAATGTATATGGCAATATACGCGCTACTGTAACTGCGCTCAATGCCGGTATGCAAAAAACCTTTAGTACCGAGCCGGGCAAAACCTACCGCATCAGGTTTAAAGTAAACCTGCGCGGCTGGCCGTATATGTATGTGAAAGATGTAGCAGGCAGTAACAACCTGATAAGCATAACCGAATTTATGACCCCGGGCGATTACAGTTATACCTTCAGGGCACTGGGTTTCCAAACCAATATTATCTTCCACGAGGCAGGCAATGCAGCAGGAAGTGTACAAATAGCCAGTTTTGTATTAGAAGAAGTGGATGTAGAAAACGCTTACCGCTTTGGTGCAGGCACTCAGGAAAAAGACGATGAAATATTTGCGGGCGCCTATACAGCCGAGTATTGGGAGTACGACAGCCGTTTAGGCAGAAGATGGAATGTGGATCCGGTGGTATACGCAGATCAAAGTGGTTATGCGGTATTTAACAATTGCCCGATAGAGTTTAATGACCCTTTGGGTCTAACAGGGAAACATCCACAAAGCAATAATCATAAGCAAGGAGAGTCTAACAGCAAAGGTACTGCAACATGGGATACTGAAAATGGCTGGGTGACTAATGATCCGGTTATAGTTAGGCCTAAATCTACTTCAACTCAAGTGACTGGTCCAATAGGTGGGACATTAGGAGGCTTGACTCTTGATTTTATGTTCAGAGATAGGGTTGATTTTAGAAATTTATATTACAACCCTAATGTTAGCAAGATAAAAGATCTCTGGAAATCAGGAATGATTAGAGATGGAGAATACGCAATGTCTCGTTATAAATTGCAAGCTCAAACTAAAGCAATGTATAAATCAGCTATTAGCAAATTAATGGGAGAGTTACCACCAACAGGTAAACCATTATGGCAGCAAAAGCAATTAGCTGAAGATATTGCATCTGGAGTAAGAGATATTTCTAAAAATGCTGGTAAAACAAGGAGTTTGACAAGTATGTTGTCAACACCAACAGCTACAAAAGTAATAGGGCGAACTTTATTTGTGGTGTCGGCAAGTATGTCAATATATACTGTTTGGACAGCAGAAGATAAGGCTAGGGCAATTACGACAGAGGCATCAGGTTGGGCTGGTGCTTGGGGGGGAGCTGCTATAGGTGCTGGCTGGGGGGCGGCAATTGGTGGACCTTTTGCCCCAATAACAGGTGCAATTGGTGGAATTGTAGGAGGAGGGATAGGTTACTTCGCTGGTTCAGAAACAAGTGGAGCAGTATATGATTCAATAAAAGAGAAATAAAAATGTGGAGTTTTTTTAAAAATAAAAAAGGATTGCCAATAGAATTTGATTCTAAATTGTCAAAAATGTGGCAGGAGCTTTATGCTCCTGCCTTATTAGAAGTAATAAAAAAGGAAATTGATAAAAGTTCAGTCAAAGAAATGTATTCCTTATTGTTTTTTCTCGCAACCGATGAAAACCTAAACGATTGTTTAACTTTTATTGCCCAAAAAAAGTACACAAAACTAAATGAGATGAATAATCGTGTAC
>CAYTWI010000104.1:0-12579 GCA_964442045.1 uncultured Bifidobacterium sp.
TATCAATCTGATCGGTTTTATTTACCGCAAAATCTTCAGGTAGCTGTGTGGTTACATAGTTTTTAGCTATGTTTAAAAAATCTTTTGTTTGATGGTATTCATCATTACAGGGAGTAAGTAATAAAAAAGTATCTTTCCAGTATTGTGCCTCTGTTGATTTATTAGACTTATCAACTATACATACCTTAAAGCCCTTATCCTGTTCTATATCGAAAATAATACAGCCCTTATCTAGTTTTTCAATGTTTATGCCGTCAAAGTATTGTAGGTTAAAACCGCTGCCGGCAGCATCCAGTTTTAAAAAATCCTGTCGGTTTTCCGACTTAAATATACCAACAGCTTGGATAGTTTTGCCCTGTAAGCCAACATTACTGAGAGCAGCTACAAATAAGTCGCCTGCTTTTATTTGAGGGTGGTTCGATACCTCAAATAACTGTTTGGCAATATTTACCGTGTTTAAATGGAAACTACTGGCTCCGTCAAATAATTGACTGGCATAATTATATATTGGGTTTAACTTAAAATCGCCATTGCTAAAAGTAAAGTTGTAAAACTCATTACTGGTAAAAGGCGTTAAGAAAAACTTTTTAAGCAAATTTCTTAATTGTAAATCTTCAATATCAAGCTCCGTTTTACTAATAATTAAATCATCACCGTTGGTTTTATTCCCTACCTGATGAACCGAAACCTGATTGATAGATACACTACTAAAATCAATCATGTAAAAAGTATTAGGCTATTTTGTCGATGCAAGTATAATATTATGACCTATTAATAAAGAGATTCTTTTAAAGTTTTTACCCACCTTTTACTAAGATTTTGAGGTAGAAATATTTCTAACAATGTGCTTAATTTAATATGTCAATTTTGTAACCTTGCAATTGCCCAATTAATAAACATAAAATGACCACCCAAGCCATTAATCTTTCACAGTTATTGTATAAAATAGATGAAACCCTGCAAATGCAGTTTGGTTATCAAACATTTTGGATAAAAGCCGAAATTACCGATGTGAAAAAATATGAATCAAAACGCTGGTGCTTTTTAAAGTTAATTGAAAAAAAAGATGAGCAGATAAATGCTGAAATAAAAGCCACTGCCTGGAGCCAAGGCTACGTTTTTATAGAGCAGTTTGAACGTTTAACCCAACAGCATTTTGGTAACGGCCTGCAAATTATTTGCAAAGTAAAAATTAAATATAGCATTAAATATGGCTTAAGCCTCGACCTACTCGAAATAGACAATAGTTTTGCTTTAGGTCAGATGGAGTTGCAAAAGCAAGCCACATTAAAACGTTTGGTAGACGAAAGCAATGGGCTGATAATTAAAGATGCAGACGATAATTATATAACACCTAATAAACGTTTAAAAACACCCCTTGTTATACAAAGAATAGCGCTGATTACCGCACATAACTCAGACGGGCAGCGCGATTTTAAAAACGAACTACTGAACAACACATACGGTTACGCCTTCCATGTAGATGAATACCTGTGCCAAATTCAGGGCGATAGCGCGCACGAAAATATAATAAAACAATTTGAACAAATATTTAGCAGCAACATACCATACGACTGCGTGGCTATGGTAAGAGGAGGGGGGAGTGAAACCGATTTTAAACCATTTGAACAATACGAGTTAGCTCGCCTGGTAGCCTTTTACCATATTCCTGTGTTTACTGGTATTGGACACGATAGGAATACATCCATTGTTGATTTAATGGCCAATCAATTAAAAACACCTACTAAAGTAGCCGCTTATCTGGTAGAACATAATTTTATATTCGAAAACAATTTATTGTATCAGTATAATCAAATAGAACAAAACATTACTTTAAAAATAGACAGAGCCAGGCAAAATTTAGTAAACTTAAAACGCCTGCTTCAAACCTTAGACCCTGAAAATGTGCTAAAAAAAGGCTATGCTTTAGTTAAACTAAACAATAAAATAGTAAGCAATCCCAACATGTTAAAAGCAGGTGATGAGGTAGAAACAGTTATTAAAAACACCAAAATTAAAAGTACCATATCAGACGTAATCAATAATTAATTCCCAGTATAATATGAGTAACAACAAATTAAGCTATAGCCAAGCACAACAAAAGCTGGAAGACATTGTAGCGCAAATGGAAAATAATGAAATAGATTTAGAAACCCTCTCAGAAAAACTAATTGAGGCCAAAGCTCTTGTAAAATTGTGCGAAACCAAACTTAGAAAAATAGAACAAAGTATCAATCCTGAGTAATGATATTGGGCTTTTAATATAAGCGGTTAAACAATTTAATAATTAGACAATTAGCTTCACCAATTTTTAATCTTTATAATCTTTTCCCTTATTAAATTTGGCTATGTAAGCTTCTAAATGTACTTTCGCCACCGTTCACCATACAAAAAACTTTGTGCGAAGTGTAGAAATAATATCCATAGAATCTGATTTTGGGGCAGGAAAAAAAGGAGCCAAGTTAGGCCCTCAGGCCCTCATAAAATTAATCAACAAAAACAACATACCACATATTGCTCACGCTCAGAATTTAAGGATTGTAGCTGATGATTTAGAAGAAAACATAGAACATCCGTTCAATAAAAACATTGAATCAATTTATGAAGTACAGCAACTAGCTGTTGAAGCGATAGAAAATACCTTATCGAAAAATCTTTTCCCTTTTATCATAAGTGGCGATCATAGCAACGGTTGTGCAGGAATTTCAGCTGTAAAAAATTTTTATAGCGACAAACGAATAGGTATAGTATGGATTGATGCACATGCCGATTTACACAGCCCATATTCAACACCAAGCGGAAATATGCACGGTATGCCATTAGCCGCTGCTTTAGCTGTTAATGATTTGGTAGAAGATGCAAATGAAGTAGATGAAGAATCAATAAAATTATGGCAAAGCCTGGTACATTTGGGTAGCAAAAAAATTGCACCTAAAATACTTCCCAGCGATTTAATTTTTATTGACCTGCGCGATTTTGAAGAAGATGAACAAATTTTATTACACAATAAAAATATTACCTATTTCACCCCTCAAATAAGAACAGAAATAGGCGTTGAAGCTATATTAAACAAAACACTAGACCAGTTAAACGACTGCGATTTAATATATGTTTCGTTTGATGTGGATAGTTTAGACCCCAATATATCAATAGGTACAGGCACTCCGGTTCCAAATGGATTAAATGAAGACGAAGCTGTTTATCTGTTAAAAAAATTAATCAATAATCCCAAGACCGTAGCTTTCGAAATTACCGAAATCAATCCTTTGCTTGACAGGGAACATCCTATGGAAGAGGTTGCAGCAAGAATTTTAGGGAAAATATTTGCTTAGGTTGGTATAAATATTTCCTTTCTATTTGTTTTCTATCTAAAAATCACGACATTTGCAGCCCGTTTAATTTTAAATGGTAAACACATAACTTTAATTTATTTAAAAACATGTCAGTAAAAATCAGATTACAGCGTCATGGACGCAAACAAGCACCTTACTACCACATAGTTGTGGCAGATTCTCGTGCACCCAGAGATGGTAAGTTTATTGAGCTAATTGGTTCATATAAACCACAAACCGTTCCTGCAACCATTGAATTAAACAATGAAAGAGCTGTTAAATGGCTTGAAAATGGAGCACAACCAACAGATACTGTTCGTGCTATCCTTTCTTACAAAGGTGTTTTATTACAACGCCACTTAGATGCAGGTGTTCGTAAAGGTGCTTTAACTCAAGAGCAAGCTGATGCTAAATTAGCTAAATGGCTTGATGAGAAAAATGCCAAAGTAGAAGCACACATTTCAAAAGAAAAATCAAAAGCAACAGATACAACTGCTGCCCGCTTAGCTGCTGAAACAAAAGCAAATGCTGCCCGTATGGCAAAAATTGCTGAAAAACAAGCTGCTTTAGAGGCTGCTGCTAATCCGGTTGCTGAAGAAGAAGTAGTAGCAAGTGAAGAAGCTCCTGCAGCTGAAGAAACTACAGAAGCAACAGAAACTCCTGCAGAATAATTCAGTCAATGAAGTCATTGCAATTAAAAGACTTCATTATTGTGGGTACTGTTACTAAAACGCATGGTACCGCAGGCGAATTAAAGCTTGATTCAAATCAAAAATTAAAACAAAAGGAATGGGTAATGATTGAATTCAATCAAAAACCTGTTCCTTTTTTTATGGAACAATGTAAACAAACAGTTCCTAACGAGTATCTGGTAAAACTGCGCGACTACAACACTGTTGAGCAGGCCCAGGAATTAATAGGGCGAAATATTTTCTATTATTCAACCAAAGCCGTTAAAAGTAAAAAGCAAATTGATGAAAGTATAGTTGGCTATAAGCTCGTTGATTTAACCATGGGCGAAATAGGAGAGTTACAAGATATGATAGAAATGCCCGGGCAATTATTATTTCAAACAGCTTACGGGTACAAAGAAGTATTAATACCCGCTGTAGACGATTTTATTGATGAAATAAATCACGAGCAACAAATCATCTATTTAAAGCTTCCCGATGGTTTAATAACATAAAAAAGAGGAATTAACTTAAAGTCAATTCCTCTTTTTTTATCAATCTCTCGTTATTATTATATAATTAACATGGCATCACCATAAGCTAAAAACTTGTATTTATTTTTAATAGCCTCATTATACGCTTCCATTAAAAAATCAAAGTCCGCAAAGGCAGCAGTAGCCATCATTAAAGTACTTTCAGGTGGATGAAAATTAGTAATTAAACAATTGGCAATCCTGAAATCATGGTAAGGGAAAATGAATTTATCAGTCCAGCTGGTTTCTGGGTTTAACCTGTTTTTTGATGACACTGAAGATTCAATAGCACGCATTACCGAATTACCAACCGCTACCACTTTCTTTTTATTATCTAACGCTTTATTAACCGCATTAGCAGTTTCTGGACTTATACTAAAGTATTCAGAGTCCATTTTATGTTTAGTTAAATCTTCCACTTCAACCGCTCTGAATGCACCTAAACCATTATGTAAAGTAATTTCGTTGAATTGAGCGCCTTTTATTTCTAAACGCATCATTAATTCTTTTGTGAAATGCAATCCGGCAGTAGGAGGTATAACCGCACCAATATTTTTAGCAAATATAGTATTGAATCTTTCCTTGTCTAATTTTTCAACAGGACGGTTTAAGTATTTTGGAATAGGCATTTCACCTAATTTTTCAATTAATTTCCAAAGTTCTTCATCAGTTCCATCGTGTAAAAAACGGATGGTACGTCCACGAGAAGTAGTATTATCAACTACTTCAGCTACTAAATCATCATTACCAAAATATAGTTTATTTCCTACACGTATTTTACGGGCTGGGTCAACTAATACATCCCAAAGCTTTGATTCCTTATTTAACTCACGCAATAAAAAAAGCTCAATCTGTGCACCTGTTTTTTCTTTGCTTCCGTATAAACGAGCTGGAAAAACTTTGGTGTTATTTAAGATAAAGGTATCTCCATCACCAAAGTATTTTAAAATGTCTTTGAAAGTTTTGTGTTCAATTTTTTGTTTTTTTCTATCCAACACCATCAATTTTGCTTCATCTCGGTTTTCGGCCGGGTGTTTAGCAATCATTGAGTCGGTAATGTTGAACTTAAATTGTGATAATTTCATTATTTACAAGAAGTTAATCCTATATTTTAGCTTTGTTTAAGCAATAATAAGGCTATTATAAGCTAAAATTTTTAGGACTGCAAAAGTAAGCCTATATTAAAAAAAGTCAAGTAATTTATTTGGTAAGTTCAAATGGGCTGTTTTTTCATAGAAATGAATTCAATTGCAGTTAAAAATAATCATATTTAAAATAGTTTTTATCAATTAGCATTTATTTGATTAAATTTTATATTCGCAGCATTAATCAATAAAATTAGAATGAAAAAATTGTCAATAGTATTAGCACTGGTTGCAGGTCTTAGTTTAACATCTTGTCATTATGGTCAGGAAGAGGCTGACAAAACACTTAAAGCAAATGATTTATACAAAGGCGATAAAAAAGATTATTCAACCAATCGTGGTAACGATGGCGTAAGACCAAGTGAAGAAACCAATAAAGTAGCTGGTGCGGAAGCAGAAGTAAGCACTCAGGTTGCTGATACTACCAAAAAATAATTTGTCAGAAAACATAATTATATCAGATAGGAGTAATAAAAATCAAATGTATGAGGAGCTCGTTCCTCAGTTAAAGCATTTGCTTTTACCTACTGATGATTTAATAGCCAATCTTGCCAATTGTTCAGCCGCTTTAAAAGAGGTTTTTAACTTTTGGTGGGTTGGCTTTTATATTGTTAAAAATAACCAACTTTCCCTGGGCCCTTTTCAGGGGCCGGTTGCCTGTACATCTATCCGTTTAGGAAAAGGTGTTTGCGGTACTGCATGGCAAAACAAAACAACCATTATTGTACCCAATGTACATGAATTTCCAGGTCATATTGCTTGTAGTGGAGCCAGTAACTCCGAAATTGTTGTACCTATTATAAAAGCAAATGAGGTGGTAGCTGTTTTAGACGTTGACAGCGAATTACTTGCACATTTTGATGAAACAGATAAGAAATACTTAGAAGAAGTGTGCACGTTTTTAGCCGATTTGTTTTAAGAAATTGTTAATAAAATATGACAATTATAAAAGCATAAAATTTGGTAATTCCTAGTAAATAGCTAATATTGGAGCTCAATTAATAAAAAATTATGAAAAAAATATTACTATTAAGCTCATTGTTGTGCAGTCTAAATGCTTTTAGTCAGTACTGGAGCTACAAAACAATTGGCTCAACTGACGCATATGATCAGTTTATTGCCACAGCATCAACTTCCGTTATTTTAAACAAACCGGCAAACGATGTGCTTTCCGGTGCAAACACAATTCCATTTCCGTATACTTTCAATGGTACAGCATATACTTCATACAAAGTAAGCGATAATGGTTACTTAACTTTTGATGGCACTGCAACAACAGCGCAAAATACACCGATTGCTTTACCTTCAGCATCAGCTCCTAAAAGTGCAATTTTTGCATTATGGAGTGATATGGAATGTATTGCTAATACCCAATATACTTCAGAGCGTTCTCAGGTTTTTAGTTATACGTACGGTAGCTCTCCTAACCGAGTACATGTAGTACAATGGTATGGTTTAGCTAAAAAAGGTGTAGCACCTGATGGTAACAATATTCTTTTCACTGCCGTTAAATTATATGAAGCCGGTGGATTCGATATTGTTTATGGTGGTAAAGCTGGTTCTATATCAGGTGTTGCCGGTTACCAAAATGCTGATGGAACGCAAGGTGTTATGTTAGGTAATACTGCTGCATTTGCTTATCCTATTACTGCAACTACATTAACAATACTTGCTGAAACTGATATGATTGTTTATAAATTCATAGAAGGTACTCAACCTATGTATGATGCAGGTTTAACTAAACTATCTATTCCTGTTTATGTTGGAAAAGGCGTTGACAATACTTTAAAAGGAACCATAGTGAACTATGGTACTGAAGATTTATCATCACTTAAAGTATATTATTCAGTAAACGGTGATACTAAAGTTGCTGGTACTTTACCTGATTTGAATACTACTAATTCAGGTGGAGTTGAAACTTTCGAATTCCCTTCTAAATTAAATTTTGCTACAACAGGTGTTAAAACAATTAAAGTTTGGATTGATAATCCGAATAACAGCGTTGATCAAAATAGAAAAAATGACACTTTAACTATATCAACAGAAGCATTTAATTCAGTTATTCCCCGTAAAGTATTACACGAAGTTTTCACTTCATCTACTTGTCCTCCATGTAGACCAGGTAACATTAATTTAGATAATGTAATTGCTCCTAATACTGATAAATGGAATGTAATTAAATACCAAGTTAATTTCCCAGGTACTGGTGATCCTTATTATACATCAGAAACTGCTACAAGATTCTCTTACTATGGCGCTTCTTTTGCTCCTTGGTTAACTGTTGACGGTTCTTTCAATGATAATGCTAACAGCTATACTCAAGCAACTTTTGATTCATATGCTGCCAAACCATCTTTAATTGCTATTGCTGCTACACAAACTATAGTTGGTAAAACTATTACTGTTTCTGGAACTGTTACTCCGGTACAAGCTTTTACAACTGCAAACTTAAAATTAAGAATAGCTGTAATTGAAACTAAAACATTACAAAATGTTAAAACAAATGGAGAAACTGAGTTTTATAATGTAATGAAAAAAATGTTACCAAGTGCTGCGGGTACAGCTATCAGCTTTACTGCAGGTACAGCAGTTCCATTTACCCAAAGCTTTACGTTCCCTGGAAATTACCGTTTACCAATTGATGGACAACCAGCAAATATCATTAACTTAACTACTGAAAATTCAGTAGAAGAGTTCGGTAACTTACAAGCTATTGTTTTTGTTGAAGATGATACTAAAAAAGAAATCTGGCAATCACAATCTACAGCTGCAGTATTTCCTTTAGCTGTTAAAAAAGTAAATGAAAATAACCAATTCAGCGTTTATCCAAACCCTGCCGGAAACAATTTCAGCGTTGAGTTCAAAACAGCTACAGTTGGTTCTATCAGAATTATTGATACTAATGGTAAAGAAGTATATAACACTACTATTAATTCAATGAACCAATCAGTTGATTGCTCTTCATTAAACAATGGTTTATATATTGTTCAAATTGAAGCTAACGGTTCAATTTCAAGCCAAAAATTAAATATTGCTAAATAAATAATAGGTAGCAATTATATTATAATAAAGCCTGCTCAATTTGAGCAGGCTTTTTTATTTGTAATGTTATCAATACTTTAGAGTACTGTTTTAGTGTGTTAACTGGGCTAGTCAAACTTTTATTGATAACAAATAATAAGCACTTTATAAAGACTGTAGGGAAGAAGGGCTTATTTTATTTACCACGCCCTTGCAGAATAATTAGTGCCGTATAAATGATAATACGAAAGTCGATAGCTATGGAGCGATTTTCAATATATAAAATATCAAATTGCAAGCGTTCCACCATCTGGTCAATATTTTCAGCATAACCATATTTAACCATACCCCAACTGGTAATACCGGGCTTTACACGTTGTAAATGTTTATAATGAGGGGCTACTTTTATTATTTGATCAATAAAAAACTTACGTTCTGGTCTTGGTCCAACTAAACTCATTTCACCAATTAATACATTATAAAATTGTGGTAATTCATCAAACCTGTATTTTCTTATAAATACGCCAAAGGTAGTTCTTCTGCTATCGTTAGTACTTGATAAGGCTGGTCCTGATTGCTCCGCATTTACATACATGCTTCTAAATTTAAGTATGTTAAATGGTTTGCCTTTGTAACCAATCCTGATTTGTTTAAACAGAATAGAGCCCGGACTGCTTAGCTTTACACCGATAGCGACAAATAAAAAAACGGGTGACAAAACAATTAAAACAAACAGGGAAATAACAATATCAATACACCTTTTAACTACTTTTTGCCATTGAGGCATTTTATCCTGGTTGATTTCTATTAAGGCGGTTCCTACTACATTTTCTAAACGAACAGAGCCACTTCGCAAATCGTATACATCAGGAATAATTTTTAAGGCAACATTTTGGTCTTCTAAAATATTGGTAATTTCATTCAGTTCAACATGGTTGGTACTTTCTACTCCAATAATAATTTCTTCTATATCATATTTTTTAATAATCTCAGGTAAGTCGTTATAAGTCCCTAATGCCGGAAACATTTTTGACAGCCTGTGTTCTGTAGCCTTGAAATTATTTCCACTTACAAACCCTTTTATAATAAATCCCTGTGCATTGTACTTTTGTGTTATTTCTTTTATCAAGGCAAAGGTTTTATCGTTATTACCAATTACAATAGTGTTGAAACCAAGTTCCTTATCACGCAGCTTTTTAATGATATATGTAGTAAAAAGAAGCCTAAAAAATACTGTTATGCTAAAATGTAGTATAAAAAGGGTTATAGTAGTTCTGTAATAGGCTTGGTAATTATAAACAGCATCATCCAATAAAAGGGTAAAGAATAGCAGCATCACACCAATAACTGTAACACTGAATGTTTTTGAAAGCTCTTTTATACGCGATTTTCTCCAAACATCTTTATAATTACCAGCCAGATAATAAAGGATTACCCAAAATATGGGAACATAAAAAAGGCCTAGAAAGAAATTTTTATCCAAAACAATTTCCATCTCACCGTAAAGAGTGGGTTCAATAAACACTTTTCTGTATGCATAAAACGTTGACCATGCTATTGCTGCGGTCAATGCATCAATGATAATAGAAAGTAATGTATGTAAATTTCTTTTGCGTATCAAAGATGAATCAGTTTAATATTATCCAATAAAAGTTGTGTATCGTCAAGCCCTGTTTGTGTATTTCTCTGAACCCTGAAAAATATCTGAAATTTTGTTCCTGTTCCTCTTTGAGCTATTTCTGAGCCTACTTCCGTTGCCAAATCTACGTAAGCTTTTTTCCATGTACCTCCGCTGGAATTAGGACTGTAAACACTATAGGCACGACTTTCACCATTTGTATATATAACGTTAAGTCCAATATCAAAAGTATTTGTAGCATTATAATCAACTTCCAGAAACAAAGGAACTCCATTGGCCGGCAAATTGGAAAGCTCTTTTGATATATAATCAATTTTTGAAGTAGAATCTGATAAATTAATTTTAGCTGAATTATTACCTGATTTCCATGCTTTGTTATCATTAACAAAAGTAACAGTATCACCGGGCTTTGCATTATAAATGGTGAAAAAACTTAAGCTGCCATCAAAATCCTGAACAATAGGAAACTTACAGTAAGTTAAGTATTTTACAACAGGTTTAATAGTATCATTAGCCAGTTCTTTAAGTTCAGCAGTTATGTTAAAATCATCATAAAGTTGGTATTGTAAGCGTTGGTCATCCTGACCAGACCTTTTAACGCCACCTCTTAAGGTTAAGTTTTTCTTATTTTTATCAATGATAGGAATATATGTAGGTAGTCCGTAAGAGCCTATAAATTCGCCATTCTGGTATAGCCATACATCTACTATATCGCTACTCGTATCACCCTGAAAGGTGGGTGTATTAACTGTTTCTAACTTAAATTTGTTTATATACAGGTAAGACGGAATGGTTGCCTTCTCTACCGAACAGGAAACAATAAATAGAAATAAGAGGATAGGTATACCTTTGTTAGTTATCATAAACGAATGCCAAAGGTAAGAGAATTGCCTAAAAAGAAACATAGATAATAGTATTTTGACCTTATTTTTATATAAGTCAAATAATATTATACTTAGGTTGTAGTTTCGGTTTTATTAAAGTTGGTGTTTCTTTAAGTCTTCAATTATTTTGTGGGCCACCTCAATAGCCTGATAATTGTCGTAGTAGCTGCGTAATCTTAATGATTGCTGGCTGATATTTTGAGCAAAATGTTCTAGTTCGCGCTTAATCATTTCAGTTTGATTTTTTCCTGTATTTTTTAAAATCTGCTCACTGTGTTTTTCATCCAGGGCATCACTTGAGTTTAAAAGCGTTATTTTAAAATTATTTAAATCAAATCCGTAAGTCTTATTTTTTTGGAAGAACCTTATTTTATTGCGTTGTTCTGATTTGAAATTACCTCCAACCATATTATAAACGCAACCATTGTCAAACTCTAAGCGTACATTAATAAAATCAATTCTGTCGCTGTGCATACATGCTCCCGTTGCTCTTACTTTTAATACGTTTGCTTTTACAATGTTTAAAACCAATTCCAATTCGTTTAGTAATAAATCAAAAACTAAATCTTCGCTTGAAAGGTTAATAATATGCGGATCAAATTTAGAAGACTCAATATATAAAGGATTATTAAGTAGTTTTTTGAGTAATTGAAAGTTGGGGTGGAATCTTTCATACCTGCTTACATATAACTGAATATTAGCCTCGTGGGCCAGGTTGGCTAACTCTTTAGCTTCATCTAAATTTTCACTTAATACTTTGTCTACAAACACATGCCTGCATTTTTTGATGGCTTTTGATACGTAATTATAATGTGTTCCAACTGGCGATAAAATATCTATTGCATCAGTGTGCTTAATTAAATCATTATAAGAGTCGAACCGGGTAAGCCCATAACTGTTAGCAATTAAATTGCTACTTTGTTCATCATGGTCGTAAAATCCAACTAATCTAAAATCTTTTATCTCTAAAATCTTTTCGATGTGTTTTTTACTAAGTTCATTAGCACCTGCAATACCAATTTGAATCATGTGAGTATTTCGTTGTTTGATTAACGAAAACAAATCTATTGGCAAATACTATTACTTAATCATTAGCAGGTTTTAAACTGTAAACAGCGACATTTTTTTTAACCTATAAAATATACACTTTGCCCTATTTTATAGTAATGTGTACTAGCTAATAAAATATTAACATGGCAAATGTTTCTAACAAAAAAAATAATTAATTAGTTTAAACAGGCTTGCGTAATTTGCCATGCCAATGATTGATACATATAAAGACAAAGGTGCAAGAAAGAGACTGATTGAAGAATTACGTACAAAAGGTATTGTTGATGAAAAGGTATTAGCAGCA
>CAYTWI010000105.1:0-12549 GCA_964442045.1 uncultured Bifidobacterium sp.
ACACCGTTAGACATTTTACGAACTGTAAAAGTTTCTGCAATGCTAGAATTTCTACGTTGGATACAAACACCTTGATATTGCTGAATGCGCTCTTTAGCACCTTCTCTGATTTTGTAATATACGTTTATAGTATCACCAGCTTTAAATGTAGGAAAAGTTTTTCCTGTTGTAAATTCTGATTCAACTAATTTTATTGCTTCTGTATAATTCATAACTATTCTGGTCAAAAAATTGGACTGCGAAAGTAAGTCTATTTTATAAAAATGCAAATATTTTTTCTTCAAATAATTTAAAAATATTTGAAGCCCAGTTTATTTAAGTAAACGAGGTCTTCTTTGCTTCGTTCTTTCAATAGATTGCTGCATTTTCCATTCTTCTATTTTGGCCTGGTGGCCGCTTAAAAGTATTTCAGGAACGGTCCAGCCTTTGTATTCAAATGGCTTTGTGTAAACGGGTGGGCTTATTAAATCGTCCTGAAACGAATCGCTTAATGCCGATTGGGCATCGTTTAAAACGCCCGGAATTAAACGTACTACTGCATCAACAATGACTGCAGCAGCTAGTTCGCCCCCGGTAAGCACGTAATTTCCTATTGAAATTTCCTTGGTTACTAAATATTGTCTTATGCGTTCATCAATACCTTTATAGTGTCCACATAAAAGAATAATATTTTTTAAGGATGATAATTGATTTGCAGTTGATTGCACAAATTCTTCTCCATCGGGGCTCATGTATATAATTTCATCGTAGGTACGTTCTGCTTTCAGGGCTTCTATACAATTATCAATGGGTTCAATCATCATAACCATACCAGCTCCGCCACCAAAAGCATAATCGTCAGCCTGTTTATGTTTGCCCAGTCCATAATCGCGCAGGTTATGCAACATAATTTCTACTATTCCTTTTTCCTGTGCTCTTTTTAAAATGGAGTGGTTAAATACATTTTCAATTAAAGGAGGGTGTAAGGTAATTATATCTATTCGCATAATCTGCGAAATAATAGTTATTAGATTATATTATAAATTTTATTTTCGCCCGCTATGAAAAAAAATATATTATTTGGACTATTTATTATTTTTACTTCTCAGATATTTGCTCAATATGCTAATAGGGAAAACAAAACCCATATGCAAAAATTTATTGCCTACAATTGTTTTGGCATGGGAGCTATTCCCTCAGAACAACTAATGGTAGGGGGGAATCATGTTTTTTTTAAAAAAGTGGGTTTTGCTATCAGTTACCGATTTGGTATCAAGGATTTTATGGAGCCGGTAAGAGGTAAAGCAGGCGACCAGCCATTTTTAGACTCTATCAGGGCTAATAATTTATTTACAGGTGAACAAAGTGTTTCCTATGCTTATTTGGTAGCTCCTTCGCTGGTGATAACGCTTACGCCTAAAATACCGCTGTATATTGGTATGGGTATAACTAAAAAGAAGGTGTATAAGGAGTATCAGGAGAAATTTGACCCTAATAAATATTGGATTGAGGAAAAGCAGGATGCACGAATATTGCCAACATTTACCATCGGTACTTGCATTCCAATATATGGCAGGTTTGTATTGAACTTATCGTACGATAATGAACCAAGAACTATATTCGTTGGTTTCACTATCCGATCGTGGGATAGTTATGATGAAATTAACTAAAAAAAGCGATGAAATTTCATCGCTTTTTTTATTAAAATCTTGGACAACGCAATCTTCTTGAACGTGAGAATCGCTTAGGAACTTTGGAACCAAAGTGGTAAACAACTCCTACGTGCATACCTAAGAAATTATCGGTGTCAAAACCTTTTTTCTGTAATGCTACACCTTCCATGTATTTAGACTGTGGCATATTCCATGAAAGACCACCTTGAATATCAAATTTACTGGTTAATGCTTTTCTGGCATTAACAAAAAGTCTGTATACGTAAATAGGTTTGGTTAAATTACTTGAAACTTTTACTTCGTTGTTAAAAGTCGTTTCGTTTTTAAAAGTACTTACGTTAAAGCCTAATCCCGGCCCAACAAAAATGTCGTTTTGTAATTTAAACTCATATAAAGCATTTAACTCAGCACCCATTAAAGTTGTTGAATATAAACTTACAGCCTGTAAATCAAATTTGTCTTTTGTAAATTGGTGATACGTGGCTTGCAATCCTATCTGAAGACCATCAATTGCATTAAATCTAACACCAAATTCGCCAAATCCGGCTTTAGCAGTATTTACGTCAAAAACGGTGTATGCATAGTTAGCATTAAGGTAAATACTAAATGGCATCTTTTTTTGTGCCATAACATTAATATTAGCAATAAGTGAAAATGCTATTAATATTAAATTTACTTTTTTTGCGTAATTACTCATATGTGCCTGCAAATTAAAACATAAAAAATGGAAAAAACGAAATTTTTGTGAATTCGGTTATACATTTAATGAAATAAATTGTTTTATATGCTTTAAAATAAAACATAAGACTTACTTTAAAGGGCTATTACGAGGCTTGTTTTGCAGCTTAAATAGAAAAGCCGCCAGTTAAATATTTAGAGTCCCTGTTGTTTACTTTCATTCCAAATAAGATCCATTTCCGTTAAATTGAGGTCGGTTAAATTTTTTTCCATGGTTTTTGCCCGTTCTTCAATAAACATAAATCGGTTTCTAAATTTTTGATTGGTGTATTCCAATGCATTATCCGGATTTATCCCGTTTTTACGAGCTAAATTAACCAGCGAAAAAAGCAAATCGCCAAACTCCTGTTCTGATTTTTTTTGATTATTGGGTATGGATAGCTCGTGCTTAAACTCTTCTAATTCTTCGTTTACTTTGGCCCAAACCTGTTCCGGTGTTTCCCAGTCAAAACCAACCTGTGCTGCTTTTTCCTGCATACGCAGGGCTTTTACTAAACTTGGAATACCTGCACTTACGCCACTTAACACTGATTTGTTACCCTCTTTCAGCTTAATTTGTTCCCAGTTTTCTTTTACCTGTTCTTCAGTTTCTGCCACAACATTTCCATATATGTGCGGGTGCCTAACAATTAGCTTTTCGCATAATGTATTCATTACGTCTGCAATGTCGAATTCGTTTTGCTCACTGGCTATTTTGGCATAAAAAATAATGTGTAATAAAACATCGCCTAACTCCTTCTTTAGTTCGCCCAGATTATTGGTTATAATGGAATCGCTTAACTCATAAGTCTCTTCTATGGTTAAATGGCGCAAGCTTTCAAAGGTTTGTTTTTTATCCCACGGGCATTTTTCCCTTAACTCATCCATGATGGTTAACATACGTTCGAATGCATCATGTTTATCTTTTAATGTGTTCATTGTAGTCATATTTATTTTTTGAGTGCCACGTAAAAAACACTGCCTTCATTTAGTTTGCTTTCTACCCAAATTTTACCATGGTGAATTTCTACTATTCTTTTGGTTATTGATAAACCCAGACCTATGGTTTTTTCTCCGCTTGTGCCTTGCTTGGCGTGTTTATTAAAAGGATTGAATAATGAACTTAGATGCTCACTATCTATACCTGTGCCGTTGTCTTTAATAGCTACTACTATTTCCGAATCCTGGTTGGAAAGGGTAATTTTTATTTTTGACTTTGGATAGCTGAATTTAATAGCATTGCTTATTAAGTTTTCAAATACACGGTAAAGTTTAATAGGGTCTCCTTCAATTATAGGCTTTTCTATGGTTTCAATTTCAATGGAAATTTGTTTCTCAATACTTACTTGTTTTAAGTCGTTTAAAACATTGGCTAAAACATCGTCAAGGTTGAGGGGCACTTTATTTATTTCCTTTATGTTGTTTATTTTAGCACTTTCTAATAGTTCATTAATTACATCTAACCCATTTACCGCGCTTTTATGAATCATATCAAAGCATTCTTCAAAATCGTCTTTGTTTACCCTTTCATCAGCTATATCTCGTTTTAGTATTTCGGCTAATAGCTTAATGCTACCAAGGGGGTTCCTTATATCGTGGGCAATGGTGGCAATAGAATAGTCTTTTAAATCAACAGAATTTTGAAGTTGTATATTTAGTTGTTCTTGTTTTTGTTTTTCTAAAATTAAACGGTCGTTTAACTCTTTAAGTTGCTTATTTTTTGTTTTTATTTTTTGGGAGATAACAACGTAAAATACAATAATAATAACCAGTAGTATGGCTATATATAGAATAATAAAAGCAATTTCTTCATTTTCTTCGAGTGTTTTATATTCGGCTTTGGTGTATTCTTCCTGGTAGTTTTCGAAAATTTTGGAGGTTAAGTTTATTTTTTTGTTAGCTTGGTTTAAACTATCAAATATATGTTTGGATTGTATGAGGTTTTTGTAGGCATTTTTATAATCCTTTTTGTCAAATTGGTAATTAGCCAGATTTAAATAATAATCAGCAAAGTTTTTTTGACTAAAATGTTGTTTAGCGGAGTCTAATAGGTTTATCTGTTCAACAGCTTTAAGATGGTTGAATTGTTCAATATAAATACCTAGCAGACTGATGTTTATTTCGGCATTCAGGTCAGGTAAGAAAATTTGGGCAGTATTATTAATAGCAATGGCTTCTTTAAAAAGAGCAATAGCTTTGTTTGTTTTATTTTGGGTAAGGTAAAGTTTAGCTAAATTAGTCATTGCCACAACCATACCTTGTGAATTAGTTGTTTTTTTTGATTCGCTAATTGCTTTTCTGTAATAATACTCTGCCCGTTTGTAGTTTTGAAGCTTGAAGTAACAAAGCCCTATATTATCTAAATTGTTTTGTACCCAATAACGGTCGCGAAAATGGGTTGCCAGTTTACAGTAGTATATTGATAGATAAAACTGTTTTAAAGCACTTTCGTAATCCTGCTCAGCGTAATAAGCAACACCCAGCGATTGGTAATACCTGTATACAAATGCTTTGTTTGAAATTAAATGAAGATAATTAGAGGCTTCAATTAAATTTTTTATGGCTTGTTCCGGGTCGCCTCTGAACTGGTAAATTTCGGCTTTTGAGAAATAGGAAGTAAAAATAACATCGGGGTATTTCTTTTTATCTTCTGTATTACTAATAATTGAGTCGGCTATTTGTATTGCTTTTTCATCGTTTTTAGCCAAGCGCTGCTCTTGTAATATTTCACATGCTGCTTTTGGGTCGAAATCGGCATGTACTTTAAGTTGAATAAAATAGATAAATACTAATAAAAAAAGGGTTCTCATGGCAAATAAGGGTAGCCAAAAGTATTAAAAATACAGTAGTATACAAGAGTACGTTCCAAAAATTAATTACTTTTTGGGTTATATAGTTTGGATTAACAAATAATAAATTTATTTTCGCAGCCCTAAAAAATAAAAAACAGTTTAAATGGCAACCAAAACAACCAAAACAAAAAAAGTAGAGAGTGTTGTCCTTAACAACTATGAGTCTGTGATTATTTTCACACCCGTACTCTCTGACGAACAGCTGAAAGACGCTGTTGCCAAATACCGTAAATTAATTACGGAAAATGGCGGAGAGCTGATTCATGAAGAAAACTGGGGGTTAACCAAATTGGCTTACCCTATTCAAAAGAAAAGTACTGGCTTTTACCACATTTATGAGTACAAAGCACCGGCTTCTTTTGTGAGTACCTTCGAATTAGCTTTCAGACGCGATGAACGCATTATGCGTTTTTTAACTACTGCTTTAGATAAGCATGCAGTTCATTACAACGTACGTAAACGTAATGGCGAGTTTAATCAAAGTAAGAATACCACTAAACAACAGGAGGCTAAAAAGTAATGGCAAAAGCACAAAAAAAATATACTGGTTCTTCAGTATTTAATACTACTCCGGATGCAATTCAGCGCAAAAAATACTGCCGCTTTAAAAAGAATGGTATTAAGTATATTGATTATAAAGATGCAAACTTCTTATTGAAATTTGTAAACGACCAAGGTAAAATTTTACCTCGCAGATTAACCGGAACATCTTTAAAGTTTCAACGTAAAATATCGCAAGCTGTTAAACGTGCCCGTCACATCGCAGTTTTACCTTTTACAGGAGATATGATTAAATAATTTAAATTGAAGGAGAAAACAAGCGATGAAAATTATTTTAAAAGAAAACATGAAACACCTTGGTAAACAAGGTGAAGTTGTTCAAGTAAAAGATGGTTATGCAAATAACTTCTTATTTCCTAAAGGTATGGCTATTATGGCTACACCTGGTAACTTGAAAATGATGGAAGAAAACAACCGTCAGGGTGCTATGAAACGCGAGAAGATGAAAGCTGATGCTTTAACTACGAGCGAAAGCATGAAAGACATGGTTATTTCAATTGCAACTAAAGCAGGTGCAAATGGAAAAATATTTGGTTCTATTACTCCACTTCAGGTAGCACAAGCTTTAAAAGCTAAAGGCTTTGATATTGATAGACGTAAAATTGAAATTGATGATGTAAAAGTATTAGGTAGCTACGAAGCTATTGTAAACTTACACCGTGAAGTTTCAGTTACTATTAAAGTAGAAGTAGTATCAGAATAATATTTAAAAATTTGAATTAAGCCCTTGGCTTTGCTGAGGGTTTAATTTAAACTGTTTCAGAAACAGAAATTTGCAAATTGCTTAGTTGATAATTTTGTAATCAAGATTGAAATTAGCTTTATTTGCCTCTGATTTGGTCTCTTAGCTCAGCTGGATAGAGCAACGGTTTTCTAAACCGTAGGTCGAAGGTTCGAGTCCTTCAGGGACTACAAAAAATCCCCAAACTTGTAATCAGGTTTGGGGATTTTCTTTTTAGATGTTTTAGCCATAGGCTTACCAATATGTTCACTCGCAAAATGCGAGCGAGTGCAGCGCTATTGACGATGGATGTGAAAAACCACTACAAAGTAATAGCCGAGCATGGCAAAACCCACTCTAAAGCACTGATAATCGAAGCCCGCAAGGCTTTAAAAGTATTAGCCCGTTTGATAAATGTTAGCCAAATTGAAGACGATAATTTTATAGGCATCTATAGAACTCTAGGACACATTGGCGGTTGGCACAAAGCTAGACCCACAGTTGAGAAACCACCTATATGTTAGTTTAACTTCTATTTAGCTTACTATTCGCTCGTCAGTATCATCTTTTTTGTATCAATGTCTTTCCCATCTATGAACAAAGTGTAAAAATACATACCTGTTGGAAGTTCATTTGTTGAAATTGTTATTGAGTTATTACCTTTTTGAATTATTTTAAATTTCTTTACTTCTTTTCCATTCATATCAAATATTAAAATAGATGCATTTTGGGATTTTTCTGTCACATAGAATTTTATTTCTGTAGAACTATTAAAAGGGTTTGGGTTATTTTGAAACAATAAATTTTCAGTTTGTTTTTTTTGCACACTTACATTATTAATTCCCGATGTCACACCTGCTGCGTTACAGCAATCATCTATTTTGTTATTTAATTCTTTTATAGCTTCAATTAGCAATCCAACCAAGTTAGCGTATGATACTGCTTTATATCCAGTATATTGGTCACGTACTACTTCAGGTACTATTCGTTCGACTTCTTGGGCTATTAATCCCATATGAGTAGTTTCGTCATTTTGTATAACGGCATTAGTATCACAATCATCACAAGAATCCGGCTTATATGTAAAGTATACTCCACGTAACAATTTTACTTTTTCTAATGCATCTGTAATGGTTGTTACATTATTTTTTAGTACTGAGTCACTAAATTGAAGGTAGTATTTACCTGCATAACCACCATCACCTCCAACATATGCTACATCTCTTTTTAGAGCTATTTGATTGACAACAAAAGATACCGTTTTTGCTCTATTAACGTAACTTTGTATATTCTGACCCCAATCGGAGTCTTGGAATGTAGAGCCGCTAAAACTAGATCCGTTAACATTTTGTGAGTGAAATGAAGATTTTACTGCTGATGCATTTGTTAGGAAGCTTTTATTAAAATTACCAGCACAGCCTTCACCAAGAAATACTGGGTAATTTTGCTTACTAAAACCAGGAACCGTAGAAATAACTTCATTAGTAAGTACAAACCGTTTAAAATTTGCTTGATAAAGGTGAAAATGGGTTAAGCCCTTTTCAACATTTTCCATTCGCCTTGTTGGACCAAAATTTACCAATTGCCAATCTAATGTTTGGGCTTTAAGTACATTTATGTTGTTGACAGAAATAAAAAGTAATACTCCTAATATTGTTTTAGAGATTGTAATTGTTTTCATGTTTATTTAATTATTATAATAATACCTACTCTATTTAGGCTTTTCAGTATCCGCCTTTTGCATATTGGCTGCAGCTAATGCAGTGCTAAGGTGGCAATAGAATATGATTAATTTTAGAAATAAATGCAGGCGGTCAATATTAATACGCAGTTGGGAAGGTGTTTTTTGTAGGTGGGATAATTTTTTAAATTGTTAAACCATTAACAAAAAAGCTGTTTCAATTAACATTGAAACAGCTTTTTCTGTACTTAATTAAACTATACGTTTAATCCATAATAAACTTTCTGATGAAAACTTTCTCATCATCTATCACCAACCTGATTGTTTGTAATAGCTAATTAAAGCATTCCATTATTCGACAATACATTGCTTATAACGAACTTATTGGATAGCGGGAATGTTATCTATACCAACACTTTTATTTCCTAGGCTTGTTTGAATTACACCACTTGGTGTGGCAATTTGTGCCTTTACTACTTATTTTAATAATAATATTATGAAGAATAAAGCTACAGTTATTTTAAAGAATTTGTTCTCATATTTGTTCAAATTAATTCAACATGTAATTTAGCATTACCATTAAAGAAACACCAGCAGCTGTTCCAATGCCAGGCCCCCAATTTGCATTATTTGAACTTGAAGGTATTCCAAAAGTTATACTTCCATTTGCACCTACACTCACATTAACACCAAGTGTTTCACCTACAGCATCCCAAGCGACTGTGTTCCACCATTCTTGGTTAGTTAGTGGGCGATATTCAATACAAGGAGGGCAGTGGCTCCAACCAGCTAAACCGTTATATTCCTCAGGAGCCCACAATCTTGCACTATGTCTTGCAACAGATGTCATAGCATAGATTGCATTTCGTTCTGACAAAATTAGGCTTTCAGCATCAAGGTCAAATTGATGCAAGCCTTGATCAAATGAAGATAGGTCTTCATAAGAAGATTGATGTATAAAATCAACTATATCATTAATCATTGTAGAACATTCACTACTTAATTCGTTTGGTATTTCAGGGCCAGCAGTTTGAGCATCAGTATACTGATAAACTAAATATTTAGTCATAGTGGTATCTGGAATTGTATCCAGATGGTCTAATGCATATAGTACTGCATTATTGTGAAGTTGCCCAACATAGTCCATTGGGTTACTGTAATCAACACTATAAGAATTATCATTTGTTGAAACAGACTTTTGAGTTGATGTGATACTCTCTTTTTCTTTTTTACAAGAGTAAGCACTTAGTGCGATTAATAATATTATTGCATTTAATTTTAACATTTTCATAAAATTTATATTTAGTTTCTTGTACCTACTCTATTCAGGCTTTTCGGTATCTGCCATTTGCATGTTTGCTGCAGCTAATGCACTACTAAGTTGGCAATAGAATACAATTAATTTTAGAAATAAATGCAGGCGGTAAGTATAAAACCGCAGGTGGGAAGCTGTTTTTTGCAGGTGGCAAAAAATAGCTAAAGTACAATAATCAATTATTACGCTTTATGGTTATACCACATTAAAGCGCTCGAGGAATTCTTTTTTCTTTCTTTTGGCTATATCAACATTTGAATTGTCGCTCATCACCACATGACCACCATCGCCTTTTACATATTTTTTTATGTGACCAAGGTTTATGATATGTGAGTGGTGCGACCTGAAGAAGGTATCCTTAGGCAAAAGTTCTTCGTACTCGTTTAGATGATATGAGGTGAGTATTTTACTGCCATTGTTTAATACCAAACGGGTATAACTTCCATCGGCATCAATATGGATAATATCATCGAGGCGTACAAACTCAAAACCATTATTGGATGGGATAGCTATTTTATTTTTGTTGGTATTTTTTGTAATCAGGTTGTCAAGCAACAGGTTTATGTGTGTTGAAACATTTCTCAATGCTTGTTTTTGCTCTACTTTTTCTATTGCTGCTATCAGCTCATCAATATTAATTGGTTTTAACAAATAATCGAGTGCACTTATTTTTATGGCTTGTAGTGCATAATGGTCGTAAGCGGTAACAAATATTACATCAAAATCAATTTTACTGAACTTTTTAAGTAAATCAAAACCTGAACCACCCGGCATAGCTATATCTAAAAATATAATATCAGGTTTATGTTTTGTTATGCTTTGGTAAGCTGTCTCAACATCTTTGTCTTCCGAAATTACGAGCACCCCATTACAATATTGTTCAATTAATTGTTTTAGTGTTTGTCTGCTTTTTTCTTCGTCATCAATAATACAGGCCTTTATCATATTAATGTTATAGCTATTTCAATTCGTGTTCCACTAGTACTATTGATCGGGTTATTATCAGCTAGTCTATCAACGATTTTTATTTCAATTTTTCGATTTTCTAATTGCTGCAAAGTATCAATTCGTTCATTAACTATTTGCATTCCTCTCGACTTATGGGTATGAATATAATTAGTCTGTTGTTCCTCAGACTTTTTTATTCCTATTCCATTGTCTTCGATAATAATAAATAATTGATCGTTTTGCTGTGAAATGATGATTTCAATAAAACCTTTACGGTCTTTTAAACCTGCTATTCCATGGTTAATTGAATTTTCAATAAAAGGCTGCAGAAGCATAGACGGAATATCAACCGAATCTATATCTAAGTTAGCATCAGTATGAATAGAATAGTCCATTTTGTCGCTGAAACGGAGTTTTTCCAGTTCTAGGTATAAAGTCAGCAGTAAAATTTCTTGTGAAAGGGGAATAAATTTGTTTTTGGATGATTCGAGGTACAGTCGCATCAATTGTGCAAATTTGGATAAATAATTATTTGCATCTCTCACGTTTTGGTTAATGATAAAGTGTTGAATAGCGTTAATGGCATTAAAGATAAAATGTGGGTTCATTTGAGCTTGCAATGCCTTAAGTTCGAGTTCTGCAATGGTTTTATTCAGTTTATGTTTCTCAGTTCTTCTTATTACCAATTGTTTTAGCCTATATCTTAACAGTAAAAACACCGTGGAAGAAATAAACGTAATTATGGAAAGTAAAAACCACCATGTTTTCCAATAAGGAGGGTTGATGTACAAACTAAGCTGTGCATATTCGTTTGACCAATTATTTTCGGAATTGGCAGCCTGAACAATAAAAGTGTATTTACCCGAAGGCACATTGGTATAGTAAGCTGTAGGAGAGTGGTAATCGCAATATCGCCAGGTATCGTCTAATCCCAAAAGTTTGTAACGATATATGTTTCGATAAATGCTATGATAATCCGGTAAAAAAAAACTTATTGTAAAAAAATTATCTTTATACGATAAGTCTATTTGGCTTGAATCAGGGTCGGTATATTCTGATTTGTTTAATATGTTTAATGAACTGATATGTACTTTTTGACTAATACTTACTTTTGACAGAATACTGTCGGGGTGGAAGTAACTTATTCCTGATTTTGTTCCAAAAAATAAATACCCATTTTTATAGCTGGCACATGCTTTAAAACTAAAATCATTACTTGGTAGTCCATCATCTTCTGTAAAGTGTTTGATAGCTCCTTTTTTTTCAATACTATAAATTCCATTCATGGTACTTACCCATAGATTTTTTTATTGTCCAACAATAAGCCGCTAACTTGATTGTAGGTAAATCCTAGCCTTTTTCCATCATAAATGTTACCGTTTTTGTCAAGATAGCTTAGTCCGGCATCTGTAGTTCCAATCCAGATTTTATCATTGTCTTCAAGTAATTGCCAAATATGCTTACCATGTAAAAACATATTATTATTCCCTTTTGAAAGTTGGGTGAAGACTGGTAGTTGACTACTTGGGTTTTCTGTATACCATAACCCAAAGAAAGTACCTACCCACACTTTACCTTTTGAATCAGGATAGATTGTCCAAATACTGCTTGTTAGGGTATCGTTTTTATTTCTGTAGCTTACCAGGCTGCCTGTTGAGGGATTAAAAATATACAATCCTTTCCTGTTAACCCCAAACCATATTCTCCCTGTATCATCCTCAAATAAAGACCATATTTCTAAATAATGTTTGAGAATTTCCGGGTGATAACTTTTGACGGTAGAGGAGTTCTTTTTTATTATAAATATTCCTTCAAGTCCACCTGCAAGGATGTCTCCGTTTTTTAGCTTTATGAAGGTGTTAAAAGTTGCACCTCTATAAATAGCTGATGTTTTTTTTAATGAAGTGTTTACAAATTGGCTAAAGTCAGTTGAAAAAGAAATTTTGTTAACGGAATTCATTTTATGACCAACCCATAAGGAATGGTCTTGGTCATAAAATAAAGCTCTGATATAATTATCACTTTGTTTTTTCTGGGTGTTGAAAATTGTGAAAGGAAATTTCTGTCTTGCTATTTTGATTATACCATTATCTGTACCTATC